>JBJOMZ010000089.1:0-10801 GCA_046052105.1 Verrucomicrobiota bacterium | reverse complement strand
CGTTACCCCGAAGGGCCGAAAAGACCCAAGGTGTAACAGGTGACGAATTGGAACCGCCGTGCTACGGATCCGTATGGCCGGTGGTGTGGGGGGCGGGAGTTAGAACCTCCCGCCTACCCGATTCGCCTTTGTTTGACCGCTGGTTGTGTTCATTTCTGTTTCTCCCTCAAGTCCTTCTCCAACTTGGCTACAGGATCAAATCCGTGAAGTGTCTTGAGGTGTGCAATGACAACTTCCAGATAGGCGCGATCAAAGTCGATTCTCGGACCAGCGCAGCACCCATGAAAGGTAACCGAGATGTTGTATTTGCTTGCTGCGAGCCGCTTGAGTTCGGGGTCGATCATCGAAGGCTGACCAACGATATCGTATCGAATCAACTTCTTACGAATGTCGGCTTGGGCTGCTGCACGACCTGCCTCGACTTCCTTCTGGTCAACTTGCCTCGGTGCCGGTTGAGCAGCTGATTCACTGGGTGGCTGCTTGTCTGCGGCAATCGCAAAGGGGACTCCCATGAAAACAACGGTTGCTGCTAGATTCAGAACTCTACTGCTAAACTTCATGGCGGTGGACTCGGTTTGTTGGGCTAACATTATTTATTCGTATCCCATTTGACCGTTATATCAAGTAGGCATTTCGCTAAAGAAAAAGCAAAGATTCCTTGATGCTGCAAGGAATATCTCAAAAAACGTTATTATATCAGGCAGGTTTATCTGGCAGTGGAGGGACGGGAATATCTTTTCTGATATACGAACGCTGCCACTATGATTTCATCGTTTTGGTTGGTAGCGGGGCCGTGGTTTTCCGTGGTTGTGGAGAAAACACAGCGATCAAGCGAGGGAAACGATGGACTATGATTCCGCTTGGTTTTTCTGATGCGGACTCAAGTCCGCGCTCCAATTGCCTTCTTGCACCGATGCCAGAGATGAGCGCATTTCTGGTGCTTATGCTGTGAGCCAGTCCGTCTCGATCCAATCCTGTGAGTGGATCACTTCCGTAAGCAGTGGGGTTTGCGCCACTTGTGGGATGCAGTTTTTGTTGGAGATGATGGCGGTGTCGAATTCGTCCACGAGGTGATTGAGGATGATGCCGCGCAGATGCATGCCGCGCGCGCGGATGGACTGGCAAGAAAGCACGGTGTGATTGATCGCACCCAATCGGTTGGCGACGACAAGCACGACCGGAAGTCCGAGGGCTTGCGCAAGATCCGCGGTGGAGTAGTCTGCAGTGATGGGCACTTCCCAACCACCACATCCCTCAACCAAAACAAGCTCGTGCTCCGCTGCGAGAATCCGGTAGCCTGCGATGAGTCGATCGATGTCAATCTGCGTGTTTTCCAGTTGTGCGGCCACCCACGGAGCCACGGGAGTTTTGAGCCACACCGGATTCACTTGTTCCAGAGCGAGTCCGCCCGATGCCGCCGCGAGGATATGCGCGTCATCGCGATCACCACAGACGATGGGTTTGTAGCCCACTGCATCAATGCCATCGGCGCGCAGTGAATCTAACAATATTTTGGTGGTGTGGGTTTTTCCCACGCCCGTATCGGTTCCGGCAATAAAACAGTTCATCATGCTAAGGGGCTTTCACTGGCTGGGTGTTGGCGTCACCGCAGGGTTTTGTTCCTCTTCCACCACCTTCGCCTTGGGCGCGTTTTCGGTCATGGTTTTGTCGATCTTTTGCTGCAGGATCGACACTTCTAGTAGTTTCTGCTGCATTTCCCTCTGCAGGTTCTGTTGCTGCAGTTGCTGATCCCGCGCTTGCTCGGAAATGAAGCGGAAGCCATCGCCATCGTTGATATGTTTGTGAATCACATACCAGATCGCATAGGCGGCAACCAGCGAGGCGATTTTAGCCGGCCAGTTCTTTGTCAGTGCTGTTTTCATCTTGAGCGGGTGTGGAGAGAAAGAGAGCTTCAAGGCGGGTGCGGAAATCGTCAGCACTGGTAGTGCGGATCATCTCGCCATCCACGCAGAGGGAGATGCTGCCCGTTTCTTCGGACACTACGACTACCACGCAGTCGGACTCCTCGGACACACCGATGGCAGCGCGGTGGCGCAGGCCGATGGAGCGGTCGCCCAGTTCTTTTTGGCTGACGGGAAACACACAGGCGGCACCGGCCACGCGGTCCTGGGCGATGATCATCGCGCCGTCGTGCAGTGGTGCCTTGGGGTGAAATACTGCCATCGCCAGTTCCGGAGAAAAAATCGCATCCATTTTCACGCCGGTTTCGAGGTAAGGACGGAGACTGATGCCCCTTTCGATCGCGAACAGCGCGCCCAGACGTTTTTTTGATAGAGTGATCACCGCGTCGGCAAAGGTTTCGAGGAAAGCGAGTTTGCGGTTGGTGGAGAACAGGAACAAACGGCTGCTGCCCAGTTTGGCGAGGGCGTTGCGCAGTTCAGGTTGGAAGATCACGATCAGGGCAAGTGCCAGCGCCGCGGCGGCACGGGTGATGATCCAGCCGATCACTTGAAAGGAGAATAGTTGGGAAATGAGCGTGAGAAAGATCAGGATCGAGGTCAATCCCACGAGGATACGGGCGCCGCGGGTTGACTTGAACGCGCGGAAGATCTGATAGACGCCCAGGGCGAGAATCAAAATCTCGATGGCATTGCGCCAGTGCTCCGAAATCCATTTGCCAATTTCCGCCATGTGCGCCCACTGTAATCCAAGGCATTGCCAGTGTCACCCTGATTCTTGCCGGAAAATCGGGAGATTGACTCCACCCTTGTCAAAGCGCCCTGTTCTCGCTAGGGTGGCTCCATGAAATTGATCCGTCATGGCGATATCGGACGCGAGGAACCGGGGGTGTTGTTGCCAGATGGACGGCGTATCGATGCTAGCGAGGAATTCAACGATTACGACGAGGGATTCTTTGCCATGGGTGGTATGGAGTCGCTCGCGCAGTGGGTGGAAGACGGTTGTGTGGGTGGTCGCGAAATTCCTACGATGGTTCGCATCGGCCCGCCAGTGGATCGACCATCCAAAATCGTCTGCGTCGGCAAAAATTACCTCGATCACGCCAAGGAGTTCGGTGAGGGAATTCCCACCGAGCCGGTGTTGTTCATGAAGGCCTCGTCCTGCTGGTCGGGGCCCTATGACGAGATCATACGCCCACGCGGTGCTGAGAAGCTCGATTATGAGGTGGAGCTGGCAGTGGTGATCGGGCAAACCATGAGCCACGTGAGCGAGGATGATGCTCTTTCCTGTGTGGCGGGTTACTCGGTCTTTTGTGATTATTCGGAGCGCGCTTACCAAAAGGAAATGGGCGGCCAGTGGATGAAGGGGAAAAGTTATGACCGCTTCGGTCCCATGGGGCCATGGTTGGTTCCCGCTTCTCAAGTGCCGGATCCACAGGCCTTGCGGTTGTGGACCAAGGTCAATGGTGAGTTGAGGCAAAACGGCTATACGGGTGATATGATGTTTTCTGTGAAAATGGTGCTCAGTTACATCAGTCGCTTCATGACTTTGTTACCCGGCGATGTGGTGGCTACAGGAACTCCTTCGGGCGTGGCCATGGGCATGAATCCGCCCAAGTATCTGCAACCAGGAGACTTCGTTGAACTCGGTATCGACGGGCTGGGCGAAATGGGTCAACGGGTGGTTGCCGGCTAGTCTCAGTGATGGGATTCGTCGTTTTCTCGCTGCGGCATGAGTTTGAGTTTGTGCAAAAAACCTTCCATTGCCTGCATGGTCAGGTCGTGATGGGTTGGGCTGCAGTTGAAATTGAAAAACCTATGGTCCACTGCATCGTATTCGATCACGTCCACCTTGTTGCCTTTCCATCGCATCCAGCGGCGAAACGAGTGCACAGGTTCCGCGGGGGTTATGCGGTCGTTTTTTCCGTGAAGAAAAAGCATGGGCGGCAATTTTCGCCGCGTCATTTTGAGCGGACTGTTTGCCTTGGCTGCAGACCTTGAACCGAATTTGGAGATGTGGTCCTTACCGGCGGATGCATCCACGAGCGCGCTAAACAAGACCACGCCTTGTGGTCGTGAATTCACACTCTCATCGTTGCGGGGTTGTTTTTTCATGGCGGCATGCAATGCGAGTAGCGCCCCACCTGCGGCACCAGCGAGCACGACTTTCTGCGGGTCGATGCCCAGCGTTGCGCAGTTTTTTTTGGCGGCGATGACCAGGTCCTGCGCATCTTCGATCGCGTCCATCGGGGTGCTTTGGTGCCGCGAACTTACACGTGTTTCCGCTGCGATGCAGACGCAACCGCGCTCGGCGAAGTAGAGGCATTGTGTGGCGAATTGCGTCGCCGCGTAGGCATCCCAGAAGCCGCCGTGAAAAAAGATCAGCAGAGTAGTGGGCGTGTCCTGCGGATGTTCCAACGGGAAAAACACATGGGCATGCAGCGCACCCTGATCGGTTTCTTTGTAGCAGAAAGTGGTGGCGTCTTTCAGGAGTTCGCGATCGCGGGTGGGCCCGAAGGCGGGGAGTTGCGTGAGGATGCTCATGAAATATGCGATTACCAAGAGCCGCCTAGGGCTTTGATCAGATTGACTGTGACGGCAAGGCGCTGCACGCGCAGCGATGCGGCAAGACGTTGAGTAGCGAGCAATGTGCGTTCGGAATCAACGACTTCGAGAAAGCTCACAAGACCTGCGGAAAACCGTTGACGGGAGATTTCCAGTGCTTGCTCCGCGGCGACAACTGCTTTGTTTTGCGCTTCTTCCTGCAGGCGCAGAAAATCCAGTCCCGTGAGACCATCCTCGGCCTCGCGCAGGGCAACGAGCACGGATTCTTTGTAATCGAGCGTGGCTGCTTGGTGGCGGGCCACGGCAGCATCGTAGCTGGCACGGATCCTTTTTTGACCAAGGATGGGATAGGTCAGCGAGGAGCCCAAGGACCATACGGCGGCATCGGCTTGGAAGAGGCGATCATACTGCTGTGCTGCCAGACCTCCGCCGACCCGCAAGTTCAGACTCGGGTAGAAGGCCGCCTTGGCCACGCCAATCTCGGCGTTTGCAGCCGCCACGGTGCGTTCGGCGGCATGAAGATCGGGACGACGCAGCAGCAAGTGGGCGGGAACCCCTGCGGGGATGACGGGCGGTTTGGGCAATTTAGCCTCAGCGCGGATCGAGAAACGGCCGGCGTTGCGACCGGTGAGAACGGCCAATGCATTGACAAGCTCCGACCGATTGCGGTCGACGCCGATCAGCTCCGCTTCAAGATTGGCGACTTCGGTCTGCGCTTTTGAGACATCGAGCGCATTGACGGTGCCTGCTCGGAAGCGAGCCTCCACAAGCGCCAACGATTCCTTGCGTAGTGCGATGCTGTTGACAAGCAGGGCGCGGTCGGCATCGAGACCTCGAAGAGCCCAGTAGGTTTGTGCGGTATCGGCAGTGAGTGTGAGCTGGGTGGCGACGAGGCTGGCGCGGGCGACGGCTTCACGGGCATCGGCCCCTTCCACTTGACGGCGCACCTTTCCCCAAAGATCCACTTCGTAGGACAGATCCAGTGGCAGGCTGAAGTTGTTGACCTGGAGGTTGACTCCTTGGCCGAAGATGAACTTGCTGCGGCTGGCGGAACCATTGAAATCGAGCGACGGGAATACGCTGGTGCGGCTTGCTCGGCTGAGGGCGCGCGCTTCGCGAAGACGAGCGGATGCGGCCTGCAAGCCAAGGTTCTGTGAGGCGGTGGAGGAGGCAAGATCGTTGAGAGTATCGTCGCCAAAAACACGCCACCAACGGGTGCTTTCGTAAAGTTTTGGCGCGCTGGTGCGTTTCCACTGCAGACCGTTGTGGGAAAACGCAGCTGGCAAGTTCGTTTGCGGAATTTCATGATTCGGTCCCACCATGCCGCAGCCGATGCTGAGCAGGCTGAACACAACGATGCACACAGAATTGTTCACGTCGGCAGTATGCTTTCAAAGTGTTATCAAGCAAGAGTAAGATGCGATGAAAGACGCGTCTGCGAAAAAAATGCTCTGATCTGATTTTTGCGGTTGAAATTTTCGCACGCACGGTATTGAATCTCTCTCCCGAACGGCGGTTTGGCGGAATTGGTAGACGCGCTCGACTCAAAATCGAGTACTAATGTGTGTGGGTTCGAGTCCCACAGCCGCTATTTTCTTATGATCACGACTCTCAATGAGAGTCGTTTTTTTTATCCATCCTCCCGCGCTGCGCGTTCGGCTTCTTCCTCGTGCGAGTGGATTTGCAGGGTGAACTGCACGTTTTCGCGATCAGCGGCGGCTTTCATCACGCTGCGAATGGCCGAGGCGGTGAAGCCGTTGCGACCAATCAACAAGGCCACATCCGAGGAAGCGAGAATAAGACGGAAGCGCAGACGGTTCGGCCCAACCTCGGCGACGCGGAGCTGGGCTTGATCCGGATGTTCGATCAGTTGCACAGCGTAATATTGCAGAAACGAACGAAGTTGGTTGGCCACGGTTTGCATGCTGATAATCTGCAACAGCACAGGATTTCCTGCAAGGGAAAATGCTGAGTCGAATCGGATCTCGTGATTTCCCTGATTTTTGCATTTTGTGCAACTTTTTCTATCGAATTGCGTTCTATTCATGAACCCAATTTTATCATGCTACCGAAAGCCGAAAATCAATGGACCTGGGAGGAAGCGGCGCACTTGCTGAATCGCGCGGGTTTCGGCGGGAATCCGCAGGACATTTCCCAACTCCACGTGCTGGGTCGTCACAAGGCGGTGGACTTTTTGCTCAGTCCTACAGAAGCCATCGATTTCCTGCCCGCACCTGAGTGGACCACTCCCGAGAAACGTCAGGAAGCAGCACGCGAACGCTTTGCCGCGTTTCGCGACAATCGCAAAACAATGCCGGGCCTGACCCTGGAGGAGGCGGATCGCAAGCGCCGGGAAATCGCACAAAAATTTCAGCAACTGGAGCGACGCCAAGGACTCGAAGCCCAGGGTTGGTGGCTTGATCGCATGTTCCGCACACAAGCGCCGTTGCGTGAAAAAATGACCTTGTTCTGGCACGACCACTTCGCTACCAGCGCGCAGAAGGTCAGGGAATCCTCACTGCTGTTTGATCAGAATGTAACATTTCGCAAGCATGCCTTAGGGAATTTCAAGAAACTGACCCGCGCCATGGCTAAGGACCCGGCGATGATGTTATACCTTGATTTGCAGACCTCGAAAAAAGGCAAGCCTAACGAAAACTTTGCCCGTGAAGTGATGGAGCTTTTTACCCTGGGGCAGGGGAATTACACCGAGGAGGACATCCGCCAAGCGGCGCGCGCTTTCACGGGGTATGACATCAACCGCTTCATGGGAACCGTCAGCCACAGCAAGCGCAACTGGGATGATGGGGAAAAAACGTTCCTCGGTCAGAAGGGCAAGTTTGATGGCGACGGCATCATCGATGTGATTTTCCAACAACCCCAGGCGTCGAGATACGTATCCATGAAATTGTGGGAATACTTCGCCTTTGAAAATCCACCCGAGACCGCAGTGGAGGATCTTGCCAAGACCTTTCGCGAGGCAAACTTCGAGTTGGTGCCCCTGTTGCGCGAGATTTTCCTGTCGAAAGAATTTTATTCCGCGGACTGCATGAGCAATCAAATCAAAAGCCCGGTGCAGTTTTTCATCCAAACGCTCAAGCAGCTCGAGGTGCCGAGTTTGCCCAAAGGTTATGCGCTCTATGTGCAAAGCCAGTTGGGTCAAATTCTGTTTGCTCCACCCAATGTGGCCGGCTGGGACTGGGGCAAGGCTTGGATCAATACCAACACACTGCTCACGCGTTATCAAATTTCCGGCTTTCTCTGCAAAGGAACGGATGGTGGCATGCCGAATCGGGACATGGGCAAGGTTCAAGGTTTCGGCAACGGAATGCAGCGCATGGCGGAAATGACCTGGAAGGGCCCGGATTACGATGTCTTGGTGCCGCGCGCCGCGCGCGATAATGTCGAGACCATGGTTGATTCGCTGATTCAACGCCTGTTCCAGCGTCATCTCAGTGGCAATGTGCGTGAACAATTCATCGCTTACGCCACCGAGAAAAAAGGAGTGATTTTCACCAATCAGGAAGTAGCGGAATTGCTGCACCTGATGATGAGCACACCCCACTACCAACTCACTTGATCATACAAACTTTACTCTACCCCATACGATTATGAAAACGCGTCGTGATTTTTTACGCACCACTTTGTTAGGCGCTTCGGCCACGTGGACGGTTCCGGGATTTGTCAATCAGACCTTTGGGGCTCTGGATGCGGCTACACGCGACAAGGCCACGCAATTCACCACCGGCAAGGATGGTCCTATCCTTGTGGTGATCCAGCTCGCCGGTGGCAATGATGGTCTGAACACGCTCGTGCCGTATGGCGATGACGATTATCACAAAGCCCGTCCGCGCATTCACAAGACGGAAAAGGACATCATTCAGCTCTCGGATTACGCTGGGCTCAATGCCAGCATGCCTTTCATGGGATCGCTCTACAAAGAGGGCGATCTTGCCGTGGTTCAGGGCGTGGGCTATCCGAACCCGAATCGCTCGCACTTCGTCTCCACATCGGTCTGGGAAACGGCCGATCCGAGCACGCGCTCGAACACGGGCTGGATCGGTCGATATTTCGACAATGCCTGTTCCGGTGCCGATCCCACGGTGGGCATGAGTTTCAACAAGACGCAGCCGGAGTCCTTTGGCGCACTGAAAAATTCCGGTGTATGCCTGTCATCGCCCGAACTCTACCGCTGGATTCACGGCGGCGGCGAACAAGCCAAGGCGGAGGAGTTTTTCGCCCAACTCAACAGCCCGGAGGCCGACCACGATGACGCGGATTCGCCCGTCGATGGTGCCAGCATCGGCATGAGTGCCGGAGGCAAACCGGGCACGGTGAAAGGGGAATCCAATCTTGCCTTCCTCGAACGAGTGGGCATGGATGCCCGCGTTTCTTCCAAAACGATTTTGGAAATCGCCTCAAAATACAAATCCCAGGTGAGTTACGAGGGCACACCTCTCGCCCGCAGCCTCAATCTGGTATCGCGCATGATCGCAGGTGGTCTTCCTACCCGCGTGTTTTATGTCAGCCACGGTGGCTTCGATACCCACAACAACCAGCTCAATTCCCACGATCGTCTGCTCGGTCAATTGGATAGCGCCCTGAAGTCATTCCTCAAGGACATCAAACAGCAAGGCAATGCCGACCGAGTCACCGTGATGACTTTCTCCGAGTTCGGTCGTCGTGTGGGAGAAAATGCCAGCGGCGGCACAGATCACGGACAAGGCTCCTGCATGTTCCTCGCCGGCGCTCCGGTGAAAGGCGGGCTGTATGGCAAGCACCCCAGTCTCACCGACCTCAGTCAAGGCGACTTGAAATTCACCACCGATTTTCGCAGCGTCTACGCGACGGTGTTGGAAGATTTCATGAAAACTCCTTCGCAGCCCATCCTTAAAGCGACCTATCCGAAGCTCGGATTGATCGGTTGAGACAATTTACGTTGAATCGTCCGAGCTCTCCCGATTCTGAGATTTGTGCTTGTCGTTTGTAGACGCGGGGGCATAGAGTTTTCCACTCCTATGGCCGTGCCGCAAAACACCATCGCGCTTGTCTATGATTACGATCAGACGCTTAGTCCGCGATATATGCAGGATGATGTCTTGTTTCCGCAGTTCGGCATCGATCCCGTCCAGTTTTGGAAAAAGTGCAATGGTCTTGTTACCGAGCAAAAATGGGATGGTGAGCTGGCCTACATGAAATGCCTGCTCGATTACCTCGGCATGGACAATGTGACCAATGCGCGTCTGACAGAACTCGGCGCGGGTCTTTCGTTCTTCCCAGGTCTGCCGGAAATTTTTACCGATCTGCCCAAAGTGTGTCTCAGTGAAGAACACGAAGCGGCGGGGATTAAGATCGAGCACTACATCGTTTCCTCGGGGCTCAAGGCCTTGCTCGATGGCTCGCGTTTACAGCCGCATGTGAAAGCGATTTTCGGTTGCGAGTTTGGCGAGGATGCCGAGGGCCGCATCAGTTTCCCCAAGCGCACGATCTCGCACACGACGAAGACCCAGTTTCTCTTCCGCATCAACAAAGGCATGTTGCGCTACGATCAGGATGTGAACGATCACATGCCCAACGAACTCCGTCCCGTTCCCTTTGAAAACATGGTGTATGTGGGCGATGGACCGACGGATGTTCCGTGTTTCACCGTGCTGAACCGCAATGGCGGGCAGGCGATCGCGGTATATAATCCCGAGGACGCCAGCGGCAAGAGCTTTCGCAAGTGCTTCCAACTGTGCACTCATGCGGGACGCGTCAAACACATCGCTCCGGCGGACTACCGCAAAGGCAGTCATCTCTGGCTGCTGCTGAGCGAAATGGTGCGCGAGATGGCGGATCGCATTCTGCGCCAGCGATTGGAGGAAAGCGAGAATGGACGCGTGGCTGCTCCGACGTTTTGATTGTTAGAAAAATTCCGCATGTCGCAACAACAGCATTTTCATTTTATCGGCATCTGTGGCACGGCCATGGGAGCCGTCGCCTCCGGGATGAAAGCACGGGGTTTCACCGTCACCGGCAGCGATGCCAATGTCTATCCACCCATGTCCACGTTTCTCGAAGGGCAGGGCATTCCTCTTACGGAAGGCTACAAGTCGACCAACATACCTGCGGGAGCGGATGTGATCGTGATCGGCAATGCCATCAGTCGCGGCAATGAGGAGGCTGAGGCGGCACTCGAGCGCAAGTTGCTCTACGTTTCGTTGCCGGAGGTCCTGAAAGAACATTTCCTGCGCGGCAAACGCAATTTCGTGGTGAGCGGCACGCATGGCAAGACGACCACGTCCTCGATGCTGGCATGGTTGCTGAAATCGGCCGGA
>JBJOMZ010000088.1:0-11021 GCA_046052105.1 Verrucomicrobiota bacterium | reverse complement strand
GTGCCGTAGATTTTATCGCCGACGATGGGAAACCCGAGATGCGCGAGGTGGACGCGGATCTGATGAGTGCGTCCGGTAAGCGGTTCACAGGCCACTTCGCTGAAGGCACCGCGTGCGTTCGTCCACCGCCGCAGGCAGCGGAAGCGGGTGAAGCTGGGTCGACCCTGCGGATGGACCGTGCGCTTCAGCCAGATGGCGCTGGGTTTCACCAGACCCTGGCGGATGATGGGTTGATCGACATCGATCTCGTCCCACTCCGGATGCCCGTGCACCAAGGCGATGTATCCTTTTTCCGCCTTGCGGTTTTGCAAGCTCATCGCCAGGGCGCGAGCGGCATCCGTGTGTTTCCCCACGAGAACGAGGCCGCTGGTTTCGCGATCGAGACGGGTGATGATCGCGGGCTTCTTGCCATTCGCCATTTCAAACGCGAGCAACTGCTCTAGGCCGCAGAGCAAAGTCGGTTCCACGCGGCCGTTCGAGGGATGCACGATCAAGGGCGCGGGCTTGGCGATGACGATGTAGTCGTCACTTTCATCGATCACGGAAAATTCCAAGATCGCCTCCGGGCCGTCGTTCACGAGTTGTTAGAGAAAGCGTTCAGGACACGAAGGACCAGGTGATGTCCACCTGGATGTCGGGATGCAGGCTGTTGTGCACTGGGCAGCCGTGGATGGCGGCTTGCAACAAAGGCAGTGCCGGATGATCCGCGGCGATGGGCATGGTGATGGCCACGGGTAGTGAAACAATGCGGCGCGGGGCATCGGCGCTCATGTGTTTGTGCACGATGATCTTCATGCCGGCGAGATCGATCTCTTTGCGCTGGGCGACGATGCCCATCACCGTGGCCATGCAGGCCCCGAGCGCGGAGGCGACGAGATCGGTGGGCGAAAAGGCTTCGCCCCTACCGTTGTTGTCGACGGGGGCATCCGTGACGAGAGTGTTGCCGGAAGGAACGTGCAGGGCGGAACAGTGGAGCTGACCTTCGTAATCGATGCGGATTTCTACCATGATGTTGTGGGTGAGAGTTGGGACGTTTCGGGATCCTTGTTGACCTTGGCGATCACCACGCGGAAGCCGTAGATGTTATCGCGACGACTGGAAAGCTTTAGCACGTGCCGGAAGGCGATCGAGAGGTTGGCCTCGCGGTAGGTATTCCAGCCGCCACCGCGCACCACGCCGTGGATTTTGAGCGCATCATAGTCGTCCGCCACCCATTCATGCACGTTGCCGGATAGGTCATAAATCCCATAGAGATTGGGAGCGAAGGAACCGACGGGTGCGGTTTTGACGAAGCCATCGGTGTAGCCGCGGATGACGCGTTCGGGATTGACGTTGCCTTCCGTTGCCGCCGTTTCATCCGCGAAATTTCCCGAACCCGCGGGAGGCGGCCAGGTTTTACCCCACTGCCATACTTCCAATCCTTGGGCATCCCTTTGCCCCGGCGTGCTGCCTTTTTCATTCTGCAATCCAGCCAGTAGCGACCACTCCTCGTCGGTGGGCAATCGGTATTCGTAGGAAAACTGGATGCGTTCGTCTTTTCGTTCTCGCAAGGTCAGCCACTCGCAAAAGGCGATCGCATCGGGCCTGCTGATGTAGACGGCAGGATGATCGGGCTCTTGCGCGAAGTCTGGTTGCGGTCCCGCGGCATGCTTGGTTTCTTTCACAAAGAGGGCATAATCGGCCACCCTCGTTTCCCATGCGGAAACCATCAACTCTTCACCTATGGGTACAAATTTCATCCCCAGCGCGTTTTTCCATGGTCGGCCGAAGATCACGCCCTGATTTTCTTTCAGCGTGACTGAGACACTCAAGCGCTCGCCATTTTGCAAAGAGAACTGTTGCGATTGCGGTTTGTAACCATCGAGCAGGAACATCAGATCAACGGGGCCTGGTCGGATTTTTTCAATCAAGGTAGGGCCAAAAATTCGGCCGCGCGATTCATCATTGACGTAGACCTCGACACCTTCGGGTTCGGCGACCACCTGTATGGAACCGTAGGGAACCTGGCGCACGATGACTCGGAACGGCTTGAAGTTTTTCTTTTGATGGTCTGCGGTCAGGGCGGGGTGATCGAATGAGGACTCCACGCGCGGCAGGATTTCCTGATCGGCGGTGAGATAAGAAGGCATGGCCCCGCGTTGGTGCCATTGGCAGAACAGTTCCGCTTCTGCCGCCGTGGTGATGACGACGCGGGAAGTCTTGCCGTTTTCACTGATGTCGATAAGAGCTCCGACATCCGCGGGACGTTTTTCTGCCGTCACATATTGCTTCCATGTTTTTTCCGATAGAAAATCTCGTGACACGTGAAGATCGTTTTCTGGCAAGTAGCGGATGCCGAGGTGATCGACCCATGGTTCGCCCACGATCGGGGGTGAGAAAATTTTCAGTGTTCCCCCGAGAAGTTCCGGTTCCTTGGTCTCGGTCACTTCGTGAGAGATTTTCATTTCCTGATATCCGCTCTTGCGCAAGGTGAACTTCAGTTGAGTGCCCACCGGATAGGAAAGCACTCCGGTCTGGGTTTCTCCCATGTATACTCCCCGGGCATCAAAGACGGCAGCGCCTTCGGGCTCGGTAACGATTTTCACCTGCCCCATTTTTTGTGCCTCCTCTACTCCGGATCCTGGTCGTTGGAGTATTTGGTTGACCCATGAGACAAAGGTTTCTTTTTCCAGGAATTTCCATGCCAGGAAAGTGAAGCCGGTGATCAGGATGGCTAGAGTGGTCAGGACCCCGGCGCCACGACTGCGTCTTCGTTTGCCGCGTTGGATGCGCCGCAGGGCATCGGCCATATCGGCGGCCGTCTTGATGCTACGCTTGGAAAGCTGTGGTTCGCAAACATCGCAGATCACGCGATTCAAGGCCAGCCATTGCTTGCGGTCTGGACCTTGTGGCAATTCATCGGGCAGCTCAGGGAAGTCGAGCCGGTCCTTGCCGGTGGCGATTTCGTAAAGCACCTTGCCTAACGAATACACATCCGCCTGCGCTGATCCTGGCCCCTCGGGGGGGACGAAGCCCTCGGTGCCCACAAAGGTCCGCTGACCGCGTGCCGCGACCAATCCGATGTCGGCGAGTTTCGCTTTTCCTCCCACGAAGATCACGTTTGATGGCTTGACGTCGCGATGGGCGAGTCCTTTTTCATGGAGGTGCTCCAGGGCCTCGGCGAGGCGCAGGCCGACTTCGAGACACTCGGCGATGGGCAGTTGTTTGGCGCGGGTATCCTTGCTATCCGCCCGCAGGGTGCGCGGCTCATATTCGACCGGGTTGATTTCCGTGCCGTGGTGCATGTCATCACCCAGCTCCATGACGTAGTAGTAGAACGACTGACGATCTGGGCTGCGTCCCACGTGCAGGACATTGACCAGACCTGGGTGATCGCGGGAAATGGGCTCGAAACGCAGAATGCCCTCGAACTCTCGCTCAAAAGTCCGCTCATCCTCAAAGTCCTCACGCCACACAACCTTGACCGCCCGCATGGCTCCCGTTACTCCGCGCGCGAGCCAAATCTCTCCGTAAGCGCCGCCGCCGATTTTGCGCAGCACCTCATGGTCGGGGATCACGGGGTCGGGTCGTTGCTTAATCGCCATCGTGCCGCAGTTTTTCCAGTTCTTTTTTCAACACGGAGCCCACACGGTGTTTGGCGAGATAGACTTGTGCCATGCTTACACCTAGGTGTTTTTGAACCTTGGTGGCATCCCATTCGCGCAGAACGTAGTAGTCGAAAATTTGGTATTGTTTGGGCGATACTTGGGCTTTCACGCGGGCGAGAGCGGCATCCGCCATGTTGCGACGCCACTCGTTGTCCCACACGCGGTCCAGTTGCATGCCGTTGGGATCCTCAAAACGGTCGATCACTGCGGTTTTGCGCTCGTCATCCCAATCGCCTCCAGCGGAAGCCGTGTCCTTCTTGCGCTTGCGGAACTGGTCATTGATGCGCCAACGCGTCATGTTCATGAGCCACGATTTGAAGGAACCTTGTTCGGGATCATAGAGTTTCTTTTTGCTCTGCTTGGCAATCGAAAGGATGGTTTCCTGAACGCAGTCAAAGGCTTCATCCGATCGCAAGCCCGCTTTCACTGCCACGGCGTAAATCAGTTTCCAGTAGGTTTGATAGAATTCGTCCCAAGTCTTCTGATCCTCCCAATTGTCAAGGCGAGCGATGAGACTTTTACGCGTTTTAGCACAGATGGAAGCCAAGGCTTCATCGTCATCCGCTGATTTTGGTGCGTCGCTCATCTCCCTCGGTATAGCACATCGCCTTCGGCTTGTCTCGCGCAGTTTCAGCGCATGGCGAATTTTGTTATGGAGATTCGAATATTCATCAAAAATGAAAAATCCCCGCGCCGACGGGAGGTGGGGGCTTGCCAGCATCAACAATAAGCGGAAAAATGCCCTGCCGCGATAAATCCTGTTGTCGATCCCCGCGCATGCTTTAGTATTTCTCTCGTGAGTTACCAGGTTTTTGCCAGAAAATACCGTCCCGCCACTTTCGCCGATGTGCTGGGACAGGATCATGTCGTGCGCACGCTGCGCAACGCGATCGAACAGAACCGCCTGGCTCATGCCTATCTGTTCGTGGGTCCTCGCGGCACGGGCAAGACTTCCACGGCGCGAATTTTCGCCAAAGCACTGAACGGCCCAGGAGGACCCAAAGTGGACTTCGATCCAAACGATCCGGTCTGCATCCAAATCGCCGAGGGAACATCGCTCGACGTGGTGGAAATCGACGGCGCCTCGAACAATGGTGTCGATGAGGTAAGGGCTCTGCGGGAGTCGGTGAACTACGCGCCCATGCATGGGAAATTCAAGATTTACTACATCGATGAGGTCCACATGCTTACCAACCAGGCCTTCAACGCCTTGTTGAAAACCCTGGAAGAGCCGCCGCCGCACGTAAAGTTCATCTTCGCCACCACCGAGGTGCATAAAATTTTGCCGACCATCCTGTCGCGTTGCCAGCGTTTCGACCTGCGGCCCATCCCCACGGAAATCATCGCCCAGCACCTGCAGCACATCGCATCTCAGGAAGGTGTGGTGCTGGAGCAGGCGGCGGCATGGGCGATTGCCAAAGGCGCAGACGGCGGCATGCGCGATGCGCAGTCGATGCTCGATCAGTTGGTGGCTTTCTGCGGCAATCAAATCACCGAGCCGGATGTTCTCAATATCTTCGGCTTCACATCCCGCGAAACCATTGCCTCGCTCTGCGAAGCGATTTTCGAAAAACAAACCGCGGCTGCTCTGCAGATCATTCAACGCGAGGCCACCACCGGTCGCGATGTTTCGCAGTTGCTTCATGAACTCATCGGAGCCATGCGGGCCATCATCGTCGCTAAGGTCGATCCTCATGCTCCCAACGAGGGAATCCCCGGTGAAATCTGGAAAAAGTTGTTAGATTCGGCCAAGTCCTGCAAACCCGACCGGTTGTTGGCCGTGATCGATGTGTTGGCGGATACCGAGGGGCGCATGAAATGGGCGAACAACCGCAGACTCCATCTCGAGCTGGGCGTGATCAAGGCGATTCAAGTGGTGGGCGAGGCCCGCATTTCCGATATCATTCAGGTGCTCGCCTCATCTGCCGGACAATTTTCCGATCCGGGCCCGGCGCCGGTCATGCCTTCGATAGAGCCCCCCATGTCCACAGCGGCGGCGGAAATTGAAATCTCCGAACCGATGGCCATGGCCGTCACCCCTGAGGCGCCTTCGCCTGTCGCGATAGCCACTCCGCCTGCTCCGGCCCTGCCCGCCAAACAGGCCGATCCCTTTGCCGCATTGGATGCGATGATCGATTCCGCCGAAGACCGGCCGGATGCGCCACCTCCGCCCGCTGCTCCGGCCGCGCCAGTCGTCGCAGCGCCTACCCCCCCACCGCCGGCTAAGGAACCAGTGCGCGAGGCGGATGACTTTCACAAAGATCCGCTCATTCAAAAAGCTCTCGAAATTTTCTCTGGAAAAATCGTCACACCCTAACATCGAACGAATTTATGAATATTGCCAAATTGATGCAACAGGCGCAAAAAATGCAAGCGGGTCTCGCCGCCGCCCAGGAAGAACTCGCCCAGCGCACCGTCGAGTCGTCGGTCGCCAATGGCAAAGTGGTCGTCACCGCCACGTGCGCCGGCGATGTGGTGTCCCTTCGCATCGATCCCTCGGTGGTCGATCCCTCGGATGTCGATTTCCTGCAAGACCTGATTCTCAAAGGCGTGCAGCAGGCGATCGCTCAAGGACGTGAAATTTCCGCCGCCGAGATGAAAAAACACACGGGAGGTCTACCCATTCCTGGATTGTGAAACATGGATCTGCGCGTTGATGAAAACTCGGATGGTCGCCACGTTTTTCGGTGTGGGTTTGCGTGCCTCCCTCGAAAAGCTTGTGAACAATCCTCGGCATCCTAGCCCGGCGAGAGTCATCGCATCCTTCTATCCAACCCAGACCGGAATGGTTGAGGCATCAGTGTCCTCGCGATTCATGCAATTTTTACGACGAGTAGTATAAATGGATGGTAAGATGGTGGAGGTGAGTTCCCCTGTGGAGCTTTCGCAAAGCAAGTCCCTCTTCCCAACCTCACGCAAACACTGAAAAGTCTCCCATGCCCGCCCGCCTCAGAGCCCTACTCGCCACCGCCCGCATCGCCAACGTGCCCAGTGTGGTGAGCAATGTGCTGACGGGGATGTTGATATGCATCCTTGATTCTTGCGCTTATTCCCCAAGCTGGAATCGGCAGACCGTATTACCCATCATGGCCGCATGCTGCCTGTATGTGGCAGGAAATTTTCTCAACGATTGGTATGATGTCGCGTGGGATCAGCAGCACCGTCCCGAACGCGCGATTCCCGCGGGGTTGTTTCCTCGCAATGCGTATCTCTTCATCGCTGTTGCATTCATTCTAACAGGAGCAACGATGACTTGGTGCTTGAGTATGACTGTATGGCTCACGTACATCGCCATCTTGTGTCTCGTGATCGCTTACACTCTGTTGCACAAACGTTACGCTTTTTCTATCTGGATCATGGGTGCCTGTCGCGCAGGTCTTTACGCGCTGGGCTTGGGAGCGATGTCTCCGAGTTTTGGCATTCTGCGTGATTTTCTCACAAATTGGCAGGATTGGGAGGGATTTGCTATCGCTGGTATGATCTTGATTCCGTTGTTGGGTATGCTCACCTACATTGCGGGAATATCCCTTCTTGCGCGCTTCGAATCCCGCCCGGTGGAAATGGGTTCGATGAAATGGTTCGCAGCCCTGCTGCTGTTGTTACCGTTGCTCACGCACTTGCTTCCTTGGGCGGCAGTCCAATACCTTGGTTTTCCTCTCTCCATCACTTGGATAGGGGCATTCGGCATTCTCCCCTTACTCGGTTGGACGCTCTATGTGATATGCTCCCGCGCTGGCGTAGGGCAAAAAGTCGCGCGCTTGCTTGCTGGAATCGCACTTGTCGATTTGGTATATTCGTTTTCCATGAGTTGGGCGGTTTACGCAATGGTAGGTTACGCACCGGTCTTGTGTTTTCCCGCTGTTTCTCTTCTCGCTTTCTTCCTCGCTCTCCTCCTCCAAAAAATTGCGCCCGCTACCTGAGGCCAGTGAACCAATTGCCAAACCCATGATCCGTGACCTCATCAACGCCGCCTGTGCAGGACTAACGAAACCCGCCACCGTCATCGCCGCAGCACCTGGTCGTGTGAACCTGATCGGCGAACACATTGATTATTGCGACGGCTTCGTCATGCCTTTTGCCATTGATCGTTATATCGTCATCGCCGCCGCGAAAAATGACAGCACCACGTCTCATCTGCGCAGCGAAGGGCAACCCGATGCCGTGATCGACCTGAGCGTGCCGCAACAGATCGGCTCACCGCATTGGGCGAACTATGTCCGCGGGGTAATCGATGGATTTCAGAAGCTCGGTCATCAGATTCCGGGCTTCGATGCCTGTTTCGTTTCATCGGTCCCAGGCGGTGCTGGTCTTTCTTCGTCCGCAGCCCTCGAATGCGCCACGGCTACCTTACTGGAAGGATTGCTGGGGATTTCCCTAACAAAAAAAGAAAAGGCGCTGCTGTGCCAGAAGGCTGAACACGACTTCGCAAAAGTCCCCTGCGGCATCATGGATCAGTTTGCCTCCACGTTCGGTGAGGAAAACCGCCTAGTCATGATCGATTGCCGTTCGGCCGAGGTGACGCTGGTGCCCTTTGAAAATCCTGATCTCGCCGTGATTATAGCGAATACCAAGGTGCATCACCAGTTGTCGGACGGCGGATACGCCATACGCCGCCAACACACCGAACAGGCTTTGAAATTGTTAGGTAAGCCCTCCTGGAGGGATGTCACCTTGGCCGATGTGGAAGCTCGTTGGAATGATTTGGGTGATCCCGTCAACCGCCGTGCGCGTCACGTCGTCAACGAGATCTCCCGCACCCAACAAGCGGCCCATGCATTGGCTCAACATGATTTTCTTCTGTTAGGAAAACTCATGGATGCTTCGCACGATTCCCTGCGTGATGACTTTGAGGTTTCCTGTGCGGAGTTGGATGTGATGGTGAACATCGCGCGTGGGATCGGCATGTCCGGTGGCGTGTATGGAGCCCGTATGACCGGCGGCGGATTCGGAGGATCGACGGTCACGCTCTGTCTGAGTGAAAAAGCCGATGCCATCATGCAGGCCATGCACGAGCAATATCGAGAAACCACCGGCATCGAACCGGAAATTTTCTGCTCTCGTCCTTCCGTAGGTGCACATCTTGTGTTGTAGACGATGAGGAGAAGGTTGTAAGATAGATCAACTTTGTCTGTTTTCTATGAATCGATTTCTCATTGCGGCAATTCTGCTTGTGACCTTCGTCGCAAATGCACAAACGTCGATCAATGCGGTCTATTTCGGTCAGACGCACGTGCTGAAATCATCGGACACGTATTTCGGTATGGTGGGCAACCGAGAAGCCTTGATCAAGGCGCATGTGGTGAATCCATCGACTCCCGCATCGCCTGCGGTGACCGCCACACTCACTCTTAGCGGACAACCGAATCTCGTGGTTCCGCTCACCGGACCGGCTACCTTGCCCGCATCAATTCCCGACGGGCCAGGCGTGGTGCAGCATGCGTTTGCCAATACTTTTACCGGATACATTCCTGCGACGTATATGAAACCGGGTCTGCAAGTTACGATCAATGCGGGTGCCGGAGTTAGCACGACGATCACTAACATGAAAGTCGGCGCGCCGACCAAAGTGATCATGACAATGTTCGACGTGCACTACTTTTCCAAAACGACGGGCGATTATCCCAGTGGTACGTTTGCCGAGGTGGAGGCGAAGTGGCCCGTTGCGGATTTGGAAATACGGCGGCTCAATGACATTGTCTTTCCTGAGTTGGTTATCCCTCCACGGGCGGATGTTGGGAGCAAGGCCGTGCGCGTCAAATCGAAGGCGGAGTATTATGTGCAGACGGGACTTACGTTCGATGGTGAGCAAGCTGCCGCGCTCGAATGGAATGCTGCGTTGAAGCGTGCGGCAGGGCAATCGGGTCGGTGGAGTCTTTACTACCTGAATGTTTATAATGCGGTTGCCGGTGGTCAGGCGGGTGGATTTGCGGGTGTGGGTAACGGCACAAGCGTGGGAATTCTTCATCATGAACTCGGTCATGCGCTTTCTCTTCCCCATTGGGGCGATAGTGCGGCATATCCCTACAAAGGTGATATGCACGGGATCCAAGCGCCGACGAATTACAATGAAACCCATGCGGGGCCGGCGTGGGCATTTCATTTGCCGACGAAAAAATTCATTCCACCGACAACGCAAACAGGGAATGCGGGTGGCAAGCCTGTGGGCACCTACAAGGCGGATCCGATGCAGGGCGGTGGTACGGGTTGGCAAGAACCATCGTATTTATTGAACCATTTTTCCGATTACTCGGTGAATCAAATGCGCAGTTATCTGCAGAGCCATGTCGTGCTATGGAATGCGGCGCTCAACAGCTGGGCGCAGTGGAATTCGACGACTGGTGATTACACGACGACAGTAAGCAACAATGGTGTGCAGTTTCCTACCACGCGCGATACACAGGTGATCAGTATCATGGCATCACTCTGCGGATCGAATCCCGGCATCAACATGGTCTATCCCCCGATTGGTCCCTACACGGCGGGGTTGATTCAGCTGTTTGATCCCACAGTGGCGGCGGATCGCACTGCCGCACAAACGAAATTCGCGCCGACAAATGGTTGTGACTATTGCGTTCGCGTGGTGCAAGGCGGCGTGACGAAAACCTACATGTTAGCGGCATCCAATTTGACTACGGTGGATCCGACAACGGAAGCGAGCCTTCTCACAGAGGCGATCAATTTGCCGGCATCGGGCGGTGCGGTGACGAAGATTGAGCTTCTGTCTACGCCGAATGTTGAGGACAACGGTCTGCCTGCCAATCCTTCGGTGCTTTACACTTGGTCAACGTTGATGCCGGAGCCTGGTGCGTGGGATCAGCCTCCTAAGGCAAACAGTTCATCGGCGATTACGATGACGGCATCGCCGGGCGAAGTGGCCAGTGGTCAGACCGGCGGCACGATCGAGTATCAGTTTACGGAAACAACCGGAAATCCCGGGGCTACAAGCAGTGCATGGCAAACGAGCCGCAGCTATACCGATACCGGCTTGCAGCCTGGCACGAATTACAGTTACACGGTTTCCATTCGTGCCGGAACGTTGGCTACATCGGCATCGGCGCCAGCATCCGCAACGACACCATCCGCCAGTTTCGCACAAACGATCACGGTGGATGCCACAGAACTCTTCACGCTACAAAGCGGCAGCGGCTACAAAGCCGTCACGAATCTTGGCACCTTTGACGCCGCGACTGCGGATAAGTTGGTTGTGGTGATTGCTGCGGAAAACGCCAACAACGATCACTACGCGCTTACGGGAGTGCGCTACAATGGCAAGCAAATGATCGAAGTCGTCCAGCAAACGGGCGTTACCGCCGATGGAGCGGTGGCGATCTATTATCTCGATAATCCTGGCCCGGTTGGTTCTGGCATCACTGT
>JBJOMZ010000087.1:0-11188 GCA_046052105.1 Verrucomicrobiota bacterium | reverse complement strand
GGAATCGGTGGGCATCGTCCGCTTGTTGATGAGCATCGAAAAACCGGGCCCTGAGATCATCGCCGCAGTGGACTCCGCGGTGGCATGGTTCGAAAAATCCGCGCAACGCGGCATCCGCATCGAGACCATCAGCGACCCAAAAGCTCCGGGCGGCAAGGACAAGGTCGTCGTCAAGGACCCGAAGTCACGCCCGCTATGGGCACGGTTCTACGATCTCAAAACCCAGCAACCGATGTTCTGCGATCGTGACGGCATCCCGAAAGCATCATATGCGGCCATCGGTCACGAGCGCCGCAATGGATACGCTTGGTATGGAAATTGGGCCCAATCACTCATTGAGAAAGAATACCCGCAGTGGAAAAAATCCTCAGGTTCCCGGCGCTGAACCAAGCGCTGCGATCAATCGCATCTGACGATCAGACCCGCGAACATGCCTAACAGAATGCACTCGATGCAGGCGCATTCGACTTGGAGCGCCCGAGCGATCAGATTCCGATAGATCGTAAGCTGCTCCGCATGCCTTTCGCGCAGGGCATCGGGATCAGTGAGACGGTCGGTTTTGTAATCGATGATCTCTACGCGGATGATGCGGTCCGTTTCATCGCGGAAAAGATGCAGGCGATCGATCACACCGCGGACCCACTCGCCATTGACTGGGCCCTCCACGGGAATCTCGCGCTGCAGTTCCACGCGGCGCTGGCGTTTTTCGAGCAGCGCACGCCAATCCTCGCGCTCGAGCAATGGTATCACACTCCGCGCCATTTCCCCTTCGCCCGTGAATGGCATTTCATCAAGCCAGGTGATCGATTCCATCAACGCATGCATGGAGGTCCCATATTGCAAGGCCGCACTGGGTCCCTGAGCCGCATGCGAAGCGGTTTTTCCACGGAGTTTCCAAACCGCCTTACCCAAAACGAGAGAAGTGGGTTCAGGCTTCACTTCGATCGGGCTCACCTCGGCAAAACAATCGAAGCTGCCTGATTCAAACATCACAGCACCCTCTCCGGGACAAGAATCGGAAATCCACTTTGCCAACGAATTGTTTTCTTCCTTCAGTGGCTTCGCATCTAGCAAAACATAGAGCCCGCGTTTTGCTCGAGTCAAAGCGACATACAACACACACATCGCTTCATATCGCTGTTGTTCACACCACTTCTCTTCGACCTCGCGCATGGAGGGGATGAGCTGGCGAGCCCAAAGCGGAGGAGTTTTGCAAATCCAACGATCGGCACGGGCGATGTCAAACTTCGCACGGTCGGGAATCGATGACGTCGAGATCAAGGGCAACACCACCACGTCAAAACCAAGGCCTTTGGACTTGTGGATCGTCAGCACCTGCACTTCGGCAGATCCGGGGCTCTGGGTCGCCTCGAGCTTTTCTAACATCTGGGCGGCAGCCTTTGCCGATCCGATCCCGGAGGCATCGACGGCGCGCAATGCCTGGATCAGGTCATCCGCGCGATTGCGCCCGAAATTCGATAGCTCCCCCCAGATCGATTCAAGCAAGCGCCCGACCATTCCTGCCAATCCTTGCCGGGCGATCGCCGCATGGCAGGCGCTCCAGGGATATTCGCCAAAAACTGCCGTGATGTGCGGCCACAAATGCGACAGACGCAGCACTTCCTCGGCGAAAGAATCCGCCGGATCCGCCAGCCATCGCATCCATTGCCAGACAGTCAGCCCAACCGGATTGTCCTTTGCCGGTTGACGCCGACCTTCCTCGACCACCCGATACCCGCGATGTCGCAAATAATCGGCCACGCGTTTGAGCTCCTCGTTTGTTCTCACCAATACGCCGCAGCTCAACGACTTACGCCCCACGCCGACTTCATCGAGAATAGCCGCCAAACGCTCCAGCCGCGCCTCCTTTTCCTCGTTCTCCTCGATGGCCTCCACACGGGAATGCCCGCGAAAATCAGTTTTGGCCGCCACATGATCCTCCCATTCCCAGCGCTTCTCGGCTTTTCCATAGAGAGCCTCCATCGTATCGAGATTGCCACAAACTCGATTGACCAAATCCAGAACCTCCGATGCCGAGCGATAGGATTCTTTCATCCTGCCCACATGGAGATGCTCGCCGTAATGATCGCGCAAGTCATCGAACAGACCCACATCGCCACCACGCCAAGCATAAATCGCCTGCTTTTTGTCGCCGACGAGAAATACCGAGCTTTGCTGCGTGGTCATCGCCTCATCGATCAGGGGCGACAATCCGTTCCAATCCAGGCGGCTGGTGTCTTGAAACTCATCGAGTAACCAATGCTGATATTTCGCATCAAGCCGGTAATCCAGAGCCTCGCGCATGAGGCGTTTGTCTTCCTGCAAGGTCCACTCGCTCATCTTCGCCTTCACATCGGCAAAACCGAATTTCCCTTTGCGTCGCAGTCTGCGCTCGCACACCAGATCGAACACCTCGATCACCTCCGCCACCGCACGGGTGCTGGCACAGGCGCTGGCCATTTCCGCCTCCGCAGCACCAAGCAAAGCCTCGCGGACCAGCGAAAAGACATCGGCAGGAACTGTGAACTCCTTATACATTTTCAACACCTGCTCACCCTCACAAACCGAACCCGCAAGTTCGATCAAACGTTCCAGCACGGAGTTGCCCTTGGCCATGACGCCACTACCCGTGCCGTGTTCGGCGAGCACTTGGGCCATTCTGCGCCAGGCAGCCTCCTGCCTCCTATCGGTAAACGCGATCCGGTTGGCGGCATCATCGATGCTCCGGGCAAAGTCAGCGCGGCGGCTCATCCATTGCTCGATGGCATCATCATCAGCCAGATGCACGGGTCCCCATTCCAGTTGATCGCCTCCATTCATCCAGTGCTCATGCCACTCGCTAGTGTAGTCATCAATCCGCTTGCGCACGGTGATGATCTCCTGCCCCATGAGCGAGCGACGGAAGGCCTGATGGAATTTTTCCGCCTCCTCCGGCTTGAGCTCCTGTTGCAACAGACTTTGCAATAAGTTCTGCCGCACAATCTCCGCCTCCGCTCCTTCGATCAGCTGGAAAGTAGTGGCCGAAATACCCATTTCCAGAGGAAAGGCCTTCACCACCTTGGTGAAAAATCCATCCATCGTCCCCAGCGTCATACGCGGCAAGGCGGTGATCAAGGTTTCAAGAACCCGCAAAAAATCCTGATCGTCAAAGGATTTCCCGCTTTCGGCAAAATCATTGCACAACTGACGCGCCTCCTTTTCACTCAGGCAGGCCCCGGCCAGCTTGCTCAAAATCGCATCGGTAAATTCGCCGGCCGCCTTGCGTGTGAACGTGAGCGCTACCATCGTCGACGGATCAATGCCCATTGCTATGTAGCCGATGATTCGATTGCTGAGTTGATAGGTTTTTCCCGAACCTGCCGAAGCCAATACCATCATGTGGGGCGCGAGAATTTCCATGGCAACATGCTACTAGGAAAACGTCGGATTTGACAAATGAAATCTCCAGAACCATGAGGTATGCAAAGCCATTTTCCAGTTTGTCCCAAACCTGTTGAAATATTTGGCAGGCGTGCATAGTATCTTCGTCATGTCAATCCATCTGCCATCGGACCGTCGTCAGTTTTTGAAAACCGGTGCCCTGCTCGGCGCCGCTTCCCTGATTCCCACCATCGGCTCAGCCGCCGATGAGGTCAAACCCATCAAGATCGCCCTCATCGGTTGCGGCGGTCGTGGCACTGGCGCCGCTGCCCAGTCGCTCAATGTCCCGGGCACGACACTCGTCGCCATGGCCGATGCCTTCGCCGACAACCTCGCATTCGCGCACAAGGAGCTGAGTGGAAAATACGGCGCGCGCGTGGATGTCCCAGAAGCACGCCGTTTTGTCGGACTGGATGCCTACAAAGCGGCCATCGATGCCGCCGATGTGGTGCTACTCTGCTCGACGCCCGGTTTCCGCCCGCAACATTTCGAATACGCGGTGAAACAGGGCAAACACGTGTTCATGGAAAAACCCGTCGCCGTCGATGGACCGGGCATCCGCAAGGTGATCGAGGCCGCCAAGATCGCCGATCAGAAAAATCTCAAGGTCGTCTGCGGCCTGCAACGTCGCTATCAAAAGAGCTATCTCGAAACACTGGCCAAGGTCAAAGAGGGCATGATCGGCGACATCACTTCCTCTCAGGTATATTGGGTCAGCGGTGGTGTCTGGACGCGCCCTCGCAGCGAGGGCCAGACGGAGATGCAGTATCAGGTGCGCAACTGGTATTACTTCAACTGGCTCTGCGGCGATCACATCGTGGAGCAGCACGTGCACAACATCGATGTCGGCAACTGGTTCAAAGGCGCACTCCCCGTGAAAGCCGTGGGCATGGGCGGCCGCACCAGCCGTATCGGCAAGGATTGGGGCGAAATTTTCGACCACTTTTTCGTCGAATACCACTACGCTGATGGCACGATCATGAACAGCCAAAGCCGTCAGTGGAACGGTGTTTGGTCGCGTGTGTCCGAGTCCATCGTCGGTACCAAAGGCACGGCTGAGCCGGGCGTCATCAAGGACCGCAGCGGCAAAATCATCTGGCGTTTCCGCGGACCGGACAACAACCCCTATCAGACCGAGCACGACATGCTCTACCAATACATTCGCGAAAATACCGCGCACAACGACGCCCACTATACCGCCGAGGCCACGCTCACTGGCATCATGGGTCGCATGGCCTGCTACACCGGCAAGGAAGTGACATGGGACATGGCCATGAATTCGCAGGTAGACACCATGCCCAAAGATCTCACCTGGGACGCACAGCCCGGCCCGAAACCCGGTGAAGATGGCTTCTACCCCTGCCCCAAACCAAGCAAGGAAGCGGTGATCTGAGGATACCCATCATCTCCACTCACGAAGCCTCTCATCTTTCGATGAGGGGCTTTTTTGTCACGGTCGACCAAACAAGCCTCACGGTGAGCCATACGTGCGAATCCAGTCGACGTGCAACTCAAACGGCCCTTGTTTTTTGTCACCTAACAACAAGCCGATACGGCGTATTTTGGCGGCATCGAAAGTTTTGTCGGGCAATTTCATGCCACGCCATGAACCTAACAGATTCTTGAAGGGAACTTTGACTTCAGTCCACTCGTCTTTTTTCGTGGCGAACTCCGCTTGAAAAGAAACCTCGCCGCCGCGGAATTCGGCATCGGTAGACAAGCGCACCTGATAGCCCCTGCCATCGCCTTTCACGCGCAAGAGAAGTCCCTCGGAACCGCTCAAGTCCATCTTGACATTCTTCGAGCGCAATGAGGAAAACCCGCCATTGTTTTCCAACGATAGCGTGCCAAAAAATCGCAAAATGCCATCCTTGCCGATCTCATGCCGGCCTTGGGACAGTCCGCCCATCACCCCGTCGTCCACGATGGACCATCCGAGTGTCTCGATTTCCTCGGGCGTGAATTCGGCAATGGAGCCTGCTTTGACGGCATTCAATGGGAATAGCATGGTCATCGCGGCACAGATTATGGATTGGCGTTTCATGGAGATCAATCAGCCATAGATTCAGGGTCTCGCAAAGGAAATGTTCGTTCACCCGATGCGCGTGATGGTGCCGCGCGCGCCATCGATGCGGACGGTCTCTCCATCGCGCAGTTGCGAGAGGCAGGCACGCACCGACATCACGGCGGGGATGCGCATTTCGCGGGCGGTGACGGCCCCATGCGAGAGCGGTCCGCCGCTTTCGGTAATGACTCCGCCTGCCGCATAAAACAAGGGCGTCCACGCGGGATTGGTGGTGCGGGCCACGAGGATGGCGCCTTGGGGAAACGCGGCGAAATCCTGAGGCGAATGCACCATACATACGGGACCTTGGGCGATGCCAGGACTGCCGGGCGTGCCACGCAATTCCGCACCTGCGGCGACTTCCTGCGGAGCCTCGTCGGCATTCGGTTCCCAACCAGGCGTTTTTTCCACGGCCTCACGCCACGATTGTTTGCGCGCGCGCACACGTTGCGAAAATTCTTTCCACTCGCCGATTTCATTGCGCTCGATCGCTTGTGCGATCTCCTCTTCGTGGGCGAAAAAGATGTCCATCGGTTCATCCAACACATCGCGCAAATGCAAGCGCTCGCCCAATTTCTGCAAGCCCTTGCGAAGAGGAAGTGCGAGTCGTGTGGTTTGGTAATGCTCTAGGTCGTCGAGGCTCGTGTACAGTCTCGCGAGGCGGATGATTTCGTGCATGAAAAAGTGCAACTCCTCAGGGATGCGCTGGAAGACCTGATATTCCGCCGATTGCGAGCGGATTTTAAGCTCTCGCTCGCGCTGCGCAGGAGTCTGCTCGCTCGAGGCATCGAGAATCAGCCGGATCTGGTCGAGCACGATCCAGGGCACGCTGATCCACGTCGGATGATAGGGATCGAAGTCCGTTTCCCGGTGCCCGTGATCGCGGAGAAACCGCAGTAAGCGCGCGTGAAAGGAGTGGTGCTCTTTTTCCAACCATCCCGATTCCCATAACGCGCGGCTGCCACCCTCCACACGCAGGCGTTGCTCTAACAGGGCATCGCGATGCACCCACTGCGCCAGCTCGAAAAACTCCTTGTTGATGGCGCCAGTTTTCGTTTCGCAAAACGCCAACAAATCTCCCATCAACTGCGCGCCCTGATCCGCTCCGAACTGGGCGTGCAAGAGAAAATGCAGCAGTTTGTAGAGAACTCCCTGCGTGATGGAAATGGCGATGTTTGGCAGGAAATAATCGGAGCCATGCTGCTGCACATCCTGCACAAAAGCCCACAGCTCGCGCAGACTTTTTTCATCCAACGGCTCGGCCATGAACTCGCCGATGCGGATCAGATAGAAATCAAGATCGCGCGACCACTGCACCGGCAGGCTTTGCACCCAACTGTATTCCTCCCGCAGTTTCGGGATCAGGGTCGGCAGGTCGTGCAACGAGCGCAAGGTGAAGGGCATGCGTTTCGCATACAGATCCACAGCGTTCTGATTGCCATAAATGTAATGATCGTGCATGCCAAACCACTCGCCGGAAAACGGCGGGAAACCCATCAAGCGGAACGAGTGATCCATCGATCGCTTGAAGCCTTTTTTGACAAAATCCCAGGTCAATGGTGTGATCGCATTGGGAAAACGCTCGGCGGACTCATCGCGCGTCCAGTGCGGTGGAATCGTGGTGATGGCGCGCGACTGCAGGAGATGAAGCGTGTCACCACTGAAGCCCCACTCGATATCCTGCGGAAAGCGATACCAGGCTTCCACACGGCGCAGCAGATCAGTCACTTGGGCGAGTTGCTCGTCGCTCAGCGAAGGAGCATCGGCCATGTGTTCCTCCACAGGCAGAAGCTCCACACCACCGTCCTCGAGACAAACGGTGCGCACGGATTTTTGCGCAATCTTGCGCGAGAGAATGAGCCCCGTAGCTTTTTCCACTTCCCAGTCATCCACATCACACTCGCCGCTGACCACCGACTCGCCTAGGCCGTGATTGGCTTCGATGAGGGCCACATTCATATCGCCGGAAATCGGGTTGATGCTGAAGGCTACACCCGCCACATCACAGCGCACCATTTCCTGAACTACCACCGCCATTTGCGCTGCACAAGGATCGAAGCCCTGCCGATGCCGATACGAAATCACCCGGTCATGCCATACCGAAAGGAAGCAATCGCGAATCGCCGTGAGCACCTGCTCCGCGCCTCGACAATTGAGAAAAGTATCATGCTGACCGGCGAAGGCAGACTGCGCCAAATCCTCCATCGTCGAGGAAGAGCGCACGGCAAAACAAGCTCCCGTGGCAAACCCCGCCAATCGTGCGCGGATCTCGCTCACCAGCGCCGTGGGCAATGGCACCTCACGCAGTCGATCGCGCAACGCATGCGCCGCAGGCACCAAGGCCGCCGCATCATCGAAGGGCAAGCGCATGACAAGATCCTGCCAATCCGCATAACCGTCGAGCCAGATGCGATAAGCATCGGCCACGATGAAAAATCCCTGAGGCACGGGAAAATCGCCGCTGGTGAGTGAGGCAAGGTTCGCGCCCTTACCGCCGGTGTATTCGGCGCGCTGGGCAAGGCTGTCATGGAAGGAAAGGGTATGGTTCATGAGGATTGGGTTTTGGCAAAAGTTAGCCGCAGGCAAATGCTGCCGAGCAGAATACCGACAATGACATCCGTCGCATAATGATAGCGCAGATAGAGTGTGGCGAGAAATAAACCACAGGCTGGCAACAAACTCAGCCAGAACACCAACCGCTTCGTGCGCCACCAATAGCCGAGAAAAAACCAAGTGATGCCGCTGTGCAGGCTGGGAAACACATCGACGCGATTGCTGCCCTGCGCTACCAGCTCGGCATTCAGGCGCGTGAAAATTCCCATGTCTTGCCATGGCGGAAACAACTCTGGCCAAGCGAGATGAGGGCCCGCCGCCGGCACGAGCGAATAACCCAAAAAGCCGATACCATAGAGTGTCATCAAGCCGCGAAACAGATCCGCTCCTCCGCGCGGGCCTTGCCAGAGAGCGCGCGCAAACAAGACCAACACTGCCGGAAAAAACAACAAATAACACATGCTCACCATCTCCGTAAGCCAGGGCTGCACCAAAGGAAGCAGACTCACCGCTGGGGTGCGTCCGAAACATCGTTCATCCCATACCAGCAAGAGCGTATCATAGGATTCGTAACCGATGCAGCGCATCGTTGTGCCCAAACGCGCATAGACCACATTGATCAGAATGGGGTACCACAGCAGCCGCAAGCGCTCACGCCACGGCTCTTCAGAACGCGGAGCCCAAGTCGCTAGCGCTATACCAACCGCACCCAACACTGCATACAACAGCATTTCGGCATATGCTCCCGCGAACAGCAACCGCAGCGCTAGGCTACCTAACAAAACGAGGCACATCACCTCGTAGCTTCGCAGCACTTGATGCCATTTCCGGTTCATACAATCAATGCTTTCAGAATCGCAGCATGCCACTCGAGAGCTGCCTCGCGCAGATCCCGATGACAAATTCCATTCATCACTATAACCATCGTTTTTTTCCAACGATACCAAAAAAACCACATACAAAAACTCAAGATCCAGACCGTCACAAGTATCCACCATGCACCCACGCCTACCAGCAAGGACACCAGCGCCACATTCCACAAGAAAGCCAGCGGCACACCCGTAAGCACGCGCCACAGCGCAATCACATTCGTATCATCCGCCAGCACTTTTCCGGCGATGGCAGCCACACCCAGCGGCACACACTGCAGCACCACGCCCGGCAGAACCAAGGCGCTCAACCCAAGCGCCACCGGTGCATACAGCGTCACGGAACGCAGGGGAAACAAGGGCACACCCTGATGCCGCCACAAGCGTCGCCCAGCACAGCATTTCTCCCACGTCTCGTCGGCTCGCCTCATCTCCTCAGGAATGCCCGCCGCGCATGTCTGCAAGACTTTCGCATACGCATGCGGCGTGCCCAAGGTTGCCGCATAGGCCATGCGCTCGGCCCTTTGCTGGGTGGCGGCATCGGGGAAATTCGCACCTACTCGTTCCAATGCTATCGTGAATTTTCTGCGGATCGAACCTAACGAATCGCTCTCCTCCAGAACGATGGGCGGACCAATGACGATCTCGACCCGGGAACAAAACGCCCAAGCTCTCTCGTAATGAATGCCACAAGGCAAGACCATAAGATCGCTGCGCTCCGCTTGATAAAGCCTTGCGATGCGCGCCGCGCCGCTGCGAAAAGGCAAGTGTGCCGGACCCAGCTTGCTCGTGCCCTCGGGAAAAATGCCCAAGGCGGCACCCTGTTGCAGGACATCGACACATCGGTCGACCACCGCACGATTCCCCTCGGCATCGTCGCCGTCTTCGCTGCGGTTCATTTCCAAGCCATCGAAAAACACCCTGCCGAACAACGATCGGCGCAAGTTCGCTTTCAGCGTGTAGCAAATCTTCGGCCAGAGAGCACGATAAACGAATCCATCCACCGCTCCATTGCGGTGCAGCATGACCAGCAGCAGCGGCCCTGAGGACGGCAAATGCTCCTGCCCGTGCACAGTAACGCGACTGTAATAAAGAGCGCGAATCACGCCCTGAAACCACCGATGCCACGCACTGGCGCGATACGCGACACTTCCGTTCATGATTCCATACACTATCAAAAGCGTGAGCCACTGGCAATGGGTTCTTTCCCGCAGCAACCTATCCGAATTTCACGCCCCTCCAAGCATGGGCCTTATCGCGCGATTTGTCACACCCCGCTAATGACCTCGAACCAGGACTGGACGCTGTTTTCGAACTGGGGCGCGAAGCTTTTTTTGACTTTGAAGGGGATGCTCTGACCGCTGTCTTTGATAAACCGGCCTTCCATGACGAGCGTGAAGGGCTCGTTGCGCGAAATCACCTTAGGAACTCGCGCGGTAATCAGACGCATGGGAGTCTCGAACGTATACGTAGGAGGAGGTCCGCCACTGTTGATCGAAACGTGGTGTCGCGAGGCAAAACGCTGCGGCAGCTTGAGCTTGGCCACACCGGGATCGGTCGTGCCATCTTGGTATGTCACCACAACCTTGGTGAACTCGACGGCGGCGATGGAAAAACTCATGTCCGTATGATCCACAGCAATTGCATAGGGCTTTTTGCTTCTGATGAATCCGCCAAATGGACTGGTAATGCTGAGATTCGTATCGATATCGATTTTCGGCACCATACCGCTGGAGGTGGAGCTGGTTTGATGGAAATCAACGGTGTTCACCTTGTAGGGCAGACAGCCCACAAGACCGCATGAGATGAGCAGAGCTCCTGAGAGCAAGAGCGGGAGAGAGCAGTTGTTTTTCATAAATGGCGAACTTGATTGGAATTCATCCGTCGGCATCCTGCGCCACCGTTCCCGGTTTCTGTCCGGCGTAGCGCTGACCTTCGTCGGTACTGGTGAGAGGACCGCGGATCACTTGCACCTCGGCACCAACGCCGATGCGTTTGTAGAGATCGATGATGTCACTCGACGACATACGAATGCATCCATACGAAGCCGGGCTGCCCAAACGGTATTCCTCGGGCGTGCCATGGATGTAGATGCAACGGCGATAGGTATTGCGGTTTTGTTTTTCCTTGCCTTGCAACCACAGAATCCGCGATACGATGGGATCTCTGCCCGGTGCGTTGGGTTTGAGAATTTCGCCGGTGGGCTTGCGCGATTTGAACACCATGCCCTTGGGCGCGGAACCGCCGATTTTGCGCGCCACGGCCATCTTGCCGAGCGGCG
>JBJOMZ010000086.1:0-11226 GCA_046052105.1 Verrucomicrobiota bacterium | reverse complement strand
TCTTTTGACCAAGCCATCTTGACCTTCTCGACCGCCAAGGACACTCTTTTTTTAGAGACTCCTCTCACCAATTTGCGAAACTTTCGGGACGTTATCTCGTCCATGGGACGTTTAAAGCTGATAATCCACCCCAGGCTCGGGCACGATCGCTTCGGTACTAGGGAGTTTTTCCCTCAGTTGACCGGCAAACCAAGCCACGGCGTCGTCGTCACCGTGCACCAAGAATGTTTTCTTGGGTTTGACCTTGAGGATGTAATCCAGCAATTCCTCGCGCGTGGCGTGACCTGAAAAATCGAAGGTATCGACATCGCAAAGCAAAGGCACAGCAGGCAAACGATCATCCATTTTCACCAGATCACCACGATTTGCCGCCTTGATGCGAGCCCCGGGCGTGGCGGAATCAGTGTAGCCTACGAAGTAAATTGCATTCTTCTGATTCTCCATGAAGCCCTGTGCGGCAAAAGTGTTAGACACGGTATTTTCCGACATCATGCCGCTGGACAAAGCGTAGATGCAACCAGGATGAAGCGGTATAGGACCGCGGCGTTTGCGATTGCCGGTTTCTAGATCCATGTCTTCGAGAATTTCGAAGTCTGGAAAATTTCGACGTGATCCGTTGATATGTCGATCGTAGATCATCGTCATTTTGGTGCTGAGACCGCCAATGTAGACGGGTGTCTTGCGCGGGATCAGTTTCTTTGCCTTGAATTGATGAATCATGGTCAGCAGCTCCTGCGTCTTGCCAATGGCGAATACGGGGATGAGAACGGAGCCACGGCGATCGATGACCTTGCGAATTTGCTCAGCGAGGCGTTGTTCTTCTGACTCGCGCGAGTAATCGGCACGACGTTCTTGCGCACCGCGAGTTGTTTCGATGATGAGGGCATCCACGGGTGTTTCTGGCATCACGGCACCTTTCAACAAGGTGTGCCCGCCAAAACACAGGTCACCGGTATACAGGATTTTTTTACCTTCCGCCTCCATGGTGATGCCCACCGAACCGAGGATGTGGCCGGCATCGTGAAAGGTTCCACGAATGGTGCCGGAGGGGTCGAGATCGAAAGGGCGTTCATAGCCTCGTGTCTCGAAGCGTGGTTCAAGCTCCTCTAGTTCTTCGTGAGTAAAAAACGGATAGTCCGTAATGCCCAATTCGATGCGTTTGCTGTTCATCACGTTGACCGAGTTATGAAGCATAGCTTTAGCCAAATCAGCTGTGGCGGGAGTCATGAACAGTGGCGCGCGCGGATGGCGGCGTAACAACATAGGAACCGTGCCGGTGTGGTCGAGGTGGGCGTGGGTAAGAACCGCCGCATCGACAGAACCTTCGTCCACAAATTCGAAATGTGGTGTGGCTTCGAGACCCTCGTGCTTCGGGTGCATGCCAGAGTCGAGCACGATGCGAGCTTTTCCTGTATCGATCAGATACGAATTGGCACCAATCCCTGCGTGCCGACACAAACTTTTGAAAATCATTCGATAAGAGTCCTAACTGCAGTCAAGGTGGGACATGGGTGTCTCCTTGTCAACTGCGGAAAAGTTTCCCAGCAATGCATTTGCCCGAGGAGGACGCAATGAGCGAATGCAAATGATAAGGAGCAAAGCGGAGCGCCAGTGGATGGTCCGTAAAATCACAGGTATAATGCTTGAGATTCTTTCCGCCTCACAAAAACTACTTTTTGCTTTTCCAAGAGTGGTATTGTGAAAGGATGAATGCATGGAAACATTGACGATTGCGCAACTCAAAGAGCAGGCGGGTGAGACGCCGTTTTATGCGGAGATCGATGTGCAGTTGCAGTCGCGTCAGGCGAAGACGACGCGAACCAACAAGCCATACCTAGAGCTTGCATTCGCCGATTCCACGGCGAGTTTTTCGCTGAAACTGTGGGAAGACCGCCTCTTGTTCACCGCCGCACGCGATTGGCCGGACGGGGTGATGATACGACTTGCGGGGAAATGGACGCAGAATCAATACGGTCTCGAAGGCAACGACCTCAATGCACGAGTGCTCACCAAGGAAGAACGCGAGTTATTTCTCTCCGGTGACTCTGATTTGCAACTGAAACAGCACGAGGACTGGCAAAGCATTCTCGAATACTGCCAAAGCCTGCAAGACCCGCGCTTGGCCTTGCTCACGCAGATGTTTATTGAAAAATTCGGCGATCATTTTCGGCGCACGGCCGCAGCGCGTAGAAACCATCACGCGCGGCGTGGAGGTCTGGTAGAGCACGTCGCGCAGATGATGCGAGCCGCCGAGGCACTGTGCCAAATTTATCCGCAATGGCATCGCGATTTGCTCATTGCTGGAGTGCTGTTTCACGACTGCGGCAAGCTCTGGGAGAACTCTTATCCGCGCGATGGTTTCACGCAAATCCATAGCCTGCGCGGAGAAATGTTAGGGCACATCCCTATTGGTATCGAGGTGGTTAATACCCTGTGGCGCGAGATGATGGAATCGGAAACGGCATTGGATTGGTTGTCCCTCGATCCGCATTCCGAGGAAGTGCGTTTGCATTTGCTGCATCTGATCGCGAGCCACCATGGCCAATATGAATTCGGCTCGCCTACCCTGCCACGCACACCCGAGGCGTTCGCATTGCATTTCATCGATAACATCGATGCCAAAATGGAGATGCTGAAAGATGCCTACGCGAACGCTAACGAAATCGCGCCGAACATTTACGAAAAACAATTCCCCCTTCCCGCGAATCTCGTCACGCCGTTGCGGGTGTATGAAATGCCATTGCTAGCAGAAGAGGTGCAAGATAGGAGTTCCAGGCTGTCGACTGAGGACGCGGATGGCACAGAGTTGGTTCCGTAAGTTTGCGGTCGCGGTATCACTCCACCACCTCAAACACCCCGCCGCCTAACAATCTTCCGCCATCGTAGAAGGCGCAGATTTGACCTGGGGAGATGGCGCGTTGGGGTGTGCGGAAAATCACCTCGCAGGTGCCGTTTTCGCGTGGACTGACAGTGCAGGGCTCGGCCTTGGCGCGATAGCGGGGTTGGGCTTCCATGAGCGTCTGTCCTTTGGGTGATTCGTTGATCCAGTTGAGTGTGCCGACGATGCATTTTGTGGCGTAAAGTCCGGGCGAATCTTGATTATCCCAGCCGACGATGAGGCGGTTGTGTTTCAGATCTTTCCCCACGACCACATAGGCCATGCCTTCGCGCGGAGAGGCGACGCCGTGCCCTTTGCGTTGGCCGAGAGTGTAGAGGTGCAGACCTTGGTGGCGGCCACGCAGTTTGCCTTCGGTATCGACGATGTCCCCAGGCTGATCGGGGACGTAGTGGCGGAGGAAGTCACTCATTTTCACCGCGCCGATGAAACAAATTCCTTGGCTGTCTTTTTTCTCGGCGACCGGAAGAGCCAGTCGTGTGGCGATGGCACGAGCCTCGGGCTTGAGCATTTCGCCTACGGGAAACAATGCGTGGGCGGTTTGCTGCTGCGTCATCATGGCGAGGAAATAACTCTGGTCCTTATTCGGATCGGCACCGCGCAAGATCGCTGCACTGCCATCGCCCAATGTCCTACGACGAGCGTAATGTCCCGTGCCAACAAAGGAAAAACCTTGTGCCAGCGCATAGTCGAGAAACACGCCGAATTTCATTTCGCGATTGCACCAGACATCGGGATTCGGCGTGATGCCGTTGCGGTAGCCCTCGATCAAATAATCGACGATGCGTTGGCGGTAGGAATCGATCAGATCGATCACGCGAAACTCTATGCCGAGATGTTTTGCCACCGCGTGAGCATCCTCAATATCCTGTTCCCATGGGCAGTCGCCGGGAATGCCTTCTTCGTTGATCCAATTTTTCATGTAGCCGCCGACCACCTCGTGACCTTGTTCTAATAACAAAGCCGCAGCGACTGCGCTATCCACACCACCTGACAATCCGACAAGTATTCGGGCCATAACGCGACGTCAGGTGGAAGAACCGGTCAGGAAAGTTGGCAGGGAACGGGTGACGCGTGCCAGCTCGTCGCTCGCTAGAGCGCGGGAGACGATAAATGCCAGCGCGATGACGCCGTCATGGGTTTGGAACGAGATCATCTCAAGAAAATCGGATGATCCGATACGCAATTGCACGTGTTGATGAGAGGATGAGTTGAGCGTTTTGATCCAGTCGCGTGCCACAAAGTGTAGGTGTTGATGATCGCCATCGTCACAGATCACTTGGGATTCGTTATGGAGAGCGAAGAACCCCTTGTAAGGAATCGGCGAAGGCAAAGTCTCGCGGAAGTTTTTGAGCTGTTGCGATAGATATCCATGTGCGCCCACGAGGGTCGTCTGCGATGACGTCGGCACTGCTGATGGTGTGCGGCCATCGCTAGCGATGAATTTTTTATCATCGCGAGCTTCCGCAAAGCCAACAAAATGCTTGCTGTAGGTTGCGTCATCGGATGGCGCATTCGTACGCGCCACGGGGTTCATCAATGCCTCGGCGAGGCGTTTCACTTCCTGGGGGTCTACCCATGATTCGATCGGGTCCATTAGGCGAGAATGTTCGATTTTTCCCATTTTGTCTCCACTTCGGAGCGCAGGCTGTCAAAGACGGATTGAGCGATGGCGCCATCTTCGAGAATTCCCACCGGCAATCCTTTGGCGCTGGCCTTCACATAAATGCCATCGCGCGGTATTGCGGTTTGGAAGACCATGCCCTCTGGCAAGAGTTGGCGCAGTGCCTGTGCGGCTTCGCGGCTTTCTGTTAGATCATCCTGAACCATGGTCAGAGCCACTCCCAACACCACGAGGCGGGGATTCAGCACGCGGATGCGATGGAGGCCTTCCAACATTTTCGGCACCGACCGCACTCCCAGCGGTTCGGATTGTTGGGGAATGAGAGCCGCGTCGCAGCAGGCAATGACGTCTGCCGTGACTCCGAACAAGCCGGCGGCTGTATCCATGAGGCAAACTTGGAAGCCATGGGCGGCCACGGAGCGCATGAAGGATCGGCTGCGTGCCAGGTGGGTTCCTGCGAGGCCTCCGCCTGCTTCGTAATTGCTCGCCTGACCCGCGGCTACAAGAGAGAAGGTCGGCATGCGTGTCGGAACCACCAGTTTTGCCAGATCCAGGCCAGGATCCTCAAGGAAATCGTAGAATCCCGGCAACATCCTCGATTGGCGGGTGAGGGAGAGGCCCACAGATCCTTGTGGATCCGCGTCCACGAGCAAGGTTCGCATGCCCGCACGCGCGAAAGCGTGCGCCAGATTGATGGCCACGGTCGTTTTGCCGACTCCTCCTTTTTGACTGGTAACTGCTATGCTGATCACAGGAAATGATATGGTTGCTGGGGTCAGCATACTCACGCGGAAATATTGCGAAAGTCTTTTCTTTGAGCTGGGAAAAATCGATTTTTGCTCGATCAAGGCGCTCTCAGCTTGGTCTTGCTTCTGCAAGGCATCCTGTCATAATCGTGCTCGCAAGCGCGGTTGCGCAGGCACAAAATCAGTATGGCACGCACATCATCACAAAAGCGCAAGACGGCGGAGACGGACATCGTGTTGTCCCTCGACCTCGATGGCTCGGGCAATTCCACGATTGAGACGGGGATCGGCTTTTTCGATCACATGCTCACGCTGTTTTCCCGTCACAGCCTGATCGATTTGCAGGTGAAAACCATGGGTGATCTGCACATCGATGCGCACCACACGGTGGAGGATACCGCGATTGTGTTAGGCGATGCCTTGCGCGAGGCGCTGGGCTCGAAGGAGGGCATCACTCGCTATGGTCATGCGTATCTGCCGATGGATGAGACGCTCGCTCGCGTGGTGATCGATCTTTCGAACCGCCCGCATCTGGAATTCCGCACGCCGCCGAATGCAGCTTCGGCGCCGAATTTCCCGCTCACACTAACCGAGGAGTTCTGTCGCGCTCTGGCCAGCAACTTGCGCTGCAACCTGCACGTCGAGCTGCTCTACGGTCGCGATGGGCACCACATTGCTGAGGCGATTTTCAAGGGGATCGCGCGCGCGCTGCGAGTTGCAGTCGCAATTGATCCGCGCGTGAAAGGCGTGCCATCCACCAAAGAAGCGCTCTAACAAAAACATGTCCGCTACCGTTCTGATCGATTACGGCGCAGGGAATTTGCGCAGTGTGGCGAATGCTTTGCACAGTCTGGAGGCAGAGGTGCTGATCGTCAGCAAGGGTGAGGATTTCCCAGCAAACCCGGCACGCGTGATTTTGCCGGGCGTGGGATCGTTTGGGGATTCGATGGAAGAACTCACGCGTCGTGGACTCGCCGATCCGGTGCGTCGGGCCATTGCCGCAGGCGTGCCGTTTTTGGGCATTTGCGTCGGCTACCAATTGCTTTTCGAGGGCAGTGAGGAAAGCCCCGGTATTGCTGGATTGGGCGTTCTCAAGGGCCAGGTGAAACGGTTTCTGCCGGGAAAAAAAATCCCGCACATGGGCTGGAATGCAGTTTGCCCGACTCACGCGGAGCATCCTTGTTGGCATGGTATGGGAAAAAATCCGTATTTTTATTATGTCCACTCGTATTTTCCAGACCCTCAGGACAAGAGTCTCATCGCCGCCACCACCGACTATGAGGAAACATTTGCCGCGGCCGTGATCCGCGACAATCTCTGGGCCGTCCAGTTCCACCCGGAAAAAAGCCAGGATAGCGGCATTCAGCTGCTACGAAATTTTTTGGCGCAGTGAATTATGAAGATCAGGCGCGAAGTCCTCTGCTTGGCAAGGGATTTTTCTCCACTCAGACTGTGCGAGGATGACCGCTTGCCTGCGGATATCGAACTGGTCATGGGCTACGAGGGACTGCTGTCGCCGGAGGCAGTAGCGGCGTCGTTGCGCCGAGGATTGGAAGCATTTCCGCATCTCACGGGAGTGATGCATCACGAGTATATTGTGCCTGCCCATGGCGAGATCACATGGGAGGTGGCGGAGAGCCATGAAGAGGATTCGTGGGAAGTGCTGAAACAGAGGCCTCTGACGAAACAATCGCGGCTTTGGATCCCTCAGGCCTTGCCGGTAGGTTTGCCGGGTTCCTTATGGCAAACACGGCTGACACTCATGCCGCGTGCGGGGATTTGTGTGATCGGCATGCGTGTCTCCCACGCGGTGCTTGATGGCGCCGGCCTGGCATGGTTCATTCATCAATGTACAGCTGCCACGCGCGGGGTAAAGACTGGCATGGTGGTGCATGAGAGGCCGGGACGCGCTGCTGTCTCTGCGGATCCATGCGATCCGCCGCCGCAAGGGTATGGGGCTTCGGCCCATCAAACGGAAAGTGTCTGGAGCGGTGACGCGCTCGCGCGGAGCCAGCCGCTGATCGTGGCGCTGCCCGTGGCGGAGCTGGTGTCCGCACTGGAGGCCTCATCGGTGCTCTATGCCCGACTGCGCCTCGCGGCGTTGCTTTGCTCATGGGTCGCGCAGTGCCAACCACAAACACAGGAAGTGGCCTTGTGGTGTGATGCCCGCGGCACCAATGATCTGCCGCCTCATTACACTGGAAACGCCGGATGCTTTTTGCATTTTCCGCTCCGTCATGAGGACCCGCAGCATCTCACCCGGCTGTTGCGGAATGTAGCCACGCGTGGTGGATTCACCCGCATTTCAGAGACCTTCCGCCGCTTGCAAGAGGCGGAAGCACGCGGTGCACCCTACCGCTGGCTGGGATTGGAGCAGCAGGCCTTGCAGCTCAACCTCGTGCCCCATGCCGTCAAGGGCACGGATTTCGGCATCGGTCTGCCGCGCTACGCCATGTTGCTCTCGCGCAATTCCTCCGGCATCCGCATCGCCTTCACTCCGGATGCCGCGCATTTGATGATCGAGCTCAGCTTGCCTGCGACAACGAATCACTTTTTGTTAGAAAACATGCGCTCGATGTTTCTTACAGCGGAAGTTTGGTGTGGTGGTTTGGATAACTTCTCAGACGGCCATACAACATGAAAGGAGCAACGGTATCTTGCCTGCGCCCCTATGTTCTCGCGGTGGTGTCCACGCGGTCAATTCCAACGCGCATGCCATTTGTTCCGCTGTCTGGTCTCGACGCATGAGAGGAAATACAGTTGAGTGCGCGAAACCGGCATGGAGGTTCTGTGTATCATACTTGGGTTTCTCTTAGGGCGGGCGTTGTCGCTGGCTGTCTATCGTGTGTGCTGGAGTCACGGCGAGAGGATGGATGGAAGGGAGCTTTCCACCATCGGATCCTTGCTGCGGCGGCCGATGCCGTGGCTGCTTCATGTTGTGGTGACGATGTCCTTGTATCCATTGTCGTGGCAAGGGATGCCACGCATGCATGCAATGGCGATGACCTTGGTCGCGCTCCTAGCATTAGGGGCAGTAGGGCGCTTTGGCGCCATGGGGCGGGGTAGGCATTTCATGAGAGATCGGTGGGTGATTGTGCTGCTGGCGGCGGCTGTTTGGTATAAGCCGGTGTGGCTCTATCCCTGTGTGATCGCATGTTGCGCGTTGCAGTATCGAGTGGCGTCTTGGCGTCTAGGGCCGGGGTATTCGAACTTGTTAGGCTATGAGTTTGTCCGAGCGTCGCTGTGTGTGATCATGGCCGCGATGGTTCTGCAAAGTGTGCTAGTCTGGCGCGGGGGAATCTTTCCGATCCGTGAGGATCTGATGATTGTAACGTGCATGCTCTATCAGGCATCGACATATTTTCATCATGCCGTGGCGAAATCGGCGTTGGGCCCGCGCTGGTTTTCATGGATGCGCGAGAACCGCATCGAGTGCCTGTTCGCGAATGCCTGGTTGCGCGGATGGACGCTGGGGCTGGGCAAGCAGCGCTGTTTCAGCCTATGCCAGGGGATCGCGCGGAAGCGGCGATGGCTCTGTGCGGGTGTGTGGTTGTTGGAAAGCTCGTGGATGTTGGTGTTAGCAGATGCACGGATCGCGATGGTGCTTCTTGCGGCGACCGTGGTGTTTCATGTCATCGTCTTTCTGAGCACGGGACTGCTGGCGTATGAGTATGCCGTCAATCATCTTTTCCTGATCGGTCTGATCTTGTGTGGTGACGTGGGTGATCTTTTTGGTGTCAACGTGCTGCTTGCCAGTGTGCTAGCAATTCCTCTGGCGGCGGTGTGGGTCGGCTGGCTACGTTTGGGAATGCTTGCTTCGTTGCAACAACGCGGAACGGCGGGGTGTCGAGCCCGTTTTGCCGATGCGGCGGATCACTTGATGGCCTGGTGGGACACGCCCTTGATGCGGATGTTCTCCTATACGGTGGAAACCACTACGGGAAAACGATACGCCTTGCCGGTTCCACGTTTCTCTCCCTACGACACATTCCTCACCGACATCCACACGCATCTGATGATTCTCGGGCAACACACCGAGCTTGATCCCGCTGCAACGAGAGACCGAGGCATCGCGCGAACGGGAGTGTGGGGTTTGACGATCCATCGCGAAGAGCGAGATTTTCTCTATCGGTTGATGGACGTGCCTGACTTCAAGATGATACTGCATCCGAGTCCCTCTACTCCCGCGTGGAGTATGACGGTGGGCCAAACGCATGCGGCAGCGCCCATCGCTGAGTGGGTGGCGGGCGTGAATGATTACAGGGGGCGTTCGTGGTTTCGCCGTCTCATGCGTTGGCCGCATTTCCCGGGTGAGGACCTGGCACCAGATCTGTGTCCTATGAGCGCGCGCGGTTGGCCGTGCTTTGATTTTGACGAAACGATTGCTGCTGTCACGATCTGGCGCATCAAAACTTTTTACCATCACACAGGTCTGCACATGATTTCCGAGGAGTCTCTCGGCTGCATTCATGTTCCGTCTGTTTCACTACGCCCATGACCACGGAACACCATCGCCAAATCGCCTCCCAGTATGCGCCTGAGTCCGGAGCGGTGTTTTATCGCAGTGTGATGGGCGATGGCATGCCGGTGATTCACTATGGCATTTATGAAAATGATGCCACCTCCATGCGGCAGGCGACGGAAAATTCTACGCTGCGATTGCTGGAAATCGCCCTGCGGCACCGTTGCAGGCTAAGGCCGCAATCCATTCTCGACATCGGTGCGGGCCCGGGAGGATCCGCGCATTTGCTGGCACAACGCACCGGTGCGAATATCACTTGCGCCGAACTTTGCGAGCACCACAATCGGGAAAATCACGCCATCGCAGGCACTCTTGGCATCAGCGAGTTGATTCACACTTGGACCGGCTCCTTTGAGCAACTGCCTGATGAATGGGTGGAATGTTTTGATCTGGCATGGAGTCAGGAAGCGCTGTGTCATGCGCAGGATCTTGCCGCGACACTGCGCGGTGCGTATCGCGCGCTGCGCCCGGGTGGTGTGATGGTGTTTTCCGATATCTTGCTCGCTGCCGCTGCTCCTACAGAAGCTGCGGAAGTTTTTCGCAACGTGAATGCTGTCACGCAGTGGAGCACTTCTGCCGAGCACAAAAGAGCTTTGGAACGTGCGGGTTTTGAACTCATCGAGCACCATGACTGGACGCCGCATTTGCGTGAAAATTTCCGCCGCATGCGGGCGAAGATCGCCATGGATGGTGAGCGATTGCTGGCATCTGGCGTCCCACCCACCATGCTGGAACGGTTTGCCTGTTCTCTCGACCAGCGCATCGCGTGGGAGCCCGGTAGTGTGCTCGAATGGGGCGCGTTCGTTTGTTCGAGGCCTGTTTGATGCTAGGAGAGTTGACAAATTCGTCTGATCACTCGGCAACCTTGCACAAAATTCATCACTCCGCTATCGACCAAGCGCTAACTTACGCTAGTCTGTGTGCGTGTATCCTTTGTTTCGAGATTTGCTCTTTCGACTGAACGCGGAAACCGCGCACCACTTTTCTTTAGCATCGCTGCGCCTGATGGAAAAATCCGGCTTGCTGGCGTTGCTGTTTCCGGAAACAGAATTGGTATCGCCCGTGGAGGTCATGGGGCTGACATTTCCGAACCGTATTGGTCTCGCCGCGGGACTGGATAAGGAAGGAAATACCATCGATGCCCTGGGTCGCCTTGGCTTCGGCTTCATCGAAATCGGTACCATCACGCCGCGTCCGCAAGCGGGGAATCCGAAACCGCGTTTGTTCCGTCTGATCGAGGAGGAATCGATCATCAACCGCATGGGATTCAACAACCCCGGTATGGAGCAGGGCGTGATCAATGTGCGCGGTACCCGCGATTACGGCGGCATCATCGGCTTCAACATCGGCAAAAACAAAGACACGCCGAACGAAAAAGCGGATGACGATTACTTGCAATGCCTGCGCGCCGCCTATCCGGTGGCCGATTATGTGACAG
>JBJOMZ010000085.1:0-11488 GCA_046052105.1 Verrucomicrobiota bacterium | reverse complement strand
CAAGAGGGTGTCGCCGATGGAGATCGAGACTTGGTTATCGCTGAGGCGCAGGGAAAGTTCACCTTCCGTGCCAAGCAGACGCTGCAACTCTTGCACCGCCTTTGTCGGAATGATCACATCCGTTTCATGAGAGGCGGGAAATTCAAGATCACTTTCGGCCATGGCCAAACGCCGGCCATCGGTAGCCACAAGCGTCATCTTCCCATCGCGAAACGAAGTAAAAATACCATTCAGCACATAGCGCGTTTCATCCGAACTGATCGCATAAGACGTTTTTTTCAGACCATCACGCAAATCACTCTGCTGAATCCTAAACTCCTTGGCTCCCTGAAAATCGGGAAACGGAGGAAACTCCGCATCACTCAGCCCATTGACCTTGAAATGCGCGGCACCGCTGACAATCGTGGCAACGTGCTTGCTGTCAACAGTGACCTCGACCTCCGAAGAGGGCAGTTCGCGGACGATATTGACAATTTTTTTCGCAGGCAGAGTCGTTGCTCCTTCGCGATCGACGTTGCACAAAACCGAACCGGTAATGCCCACATCGAGATCTGTGGTTGTGAATTGCAAACGATCTCCTTTTGCCACGATCAAAACGTTGGACAATATGGGCAGCGTCGTGCGACTGCTGACAACGTGTTGCACTTTTTGCAGTCCATCGAGGAGCGCTTCTTTGGAGATTCGAAACTTCATGGTTCGTGATTGCTGATGATTTGGTGAGCTGAGTTTTCTCTCTTTCGGAGGCAAATGACAAGAGAAATTCCGATTTTCCTCATCGGCGGCCAAAAATCCCATGCTTTCGACTTCCCCTGTCATGTTTTTGGCTTAGTTTGGGACATGCCCCTCGTTCGCGCTGCCATGGAATTTTCCTATCCGGGAATCGCGCAAGACATCGCCTGTCTGCGAGATTTGCTGCTCAAGGCCATGGTTTTGGTGGGTGCAACACCGCGCGTTTGCCCAGCCATCCTCAACCTGGCATGCGGCAGAGCGGACGAAACGGGGGCACTGATCGATGCCTGGAGCGTCGCGGGGCATGGCGGCGAATACCTGGGGCTTGATCTACGCCACGCCGAGATCCACGAGGCCCAGCGTCGATGGTCCGCCTGCTGGCAGCCACACGGATCGGTAGAATTCCGCGTGGCCGATGTCTCACAGCCACATCGTCTGCCCGGCGACCGACGTTACGATTTCGCCTTCGTTCGCCACCAGAATTACTGGGATGCGCCCGCTATTTGGGATCAGATCTACCGCAATGCTCTCGCCCGTCTGAAGCCAGATGGTTTGTTGGTCTTTACCTCATATTTTGATAGGGAACACGAGCTGGCCATGGCGGCATTGAAGTCGATGGGAGCGACGCTGTGGCTCGACATTCCGCATACCCGATCGAGGATCTTGGCGGATGCCCCCGGGAAATCGGTCGACAAACGGCTCGCCATTCTTGGCCCTCCGGAAGTGACATCTCCGATCAGGAATTTGTCTTTATCATAAAAAAACGACGTATCATTCAGCGAGAGAAAAACGAATCTCTCCGCGATGACCGCGTGCGAAATCGGCGGCAGCAATCCGTTTCCCACCATCCGTTTGCACCTCGGAGAGTGCCAGCGCTCCCTGACCACAACCGATTAGCACTTGCTGACCAAGGACTTGCCCCTGACCTGGTGGCAGAGTTGCCTCAGCAACGACATCCACTGGCGGGAAAATCTTTACTCTCATCCCCTGCTCCAGCAGCGCAAAAGTTCCCGGCCATGGGTGATAGGCGCGAATGCGTCGTTCGAGCTCGTCAGCAGGGCGACTCCAATCGAGGCGCCCGTCCTCCCGGTTCAATTTACCGACATAACTCACGGCGGATTCATCCTGAGGAAGGCGACTAGCCCTGCCCTGACGGAGTAATTCCATCGCATCGGCAAGAGCCAGTGGTGCAAGCTGCGCCAGAGCGTCGTGCAACGATTCTGCCGTTTCTTGAGGGCGGATGGCCATGGGTCTTTGCCATATCACATCACCGGCGTCCAGTGCACGCACCATATACATCACCGTAATCCCCGTTTCCGCATCACCCTGATCCAAGGCGGCCTGAATGCAGGATGCGCCACGATATTTCGGCAGCAGCGAGGCGTGAATGTTGATGCAACCCAGCGGAGGTATATCCAAAAACCGCTGGTTCAAGACCTGGCCGTAAGCCATCACCACAATCAGGTCAGGCTTCAGTGCGGAAACCGCGTCGATGGCACTTTTCCGGCGCAAACTTTCCGGCTGCATTACGGGTATACCAGCAGCGATGGCACGCAACTTGATAGCCGGCGGAGTCATCTGCATACGCCGCCCCGCAGGCTTGTCGGGTTGAGTCACCAAGGCCAAGATCTGGCATGATGAATTCACCAGCCATTCCCATGTCGGCAACGCAATGTCACCGGTGGCGACGACGACAACCCTCATGATCAGATGATTTTTCCTTCGGATTCCTTGTAACTGGGAAGCTGCAGAATCACGGAGGTGATGCGATTGATCACCTGCACGGGCGGCTTGGTGGCATCGATTTCGCAAATGATATCCTGGGGGAAATATTCCAGAATCGGCTTGGTTTCCTCCTCGTATGTCGCGATGCGACGCTGAATCACAACCTCGTTCGCGTCATCGATGCGGTTGTCCTTGAGTGCACGTTTGCGCATGCGGCGTGCCAGCTCCGCACGATTGGGGCAGGAGAGATGGAAAACTTGTTCGACGCGGATAAACTCCTCCATGTATTTCGCCTGCGCGACGTTGCGAGGAATGCCATCGAGCACCAAATAGTCGATGTCTGGCTTGTAGACGTGCATGTCACTCCAGTTGCCGACTTGGGTTTTCCATAACTCGACCGTCAGTTCATCGGGAACCAACTGACCACGACTGGAGTATTCCACAAATTTTTGACCCAACGGTGTGCGGGTGTCGAGAGAGCGAAAGACGTTGCCGCACTCACAGTGGAAAAAACGGGGTATCGTGCCGAGGATTTTTCCTTGAGTACCTTTTCCCGCGCCTGGGGCACCGAGAAGAATGATGGCGGGACGTTTGATTTCAAAAACCTTAGACATGGCTAGGCGAGCAGTATGACGATCCTCTGCCGATGGCAAGGAAGGAATCAATGAATTTCCACCGAGAGATCATCGCTGAGAGTTTCAATGGCATTGCGCAATGCGGCTTCTGTGCCCGGACCTGCCAAACTGACTTTTCCCGTAGCGCGGAAGAGCGGGTGTCCGGACATCGCTGCGCTTTCCAACCCAGTAAAAAGCTCCTCCACATTTCCGCCGCAGTGGGCGATGGCCTGCGTGAGTTCATGCACGATCCCGGCGCGGTCATTGCCGACGACATCAATGTGCCAGACGTGCCTAGGTTCCGCGATCGGCATCGGCTCCCGAATCAGTTGGATTTGAATCCCCTCACCCGACAACTGTTGCAATGCTGCCGAGAGTGATTCCACTTGGTCACTGGGACAATCAACGCGAAGAATCCCCGCAAACTGCCCCGCCATACGCGCCATGCGGCTTTCCTGCCAACTCGCATGATGCGCGGCGACGAGCTCGGCGATCGAACGAACCAACCCGCTGCGGTCGGCTCCCAATATCGTCATGATCAATGTTTGCTTCATGGAGGTCACTCTGGCCCAACATGCCGATCTGGTCACGAAGATTTTGTCGCAGAGTAAAAAACCAACCACCGCGTCCGTCCTAACGAAGGATTTCGATTGTAATCGACAAACCGATGCCGATCCGCTTGTCTGCTTGTCATGAAACGAATGTGCCTCGCACTACTCACCTGCATGGTGCTGGCAGTGGCCTGTGGACCTGACCTTGATGCGATTCCCCCAGTCACCGAGCAAATGGCTCTGGGCATGGGAGTGGAAAAAGCACAGTTGGCACGCGGCAGAGCGCTGTATATGACCCACTGCAACCTATGTCACGAGCGCATAACGCCGGCAAAAATTGATCCTGAATATTGGCGTGAAATCTTGCCACACATGAGCAAAAATGCCAAGCTCAGCAGGTCGCAACTGCAAGACCTGCAAACCTATATGATTGCGGCTCACGGCACCGTCTACCAACTCGACCTGCAGCATTAAACCGAACTTTTACCCATGAAACTCATCCTTCTGACCAGCGCCCTCGCATTGACCATGATCGGCTGCACCACCGGGCCTACTGGAGATATCGAAGCGGGCGCTGAACAGGAAACGGGGGGCATTTCCGAAGTGCCCAACCCCACTCCCGAAATGGCAAAAAAAAGCGGCAAAACCCTGGATCAATTGCAACGCGGTCATGCCGTTTACATGCTCAACTGCGCGCAATGCCATGCCTATCCACTGCCGGAAGACCTTGACGAAGCAGAGTTCACCGAAACCGTGCCCAAAATGGTCAGGCATGCGGGGCTAGCCCTCGAAGAGGGCACCGCAGTATTGGCATACATTTTAGCCGTCAAACAACTCTGAGATCCAACTATGAAACACAAGCGTCGACTGCTCTGCTGCCTTCTTTTGACCATCGGCGCCTGTGTTCCGAAGTGGGAAAAAATCGCGCCATCTGTCACGCCCGCCATGGCGGCAAAAAGTGGATGGGCCGAGGATACCTTGCAGTCCGGTCGCGCCACCTACATCGCCCACTGCGGTCGTTGTCACGAACATCAACTTCCCGATAGCGTGAGCGATGAAGACTGGCACGTGGTTGTGCCTGGTATGGCATGGAATGCAAGCCTGAGCAAAAAACAGGAAAATGCGGTGAAGGCCTACATCATCGCTGCAAAATCAGGAAGGTGAACACCGCTTTCGAATTGTTGGCATTCAGCGCAATCATGGCGGTGGCCCAGTTCAGCCCTGGTCCCGACATGATCTTGCTCACTCGCACCGCTCTCCACCATGGCGGACGAGCCGGAACGATCACGGCGTGCGGCATCGCCACTGGACTTGCCGTCCATTCAGCGATCGCCTTGGGAGGAGTTGGTTATATTTTTACGACTGAGTCAAATTTATTGCCATTTATCAAATGCCTCGCTTCGGGCTATCTGCTGTATCTCGCGGGTAGGATTTTTCTCAGCGCCCGGGATTCATCTTGCGCCTCGGCACCGCAGCAAGGAAGCCACTACCTACGTGGCTTGTTGTGCAATCTTTTCAATCCCAAAGCGGCCCTGATGCTGAGCAGCATCTGCGCACCTTTTCTCCAGGGGCATCAGGGAGTCTCGCGTCCCCTGACACTGGGCGCCATCATCGTCTTGCAGGGCGCGCTGTTATGGACGCTGTGGGTACGCGGCTTGCGAGTTCCCGCATTGCGACGAGGCTATGACCGCCACCAAACCGCGATCAATCGCTGTTTTGCGATCCTGCTTGCCCTATTGTCCGCGTGGGTGTGGATTCGCTAGACTCCGCCGTATGATCAACCAATCTCGGTTCGGCCAGCCAGTTGTGCGCCCTCTTCCATCGCAAACATCTTGGCCTTGATGTCTCCATCCAAGCGGGACTTGGCTTTTAACTCACAGCGCTCGGAGGTGATTTTCCCTTGCACCTTGCCAAACACTTTCACTTCACCCGCGGTGATATCGCCCTTGATGTTGGCATTTTCACCAATCGTGACGCGACCTTTGTCTGAGCTGATCTGTCCTTCGATTTTGCCATCGATGATCATGTCATTCGAAAAGCGAACCGAGCCGATGATTTCGATGCCTTGTGCCAGAACGTTGGTTGGATTTGCCATAACGGAGGAGAAAGTCACCACAATTGACCCGATTTGGCAATGCCAAATGCCGCCGCGAGAAAGTTTCCGGAATTTCACACAAGGTCGGAAATTTCCTGGATCGTCACTTCCTCACCGACCTGAAACCGAACATTGACGCCGCAGATTACCACACCGTAAGTGCGCTGGGGATCATGGTGTGCCGCTGGTCGCGGATCCAGTGCGAGACATTCAAGGATGATTCGCCGGTCGCGTTCGGGCAATCGATCGAAGACATCGGCCGCCCGCGAGTCCACCGATACACTGAGTCTCTGCGGTGCGCTCGCAGCATAGCCGCACACCGCATCGATAGGAGCTTCGCAATACGACAGGTAGGGCTTGACATCATAAACGGGAGTGCCATCGACCAAATCCACTCCTCCGAGCAATAGCTGGGGGCCGTCCGCCGTGGCATCGATTCCCTCGAGGCGGCACAGGGAAAGCCCGAGGCTGTTGGGCCGGAAGGTGCTCCGACTGGCAAATACCCCGACTCGTTGGTTGCCACCCAATCGCGGCGGCCGGACCGTGGGAGACCATTGCTGGTCATGGGTTTCATGAAAGCCGAAAATCACCCAAACATGCGAAAATCCCTCGATTCCACGAAGAAATTCCTCTCCGCGATACCGCGACTCGAAGAGCAGACGCCCCCAGGCGCTGGGACACAAACCCGGTTGACGAGGCACGGCAAATTTCTCTCCAAAGCATGTGCGCATGATCCCGATCGGCTCGATTTGCATGACCATGATCAACAACATTTCGCAGGACGGCGGCAACCAAAATGATTTTCACATTTTCTGTTTGCGCGTCACCTCAGGATAGCTTAGTATTTACCATGTGATTGCGGAAATTCGGCATTGCCAGATCTTCGCGATTTCGCTTCACTCTTCTTCCCATTGATTTCTATGAAAAACCATACCTACCGTTTGCAACGTGGCTTTACTCTCGTCGAATTGTTGATTGTCATCGCGATCATCATGGTGCTGGCCGCCCTCGGCTTTGCCGGAGTTCAATCCGCACTGAAAAGAGCCAAAACTGTGCAAACCTTAAACATTGCCACCAACCTCTCGCAGTCGATTCACAACTATTTCGATGAATACGGTTCCTTGCCCGTAGTAGCGGCTACTCCCACGCCGATCGCCACCAACACGGGCGAAGGAGTGAATGTATTGCGCGTTCTTCTCGCACAAGAAGGCACTGGAACGAACACGCTCAACACGAAAGCCATTCGCTTCCTCGAAGTCAAACCTGCCAAAGCGAAAAAAGGTGGGATTGAATACATGAGCGGTAGCGCGACACCCACAGGTCTTTTTGATGCATGGGGCAATCCTTTCTACATTGCGTTCGATGACGATTATAACGACGAAATTTTGAACCCTGACAAAATTTCTCCCAGCGATCCTGATATCATTCGCGGGCCAAAAGCCGTGATCTACTCTCTCGGTGCCGACGGCATTGAAAAGAACAAGGACGATGTCCGCAGTTGGTAAAAATACCGGCACGATCTGAGGATTGCAACACCCCGACTCCTTTGAGGAATCGGGGTGTTTTTTCTCTCAAAGAGGGAAAGATCGTGCGCGACGGCCGCGTAGCTTTATGGTGTTGGAAACCTCTTCTCACACCGCTGTTTTTTTCCTGATCTGCCTCGCGGCAGTGCAGCCAGCGGCTCATGGCGCGGACAAAATTACCTATGAGGATCATGTCTTTCCCATTTTCGAACAATCCTGCCTGAACTGTCACAATCCCGACAAAACCAAGGGTGGCTTGGACCTTTCCTCTTATGCTAACACCCTCAAAGGTGGATCGGGCGGGAAGATTGTGGAACCGGGGGACACAGGCTCCTCCCTGCTGACATCCGTCATGCGCAGCGGAGAACTCAAAATGCCGCCAGAAGGAGATGCCATCAATCCAGCACAGGTTGCCACGATCAAGGCGTGGATCGAAGGCGGATTGCTGGAGAACAAAAACTCCAGCGCACGAACCGCCAAAAAACCCACATTCCAAGAAAATCCAGGATCGGCCGCGGGAAAAAAACCTGAGGGTCCGCCGCCCATGCCCCAACACTTGCTGCTCGAGCCGGTCGTCACATCGAGCCGAGGATCCGCCGTTCATGCCATGGCCACATCCCCCTGGGCACCTCTGCTGGCGATCAGCTCTCTGCGCCAGGTCATGCTGGTGCACAGCGAAACATTCGATCTTGTGGGAATCATCCCCTTTCCCGAGGGAGAACCGGTATCACTGGCTTTCACTCCCGATGGGCGCTACCTCATCATAGGCGGCGGCATCGCCGGAAAATCCGGCACCACCGTTACGGTTGATGTCACCAACGGACAACGGTTGCTGAGTGCCGCCAAAGAGTTCGATGCCGTGCTCTGCTGTGACATCCGTCCCGGCTTCGACATCGTCGCCACCGGTTCCCCGTCCCGCTTGGTCAAACTCTGGAACACACAAAGTCAGGAACTGGTAAAATCCATGAAGAAACATACCGACTGGGTCACAGCTCTCGATGTTTCTCCTGACGGCATCCTGCTGGCCACAGGCGATCGCAATGGCGGGGTTCTGGTATGGGAGGCCGATAGCGGCGGCGATTTTCATTCACTACGAGCACACCAAGGCGCCATCACGCGCGCTCTTTTCCGCGCGGATTCAAATCTCTTAGGCACCTCTTCCGAAGACGGCACCATCCGCATGTGGGAAATGAATGGCGGCACGGAAGTCAAAAAAATCGACGCCCATCCAGGTGGAGTCCGCGGTTTCGACTGGGCGCGCGACGGATCTTTCGTCAGTACGGGACGCGATCGCAAGGTGCGCCTGTGGAAATCCGATTTCAATCTGGCACGCGAACTCGGCACCATTGCCGGTCTCCCTACCTCCATCACGATCGATGCCGAAGGCAAGCGGACCTTTGTTGGTGACGTCGATGGCAAGATCCATGTCATTGACAATGCCAATGGCCAAGTCGCGCATGTGATGAACAATCATCCCCCGACCTTGGCTGAGAGAATACGGATGATTGACGAACGCCTGATTTCGATTCCTGCGATCATCGCCGAGTCACAACAACATGTGAGCGCGGCGGAACAAAAACATCAACAACATCAGACCGCACTGCAACAGGCTGAACAAGCATGCCAGCAAAGCCGTCAGATCGCAGGGCAAACCCAAGAAAAGTTTTCATCCCTGCAGCAGAAAATCGATCCACTGCGTCAGATGCTGACAGCAAAGAAAGCGGAACTGGATACCGCGCGCCAAGCGATGTCTGCGGCGCAACAGACAATGGAGCAACACCGGCAACATCTCGCCAATACTCAGGCCGCGGGCGATGCGATTAACATTGAGCCTGCCCAAGCCGCAGCAAAGGACAGCGAAGGGAAATTCCAGCAATCGCAAGGCCATGTGCAAACATTGGAGGCTGCCATCCATCAGACATCCCAAGAAGAACAGGAATTGACCGCCGCTCTGACTCAAGCCGAGAAGGAAAACCAAGCCGCAAAAAACAAACTGACTCTCAACGAGTCGTCACTCAAAGGATTGCGGGACGCGAGACCTGCCATGGAGCAGTCACTGGCCGCTGCTCGTAACAAACATAGTGAGTTGAACGCCGAACCCATGCGTCTGAAACAAGCGCGCCATCATTGGATCGCCGCTCAAACCAATACCAAGGCGTTGCAGGCACGCAATGAGGCACAGATACGACAGAGCGAATTTGACGATCTTCTCGCACAGTTTGAAGAAAAAGCACGGGAGTTGGAAAATCTCGCGATACGTCGCCAGCAGGTGACCGCTGAATGGAACGCGCATTCGCTACAAAAGCCGACGGAAATCAACAAAGCACTGCAAGACCGGATGGAGCTCAGCAAGACGGAGCTGCGGACCTCGGAGCAGGAGTTGATCAAGCTACGCGGCCGAATCGATGAGCTCAGCCCTGGCAAAGTCAAGGCAATCACACAGTCCCAACAACTGCAGGACGAATACCATCGACAACTGCTCACACGCTCCGAATAGTCCGCGCGATATGACGCGAGAATCCGAAATCCGCCTCAGTCCGTGCCATGCTTTGCATCTTTGTGATTTGGATTTATGGCTGGACGTGAGGCGGCCAAAACCATGGGCTTTCATTTCCCATGCGCATGCGGATCATGTAGCACGCCACCAGAACATTCTTTGCAGCCCGGTAACCGCGCATCTGCTCCAAAAACGCTACCGGATCGCACGCGAGCGCCTGTGCATTCAGGAATTTCATGAACGCCTGAAGCGAGATAAATTCGTGATCACCTTGTTGCCCGCAGGACATATCGCCGGTTCCGCCATGCTGCACGTGGAGGACTCGGATTCCGGTGCCAGCCTGCTGTATACCGGAGACTACAAACTTCGTGCCTCCCGCAGCATTGAATCAGCCAGCCTAATGGCAGCAGACACGTTGATCATGGAAAGCACTTTCGGGCTGCCCCGCTACGTATTGCCTCCCGCCACGGACATCGAGGATCAGATCGTCGACTTCGTAAATGCGACCCTTGCCGATGGATGCACCCCTGTTTTGCTGGGATATTCGTTAGGCAAAGCGCAAGAAATCGCGGCGATTCTCGAAACGCATGGGCTTCCTCATCTTCAGACCGCACGCGTGGCGAACATGACGAACGCATGCCGGGAAATGGGTATAAACCTCAGGGAACCGGAAGTATGGATCGGAGAAATGCCGCATGGTCATGCCCTGATCGCCGAGCCGCAGTTCGCCAGAAACAAGGACTGCAGCCGTATCAGTCGGGCGCGCAGCGCCGTTATGACGGGTTGGGCACTGAATCCTGGGGCACGATTCCGCTATGGTTGCGAGGCCGCCATCCCGCTCTCTGATCATGCGGATTTCCCAGACCTATTGCGCACGGCGGAAATGGTCAAGGCACGCCGAATTTTCACCGTTCACGGATCAACCCGAGAACTCGCCACAAGCCTGCGTGCCCTGAATTTCAATGCATGGAGTCATCACGGCGACGACCAACTCGAACTATTCCACAATTTTCTTTGAAACCCATACGCGGCGAAAACAACCTCTCGTCCATCGCTCAGATGATCACCGAATCACAACGAGAAAGAATGATTGCATTCGCCGCCTGTCATGCTACCTTGCGGCGTCTCCGATGAGACAATTGTCTTCCGAACTTCATTCTCCTATGTCTAAATTACGCATTCCCTTTGAGAGGGTCAATTGGGTCACCAGCATATTCCTTATTGGAACATTCCTTCTCTCCATCACCGTTGTGCCATGGTATGTCGTAACGTTCGAACAAACTTGGTTTCAGTGGGCGATGTTCGCTTTCATGGTTCCAGCCACCGCCATGAGCATCACTCTCGGCTATCATAGGCTGTTCTCCCATCTTTCTTTCAAGGCCAAATGGCCTGTCAAACTGTTCACTCTCATTTTCGGTGCCTGTGCGTTTGAAAACTCTTGCCTCGACTGGAGTTCCGATCACCGCACCCACCACAAGCATGTCGACCACGATGAGGATCCCTACGATATTTCCAAAGGATTCATGTGGGCCCACATCGGCTGGCTCATGTTCAAACTGGCACCTGAGCATCCAGCTACGAACGTGAGCGACCTGCGCAAAGAGAAACTGGTCATGTGGCAGCACAAGTATGTGCAGTGGATCGCCTTTCTTGTCGGCATCGTCGGCCCCACCATTCTGGGAGGTCTTTACAACCAATGCTTCACCGACCTTCCTGTTTGGCAGGGTGCCCTCGGCGGTTTCCTCATTGCCGGC
>JBJOMZ010000084.1:0-11499 GCA_046052105.1 Verrucomicrobiota bacterium | reverse complement strand
CAGCATTCCCGCCAATACTTCCGCGGAGCTGACCTTGCCCAAGAACTCGCCTTGGGGAGTAGCTGATCAAACACCTACCACGCGGACCCTGTCGCCGGGACGTCATTCATTTGTGGTGAAATGACACTCAAATCATAACAGACGCATTTTTTTTCGTTTATGCTATCGTAGCTTCGCAAGAGACGCGGACCCAACGAATGATTTTACCAGGATTCATGACACGCATTGTCACCACACTCTTCTGTTTCAGCACGCTGCTGATCGCAGAACCCACCGCGTTCAATCGAGACATCCGCCCCATACTGACCAGCCACTGCACCGCTTGCCATGGTGGCGTGAAGGAAGCGGGCGGCATCTCATTTGTCTTTCGTGAAAAGGCCCTAGCCATCGGTGAGTCGGGCAAACCCACCATCGTTCCGGGCAAGCCCGAAGAAAGCGAATTGATGAAACGCGTGACGTCCACGGATCCTGATGAAATCATGCCGCAGCCTGATCACGGTCCACCACTTCCCGCGGCGGAAGTGGCGAAACTTCGACAATGGATTCTCGAAGGCGCGAAATGGGAGGAGCACTGGGCCTTTGAAAAACCGCACAAACCCGCGCTGCCGCTGGTGAAAGATCCATCATGGCCAAAAAACGACATCGACCGCTTTGTTCTGAGCCGCTTGGAATCCTTGCAACTCAGGCCTAGCCCCCAGGCCGAGCCCTCCTTGTTGTTGCGCCGATTGTCACACGATCTGATCGGACTGCCGCCGACTCTGGCCGAGCTGGATGCCTTTGAATCCGCTTGGAAATCCGATCCAGAGGCCGCTTGGCAAAAGGAAATCGATCGTTTGCTCGCCTCACCACACTACGGTGAAAAATGGGCCTCAAACTGGCTGGATCTCGCCCGCTATGCGGATACCGAGGGACTCGGACTCGATCGCCCTCGCCCTGCATGGCCCTACCGCGATTGGGTCATCCGCGCCTACAATAGCGACATGCCCTTCGATCAATTTACCATCAAACAACTGGCGGGCGATCTCTTGCCCAAGCCCACGCTCGATGACCGCATTGCCACAAATTTTCACCGCCACACCCAGGCCAATGCCGAGGGCGGTACGGACGATGAGGAATTCCGCGTCACCGCCGTTATGGACCGCATCGCCACCACCTGGGAAACGTGGCAGGGAGTCACCATGGGCTGCGTGCAATGTCACTCGCACCCGTACGATCCGATCCAGCACGAGGAATACTATACCAGCATGGCGTTTTTCAATGAAACGCGTGACGCTGATCTGGACCAGCATTTTCCCGTTACACCACTGCCAGCGGATCCAGCGCGTGCGGCCGACTTTGCACGCTGGCTCAACGAACGTGGCGATCTGTTGAATCAAATGCACACACGTCAGCAACAACTGCGCGATGATTCGGCATGGAAGCCCGTGTCGCGCATGGTGGCATCATCCGCCCAAGTGTCAGTGGAAATTCACCCTGCTGATGGCAATCAGGAGTTTCGCACCACTTCCAATGTACCTAACAACACCAGGATCAAACTGGAAGTGCGAACGGATCCTTCCCTCACCGCGATCTCTGCCATCAAACTCGAGATCATGCCCATCGATCTAAAGACCGCAGCGCACACACCGGAGTGGGGATCGGTGCTTTCTCACATCCAACTAGAGATCGCCTCAGCCAACAGTAACGACAAGCGCCCTGTGCCCTTGGCCCGTGTCATTGGCGACGAACCCGATCCGTTTTTCGATCCGAACGACAGTCTGAGTGCCAATGGCAGTGGCTGGGGTGCCTACACGAAAATCGACCGCCCGCGCTCATGCATATTGATTCTCCAGCAACCGCTCGCTCTCGACGCATCGGCAACACTCTCGCTGACCCTTACGCACAACATGAATGCCGCGGGCAGCGTGCCGCTGGTAACCAAACGCGGCCGAGTCTTTTTCACCGATCACAGTTCTTGGACAGCACTACTGACCGATGCCACAGTCGGCAAAACCCTAGCACGAGTGAAAGAAATCGATAAGGCTCTGGCGCAACAAAAACTCACTGCCATACCGACTCTACAACAACAGAGCGCCAACATGAAACGCGCGACGCATCTGTTCGTGCGCGGCAATTGGCTGAGCAAGGACAAGCGTATCGAAAGCTCTGGCATTCCGGCACTTTTCGGAAAACTCCCCGCCAATGCCCCCGCGAATCGTTTGGGCTTCGCGCAATGGCTGGTATCAACGGAAAACCCTCTCACCTCGCGCGTGGTAGTCAATCGGTTGTGGGAACAACTGTTCGGACTGGGTCTGGTGGAAACCTTGGAAGACTTCGGCTCGTCAGGAACCAAGCCCACTCACCCGGAATTGCTGGATCATCTGGCACTGCGATTCCGCGATGATCTACGTTGGAGTCAAAAGACTCTCCTCCGGGAGATCGTGTCGACTGCTACCTATCGCCAATCAGCGGCTAGCACCGTGAAACAACGTGAGGAAGACCCGCGCAATGCCCTGCTGGCCCGCGGTCCGAGAGTGCGACTGAGCGCGGAAGCCGTGCGCGATCACGGACTCGTTGCCTCAGGGCTTCTCGCGCCACCACTCTTCGGGCCGCCCGTCTATCCCCCCATGCCACCGGGAGGTTGGACGCCTTTCAAGAGTGGCGAAAAATGGAATACTCCGGAAATCGGAAAACCGGATCGTTACCGCCGCGCAATCTACACATTCACAAAACGCTCGAACCCCTACCCCGGTTTCGCCACCTACGATGCGCCGCCGCGCGATGTCTGCACCAAACGCAGGGTTCTTTCCAATACCCCCTTGCAATCGTTAGAAGCTCTCAATTCACCGGCTCATGCCGAATTCGCTCAGGCACTGGCACGGCGCATGAAAAACGAAATCGCTGGTGACCTCGCGCAGAAGATTGCCGCGGGATACCGCATCACCACCTCGCGTCAAGCCTCACCCGAACGCCTCAAAGAATTGTTAGAATCCTATCAATCACTGGAATCGAACTACCGCACGAATCCGAAAACCATGGAAGGCATGGCAGGCACGCCGGACGGTGCGGCCTTCACCGTGATTGCCTCCATTCTGCTGAACCTCGATGAAGCGGTCGTCAAATAACCACTCGCCCCATTGCATCGCATGAATCCTGAAACCCTGCTTCGTGAACTCCGACGGACCACCTTGGAACAACAAACGCGCCGGCATTTCCTCCGCCACTGCGCGACCGGGATGGGAGCTCTATATCTGACATCACAAGAGAAAGTTTTCGGACTTGCGGCACCAGCTGTATCTCCCGATCCTGCAGCGCCACTCATGCCCGCGGTACCAACTCTGCCGGCGAAGGTGAAACGCGTGATCTACCTTCACATGTTGGGAGCGCCCAGCACGCTGGATCTGTTCCACTACAAACCGGAACTGGCGAAATACAACGGCAAGGATTGCCCTAAGGAATTTCTCGAGGGGCAACGTTTCGCATTCATCCAAGGAGTGCCAAAATTGTTAGGTCCGCAATTTCCCTTCCGACAGTTCGGACAATGCGGAGCATGGGTTTCAGATCAGTTGCCGCATCTGTCCCAACACGTAGACGACCTGTGTTTCATTCACACCATGGTCACGGATCAATTCAATCACGGTCCCGCTGAACTTGTAGCTCACACCGGTCAGGCCAATCTCGGTCATCCTTCCATCGGCTCATGGGTGACCTGGGGGCTTGGCACGGAAAATCAGGACTTGCCAGGATTCATCGTGCTGCTGTCCGGAGGACAAACCCCTCGCGCGGGCAAAAGCGTGTGGGGTTCCGGTTACCTGCCTTCCGTCTATCAGGGCGTGCAATGCCGTTCATCGGGTGATCCGGTTCTCAATCTGCGCAATCCCGCAGGAGTAAACCGTGATGTCAGACGCTCAGCGCTCGATGCTCTCGGAAAGCTCAATCGGATGACCGAAGAGGAATTCGGCGATGCCGAAACCGCCACACGCATCGCCCAGTATGAAATGGCATTCCGTATGCAAATGACCGCACCCGAGGTCATGGACATCACCCGCGAACCCGAAGAAATCCGCGCTCTCTATGGAGCAACGCCGGGCCGCGAATCGTTTGCGAACAATTGCCTGCTCGCGCGTCGCCTGGTCGAAAATGGCACTCGCTTCGTACAATTGTTCGATTGGGGATGGGACTCACATGGCTCGAGTCAAGATGAGGCACTCAACATCGGCTTCAAGAAAAAATGCCGCGATATCGACCAACCGATTTCTGCCCTGCTGACCGATCTGAAGCAACGTGGTTTATTGGAAGACACCTTGGTGGTTTGGTCGGGAGAGTTTGGTCGCACGCCCATGCAGGAAAACCGTGGCGGAGCCGATGGCAAATTCACGGGCCGCGATCACAACCCGAATTCCTATACCCTCTGGATGGCAGGTGCGGGAGTGAAGCATGGTCTCTCCTATGGAGAAACGGATCCGCTCGGTTACCATGTCGCCAGCAACCCGGTTCACGTGCGCGACTTTCACGCCACCCTGTTGCATCTGCTGGGTATCGATGCCCACAAACACAGTTTTCCCTTCCAAGGGTTGAATCAGAAACTCATCGGTGTGAAGCCGGCCAAGGTTATCAAAAACATCCTCGCCTGATTCAGATCACGCGGCATGCGGATGAGTCGTTCTGGTTTATCGTAGCGGTTCACTGACCAAAACGATAGCGCCCGAGAACCATGCTGAAATCCTTCAGCTTGTTTTCCCATGCCACTCCCTGTTGCCAATGATGCACAATCCATTTCTCATTGGCATGCAATCCCGGACCGGGAACAACAATGGCCGCGTGGGCATTACCATCGGGAAGCGTCCAGAAAATCACATCACCCACAATCACATCCGATGCAGAAAAATCCTCACCGGAGCGATGGAAAAAACGCTGCAGATTCGGAACGCGCGTGGCATCGATTTCCTTGTTAGGACCGCGCTCATACCACAATTGGGGGTATTGGGCGAAGGCGTTGCTCATGTCCTGATGCAACAATTCCTTGATGTCGAGTCCAAGGGCTTTCTGATAAGCCGATGTGAGTAACTCTGCGGTGTTATTGACCTGCGAATCTTTCGTATCCTCATGGATCAGGGACAGGGCTGCAACAGCGAGTTTGTCTCCTGGCTTCGTTGATGCCTGGAGCTCTTCAATCATGCGATCGGCGGCCGCGTTCGTGCCGACCACCTGCTCTGACCGAAGTGATGCCAGCAAGGGGCGTCCGAAGAAAAGACCCATACTCACAGCAATCAACAAAATGACCCATCCTCCGAAAAAATTCCTTTTCGGTTTTTGCGGGCGAGGACCAATGTATTCGATGGTCGTCAAACTGCCGTATGGATTGCGTCGCATGAAGTCGGAGAAGTGATAAGCAAAGTATGTTCCTATGGCGAGTTTTATTGCAAAAAAATCACATCTTTTGAGTGATAAATCCTTAGCATTTCTTAACAAAATTCGACCTCGACCGAAATTCAAGATCACCTTATTGTGAACGCATGTTGATCCTTCGAAGCACTCAATTGTTTCAATGGGGCGATCTATCTCTGCCCGTGTGGGGCCTACAGCGCGACTGGTGCGGCAACAGCTTAGAATCTCCACTGATGTTTTCACTTGCGGAGGATGCGCAACGGCTATGGTTTCTGGCGGCGGGCAGGACTCCCACGAAGATGCATCCTCTGGCGCGACCCGGAGCTTTTTTGGCAGAGCTGTGGCGGTATGATTGTGCTGAGCTGTTTCTCGCAGACCCAGTGAGCGGACGGTATTTCGAATTCAATCTCGCGGCCAACGGTGCTTGGTGGAGCGCGGAATTCACGGCACCACGCCAACGAGCGGAATCGGCTGACATCGCTTTTCCAGACGTGGCTACCTTTGCCGAAATGTCTCCGGATGGTGGCTGGATGACTGCCATGGCCATACCGCTCGATTTGCTGCGCGCACGATTAGCATGGTCGGATCACTCCCGCATCAACGTCACCTTCATTGCCAATTCCCCCGCGCAGCAATTTCTCACTGCCACCCGGCTACCAGGTAAGGATCCGGACTTCCATCAACCGGAACATTTCTCGCCATTCCGCTATCATCCACTGGAAGATGCGCTTGCAAGGTGAATTCATCACAAAACATTTTCACACGAGATTCCCTCGCCATGTCCCATCCACCAGCGAATCCCATTCCGGAAAAGCCACCCATCGGGCTTTATGGCGGAGAAATTCTTTTCGCAGCCCCCCGACCATGGGATGAAACCTGTTTTGCCACTCCAGCTCTGCGTGCCATACGAGCCGCACGACCCAGTTGCACGCTGGGTGTCATTTGTCATGAGGAACAAGCCGACTACTGGTCCTCCATTGCCGGCATCAATGCGATCGTTGCCTATGACAACCGAACAAAACTTCGAGACATGCTGCGAGCCCATGGAGAATCGCCGCATTCCTGGGATGCGGCAATCCTTTGGGAAAAAGATCTCGCAGCGGAATTTTGTCGGTCTCTTGGCGTGAAACAGCGTCTCGGTTACGCGTTGAAACCGCTGACGAAATTCCTCACCGATGCTATCCCTACGGATCATACCCCCAGCCCTGTCAGGCACCGCGTGCAGTATTATCTGGACCTCATGGAAGCGTTGAAGATCCCCACCAGGCTCGCGGAGATTTTCTCGCCTTCTTCGATGCATCACGATCGCAAAGCAAAACACGTGGTGGTTTCACCTGATTCCGACTTCGGACCGTCGCACGAGTGGACCTTCACCGGCTGGGAAAAAACCATAGAGTGGCTGGGAAACAAAGGCTTCTCGGAGATCACTCTTTTGGGTGCATCGATGGAAAAAAACCCTCTCTCCTCGCAACTGGCACAACGTTTTCCCTCATGTAGGACGGAACGAATCGCAAACGCTGCGGAGTCCTTGCCGCTGCTAGCATCTGCCGGGTTTGCGATCTGTGCAGACTCGAGCATCTGTCACCTGAGCGCCCATGTCGGCACCGCCACTCTCACACTCTTCGGTCCGAACGATCCGGATTGGCGTCGACCTCTGGGCAAACAGCATATCGTGGTGCGGGAAAAGGTTGAATGCTCGCCTTGCCTGATGCGGAAATGTCTCTTGGACCGACGTTGCCAAAACGAGCTGACCGCCGCGAAGGTCATCGCGGCCTTCGAAGAACTATGGCAGCGCGAGGCGACCTGATCACTCGGTAACGGCGACCGGAGCTTCGCACCACTTGCCGTGCTCGCGAATCAGATCGATCAGGCGTTCGACCGCCTCCTCCTCGGGTATGTTGAATTTCACGGCTGTCTTGCCCACGTAGAGATTGATTTTGTTAGGTGCACCACCGACATAACCGAAATCGGCGTCTGCCATTTCCCCGGGACCGTTGACAATGCATCCCATCACCGCGATACGCACACCCTTGAGATGCCCAGTGGCCGCTCGGATTTTCTGGGTAGTGGACTGAAGATTGAACAAGGTGCGGCCACAACTCGGACACGCCACGTAATCGGTTTTGAAAATCCTCACACCCGCCGCCTGCAAAATGTTGTAGGACAAGCGGAAGCTCTGGCCCGGAGCACTCTCACCTTGCACCATCACCGCATCACCGATGCCATCGCAAAGCAATGACCCGATGTTCCGCGAAGCCTCCAACAGTGCGTTCTGGAAATCGACTTCACCCAGCGCGGGAACGAGGGTATCCTTGAGCAAGATCGGATGCTGGGCATCGATACGCGCCGCCAAGAGTCGGAACGCGTGGATCACCTCCATCTCAACGCCGTCAGCGACGGTCACGAACTGCGGAGTTCCGACGGCATTGAATTGCGCCACAGCCTTGTCATCTCTCGGATCGATAGCCACTACGCCGGACTTTTCCACGATGATCTCCGGTTTGAAATCCCCCAGCGCCGAGAACTTGTGAGCCACAGCATTCCATTTTTCCTGGGTGGTAACGACGCGCACGGTTTCACCACCACCGACTTTCACGCCCATGACTTCCAACGTAGAGCTACTACGTTTCTCGTAGCTGAAGGGATCGTAGGAGAGTGTATCCGCCCCTTCCGCATGTCCTTTGGCAGATCCGAAACTGCCATCGAGAAACGGCTTTACCAGCGCTTGGGCCACGGGGATTTCATAGATCGCATCTTCCGTGAGGGACACGCGCACGGTATCGCCGATGCCGTCGGCCAGCAGCGAACCCATGCCGATCGCGCTCTTGATGCGACCATCCTCGCCATCCCCGGCCTCGGTCACACCGAGATGAATCGGGTAATTCCAATCGCTCCCCTCTTTTTCCAATCGCGCCACGAGGAGACGGTAGGCCTCGATCATAACCTTGGGATTGGACGCTTTCATCGAGAAGACAAAGTTGTGATACGCCATCTCACGGGCGATGCGGGCGAATTCGAACGCACTTTCCACCATGCCGAGTGGTGTATCGCCATAGCGGTTCATGATGCGGTCGGAGAGAGAACCATGGTTCGTACCGATGCGCATGGCGCGTTTCTTTTCCTTGCACAATTCAACGAGTGGAGCGAATTCCTCGCGAATGCGCTGCAGTTCCTCTTCGTATTGTTCGTCGGAATATTCGCGGATTTCGAACTTTTTCTTATCGGCATAGTTGCCGGGATTGACACGGATTTTTTCTACCCATTTCGCAGCCTCGAATGCCGCATCGGGTTTGAAATGGATGTCCGCCACCAGTGGCACGATGCATCCGGCGGCACGCACTTCGCGGGCGATGTTTTCCAAATTCGCTGCGTAGACCTTGGTCTGCGCCGTAATGCGAACGATTTCACAACCGGCCTCCGCGAGTTGCAGAACCTCGGCGACACAAGCCGGCGTATCGCGGGTGTCCGAGGTGATCATCGACTGCACACGGATGGGATTCTTCCCGCCGATCCCCACATGACCGACCATCACCTCGCGACATTCGCGGCGGGCGTAATGAAGAAGATCTGGACAGTAACTCAGCAACTCGGACGAATTCATGCGCGCCGAACCTAGCACAACAACCATGCACTGCACAACCTTTCGAGTCGGTGAATTTCCGTGCGGAAATCAAACGGAAAATTTCTTTTTTTGAGACCTAAGCAAAAGTGTCTGACTTTCGTTTCTTTTTTCATGAACATTCCGGAATCGTGGGGTCAACGCGCCGATGCCTTGGTTGCCAGCCTGATGGGAGCTTGCGCGCTTTCTCTGACGATCTTCGGTCTATACGAGGCCTATCGCACGGTCGATGTGATGCCTTTTGCCACGATTTTTATTCTGGCGGAAATCGGATGGTGGGCCTGGATCAGTCACAGCTTCTGGCAACGCTGGCATTGCGGACATTTCCTTCATGCTGCGTGGCATGTCGCGGTAGCTTTGCCCCTAGCCCTGCTATCAATTCTGGGCATCATCAGTGTCGCTCCCGCCACTGCCATGACACCACCTTCATGCGCGGTCTCCGATCGATTGTTTGAGCATTTGTTGCGTTCCCTGATCTGGTGGTGGCAGAACGCATGAGCAATGCTCATCCGCCGTGCTCGAAGAAAAGAAAAATCATCCGGACTTGTCAGCATCGACAAATTCGCCATAGTGTGACGGAGCACATGCGGGAATCGAACATCGAGTGGATCATACGCGGCGAGTCATTTCAAATGGAGGAAAATGACCTGCATGATGATTTCCCCGCGATCCTCGCGCATCTGATTCGGCAGCGCAACATCGCCGATCAAGGCTCGCTCGATCGCTTTCTCGACCCCAAGCTGAAGGATCTTGCCGATCCCTTCCTGATGCCGGAAATGCGCGAGGCGACGAATCGGATTTTTCAAGCGTTGGACTCAGGACAAAGCATTGGGATCTTCGGTGATTACGATGTGGATGGAGTGACATCGATCACAGTGATGCGTTCGATTCTGCGCGCCTACGGAGCGGAGCCAAAGTATTTCGTGCCGCAGCGAAGCGCTGAAGGTTATGGACTGAGTGTGGCGGCATTGGATCGCTTCGAGCGTGAATGCGGTTGGCCCGAATTACTGATTGCCGTGGATTGCGGCACGAGCTCCATCGATGAAGTCGCGATGCTCAAGGCGAAGGGTGTGGACGTGATCATCTTGGATCATCACGAGCTCGGACCACGCGGCAGACCCGACTGCATTGCCTTGGTGAACCCCAAGAGCGGCAGCGAATTCACCTACCTCTGTGCGGCGGGGGTTTGCTTCAAGGTCGCTCACGCCATGATCAAGACGCGACCGCGCAGCGACTACGATTTGAAAAATTTGTTAGACATGGTCAGCGTTGCCACCATCGCCGACATTGTACCCATGATCGGGGAGAACCGTCTGATCGTTCGCCATGGCCTCAAACGTCTGCCCAAAACCGAAAACCTTGGACTGCGTGCGCTACAGAAAGCTGTGGGGATGAATGGCAGCGCAAGCTCCATGGATGTAGGTTTCCGCATCGGGCCGCGCCTCAATGCGGCAGGGCGCATGGATCAACCAGAAATGGCTTTGGCCACTCTGATGTGCGAGGAAGAAGAGCAAGCCGCGGAACTGGCAGCGATGCTCGATGACTTCAATCGAGAGCGGCAGGCCATGGAGGAACGCATGCGCCGCGAGGCACTCGTAATGATGAAGGATTTCGAAAACGATCCGGTAATTGTGTTAGGCTCGCGCGACTGGCACCCGGGCGTGGTGGGCATCGTCGCCTCGCGCCTGATGCGGCAATACCACCGACCCACCTTCATCATCTCCATCGATGAAAACGGCATCGGCAAAGGTTCGGGGCGATCGATTCAGGGCATCTCGCTGGTAGCGGCCATAGACGAGTGCCGCCCCATCCTGCTTGCCGGAGGTGGGCACGAAATGGCTGCTGGCATTTCGATTGAGGAAAATCAACTGCACGCCTTCCGCAAGAAATTTTCCGAGCATGTCTTGAACCGCACAACACCGGAACAACGACTGCCGAAAATTCATCTCGACGCGGAACTAAACTTTGAGTGGCTTTCTCTCGACTTCCTGAAATCCTACGAGCTCCTGCAACCCTTCGGCAGCGGCAATCCCCAACCGGTATTTTTCGCGCGTGATGTCTACTTGAGCCGACCGCCCATGCATCTAAAAAACAAGCACCTGCGATTGTTTCTGCGACAGGGAAAAAGCGGTCTCAACGAGCAATCCGCGATGTTTTTCAACGGCGGCGAGCGCCAACTCCCCGATCCGCCGTGGGACATTGCCTTCACCATCGACCGCAACACCTTCCGCGGAGTTACCTCGCTGCAAATCGTCATCACGGACGTGCGTGGGGCTCAGTAACGACGATACTCTTATGGATATCGACGGTGTTTTCAGATCACCGCGAATTCGGAATTGCCAAAAAAAAGGTTGCCAAACGTGCCCCCATGAGCCAGATTCTCCCTGTCAGCACCTTCAGGTCTTTCACTCGATTCGAGAACCTGCTGCGCCGTGTTCCCCCCTTCTGGGTGATCTTTGATCCCCACGCCCCAGAGCTTGAAACTGACATTTTTTCCCATCACGCGTTCATCA
>JBJOMZ010000083.1:0-11648 GCA_046052105.1 Verrucomicrobiota bacterium | reverse complement strand
CGCGCCTGATGGCAAACTAGGTGATTCCGCGAAACCGGTGAAAGTCTATGTTCTCTCCGGCCAATCAAACATGGTGGGCATGGGCGATATCAAAGGTGCTTCGCCAGAATTTTCTCATCATTACTATCTCTCCGATCCAGCACTCACTCCCGGGACTGTTCCCGTGGGAGGAGGTTTTCGTGGCCCAGTGGCGACATTGCCCTTTGGAAAACATGGAGTGTATGACGTGAAGGGCACGATTTTTGACAAGGAAGGTGGCAAGGCCGTGAGATTTGTTGGTGTCGATCTCGGCAAAAGTGCTGCTACGCTTCCCACCATCACAGGAAATCAAATTCTCGTCGTCACTGCCACCATCGACATCCCCGTCACCGGCACCTACGTGCTACGCGCAGGATCGGGCAGCAGCAGCCACAACGTGATTCAACTCGATGGCAAGGAAGTCTATCGGAAAGACAGCGGCGGCAAAGCCATTGTGTCCAAAGTGCCGCTCGAAGCCAGCAAGCGCTATCCCATCGAAATCACCTACACACAGAGTGGATCCGCGGCATTTTGGTTGGAGCGTGTCGACATCCCTGGCGTGGGCGACCTGATCTGGCACACCCGCACCGCGGGGAAATATCCATATCTCATCGATGGACCCGACAAATGGAGCGTGCGCGCTGATGTGACCTACACCGATCCGCGGCTGTTTCCCACGCGGGCGAGTTCCTCCCTTTCCGCGACATCGAACAACGGCGGCTCTATCGGTCCGGAACTGGGCTTCGGCCACGTGATGGGAACCTATCACGGCGAACAAGTGCTGCTGATCAAATGCGCTATGGGCAACCGTTCGCTCGATTACGATTTCCGACCGCCATCAAGCGGCAAGACCGATCGCGAGGGAGCAGATCAATGGGAAGGGCTCGAATACCGGCTCATGATCGAGGGTGTGAAAAAGACCCTAACAGAAATCGATAAAGTTGTGCCTGGATATGCAGGACAAGGCTATGAAATTGCCGGTTTCGGCTGGTTCCAGGGTCATAAAGACAGTGGCTCGACCAAAGAAGCTTATGAAAAAAACCTCATCAATCTGATCAAGGACCTGCGCAAGGACCTCAACGCGCCCAACATGAAGGCCGTGGTCGCCAGCGTGGCTTTTGGTGGTTATGAAGTGAACTCCGGCAACTGGAAAGGCGTTTGGGAAGCGCAAATGGCGGTCGGCGATGCCAAACAACATCCGGAGTTTTCCGACCAAGTATCCTCTGTGGACAGCCGCGACTTTTGGCGGGAACTCGAAGAATCCCCGCGCAATCAGGACTACCACTACCATCGCAATCCGGAAACCTACCTGCTCATCGGTGAATCCATGGGGCGCGCTATGGTGCGTTTGTTAGGCGGTGAAGCCGCTAATATACCCAAGTCCGACCGCGAAGCGCAATCGACCCAGCGCGTGGCAAGCAGAAAGGCGGAGGCCGCCAAACCCACTCCTACCGCCGAGCAAGTCGCCGCCTCACGCGAAGCAGTAAAACCTGTGATCCTGGAGGCCACGATTCCCGACTTCATTGCCAACCCGCGTTTCCAACCCGCCATTCTTGCGGCCCACAAAGCTGCCAAGCCCGCTAAACCGAACTACGCCCTGCGCGACGAACTCGATAGCGTGGTCGATCACTACAAAGCCGCCGGGGTCAACGATTACAACTGGAAACCCATCTTCGGCACGAGCAACGAGTCGTGGGATTACCTCGGCTTTGACCTTCCCGCAGGCCTAGACCTCACCAAGCCAATCGCCGATCTCGCCAGCATCCTGCCGCAGGGTCAGGAAAAGTGGTATACTCTCGATTTCGATGCAAAAAAATCCGGTTGGAAAAACGGTGCGCAACCTCTCGGTGTGGCTGAGGACAAAACCGTATATCCCGATTGGTTTGTGCAAAAATACGGTGGCAGCCGCTATGTCAAACCGAAGACCGTGGTCGAACATGATGTCCTGCTGCTGCGCGGCACCTTTGACCTACCTCCCCTCAAAGAGAAGCATCGCTACCGCATTCTGGTCAACGGCAGTCCTCATACCAACTCGGGGGATGCCTTTGCGATTTTTGTCAATGGGAAACCGATGGCCTTTTTCAACACCGGCATCACCGCTTGGCGTCGCGAAGGCGGCCAACCACGGGGCGCTCACATCGTGGGAGAATTCCGCGAGGAGTTTTCCCGAGATAAGGTTACCCTTGCCATCGCATCTTTCCCTGCAGCCAATGTGAAAGCCGCCACCGACGTCCCGCCCGCAGGGCCATCGTTCAGTGTATCCATCGAGGAAATGTCCCTGCCAGACTTAGGACTCTGAGACTAGGGCAAAAAAATCCCTGTCGGCGTTGACCGACAGGGAAAAAGAAAAGAGACGAAGCATCAATGTTCGCGGCAGAATGCCTCGAAACGATCCAATCCTTCGGCCAGCACATCGAGAGTGGTGCAATAGCTCAGGCGTATGCCATCGTCGTATCCGAAAGCAATCCCCGGAATCGCAGCGACTTTGTAACGGGAGAGCAGTTTGTCGCAAAGATTCATCGACTTGAGACCGAGCTTGCCGGTGTAGACGAAGAAATAGAAAGCACCCTGCGGTTCGACCACGCGGATGTTTGGAATCTGCCGCAGGCGGCCGAGCATGAACTGGCGGCGCACGTCGTATTCCTCCACCATGTCGCTAACGAACGACTGGTCACCAGTCAAGGCCGCCAGAGCACCGTATTGAGCAAACGAACAAGCGTTCGACACCGAGTGATTCTGAATTTTTTCGATCGCCTCCGCGAGCGGACGAGGTGCAGCGGTGTAACCCAAGCGCCATCCTGTCATCGAGTAGCCTTTGGAAAAGCCATTGACGGTGATGGTGATGTCGTAGAGTTCCTTGCTGAGCGATGCGATGGAAGTATGTTTGGTTTCGCCGTAAACAAGCTTTTCGTAAATTTCGTCGGAAAGAATCACAATGTCCTCAGAAAGCGCGATTTCACCGAGGGCTTCCAGTTCATCCGCCGTATAGACCGCTCCGGTGGGATTGCCCGGGCTGTTGATGATCACCATCTTGGTGCGTGGGGTCATGGCTTCCTCGAATTGCTCGGGAGTCATTTTCCAGCCGTTGGCCTCCGTCGTTTCCACGATCACAGGAACGCCTCCGGCCATCAGAACCATGTCGGGATAACTGACCCAGTAGGGAGCGGGGATGATCACCTCGTCCCCCTCTTCCACCACCGACAGAATCGCCATGTAGCAGGCCATTTTGGCACCACCCGTCACGCAAATGTCCTTGGTGTCGTAGTTCAGGTTGTTGTCAGCCTTGAGTTTGGCAGCGAGAGCATCACGCAGCTCAGGAATGCCGGCTGCGGCGGTGTATTTCGTGAATCCGGCCATCAAGGCGGCGGCGCCAGCCTGTTTGACATGCTCCGGAGTGTCCATGTCTGGCTCACCACCGGCCAGTCCGTAGACTTCTTCGCCGCGGGCTTTCATGGCCTTGGCTTGATTGGTGATGGCGAGAGTGAGAGACGGAGAAACTTTGTTGATTCGGGATGAGATGCTTTCCATAGCTTGCGCGGATTCGTGTTGATCGCCCGTTGACGGGCCACGATACTGTGAGAACGCGCGTCGCCTGCGGTGCGGGAGACCGTTTTGCCGATTCCCCCGTCGCAACGCAAGCGGAATGCGTGCGCAAAGCTATTTTTTTCCAACTCAACGCTCGGCGCCCCGAAATTGGAAGGGCTGACTGCCCACGATCGCCAGGATGACGGGGCGCAAGCGGTAGTCGTTTTTGACCAATGTGCGATACAGTTCCTCGATCACCGGCTCATCGTAATACTCCAGCGGACGCCCCAACGCGTAGGCCAGGAGCTTGCGACAGAAGTTCTTGCAGAACAATTCATTCGACTCGACCAGCAACTTTTTCAGCTCGGCTGGTGAAGAAAAAACAATATCACCGGGCAAAGCGGACAGCGAGTCGACAGCTTTGCCATTCGCATCGTGGGTGCGCCAACGGCCGATTGCATCGAAATTCTCCAATCCGAAACCAAGAGGATCGATTTTTTCGTGACATCCTGCGCAGTTCGGTTTTTTCCGATGAAGCTCCAGTTGTCGGCGGAATGACAACCCTTCGGTCGACTTGTCGTCCGCAGGAAGCACACCCGCATCGGGAGGAGGAGGTGGTGGTGGTGTGCCGAGAATGGTATCCAGAATCCATTTGCCTCGCTTCACAGGACTGGTTCGCAGAGGCAGCGAAGTGGCGGTAAGAATGGACGCCTGGCCGATCACGCCGCCCCTCTGGGGGTCTTTGATCGACACCATACGCATCTGTGGTCCGACGACTCCGGAAATTCCGTAATGACGAGCCAGTTCTTCGTTCAGAAACGTGTAATTGCTATCCAAGAGATCGGTGATGGGACGATCCTGTTTCTGGATATGATGAAAAAATTCCACGGACTCGCGATACATCGCTACTCGCAAACTTTCCGTGAACATGGGAAAGCGTTTGGCATCGGGATTGACTGATTCTCGCAGTTCGTCGAAGCCCAGCCACTGACCCGCGAAATATCGGGCGAGAGTATCGGCTCGCGGATCATCGAGCATGCGTAGAACCTGCTGTTGCCATACGACCGGATCGGAGAGTTTGCCTTGGTCGGCGAGCTGAAACAGTGCCCGATCGGGCATGGAGGCCCAGAGAAAATAGGACAAACGAGTGGCAAGTTCGAAGGAATCCACTTTCCACTCGTTCTTGCCCTCCTGATCCGCCTCCCAGCGAAACAGGAATGACGGATGAATCAGCAGGGCCCGCAGGGGTGCACGGAAGGCATTTTCATAAGATTCCCCTTTTTTCCATGCCGATTCGAACAGTGCGAGCAAAGAGGAAATATCCTGATCATTCAAGCGACGGCGGAAAGCGAGTGACGCATGGGATATGATCACCACACGGGCAGCTGCCATAGGGTCCTCTTTTTCCTGCGGTTTGCGAAAGATCACACGCTTGAGCAAAGCCGGTTGGGCATAGATGGCATCGACCACCTTACGCGAGGCCTGTATGTATTTTTCCATCAGCACAGGAGGGATGAACAAGGAATCGCCAACGTTGTCGAATCCCTCGCCACCAGCCCCATCGGCAGGAAACTCCTGTCCTGCCGAAAAGGGAATACCAAACAAATCGCGCACCGTATTGTTGTATTCGTTGCGATTCAGGCGGCGCACCGTGGGGCGTCCCGGCTTGCGAGGGAAATCGCCTTTTTTCAATTCCGTCATCAACTTCTCGATCTCGGTGACCATCAGTAACCGTTCTGCGGACGTCGGCAATGCATCGACATCGTCTTCGGGAGGCATGTCGCCGCTTTTGATCTGATCGGCCACATTCTTCAAAAATCGGTGGAAACGATAGGCGTCCTCGGACGTTTTGATCTGATGCAACTCGATGCCGCCTTTCTGCTTCTTGGCCCCGTGACAGGAATAGCAATGCTGCTCCAGCAAGGGCGCGACTTGTTGTGAAAACGAATCGCCGAGCACGGGCAACATCAAACCGATCCAAAGTGACAGGCAACGAACATTCATGGGGTAACCAGATGCACCATACGCGTCCAGAAAAACAATATTACACATCCTGCGCGGTTTTGCACGTGATGCTTCTTGCTTGCGCGAACCATCCCGCGAACTAAACTGCGCACCATGAACCGCCGACATTTTATCACCTCGACCGCGGCAGCGCTCGGGTCCACGCATTTCTCCACCGCGGCCGAAGCCGACCATAAAAAAGAAGCGTCTCCGATTCTCGGCTTCACGAAATCGTTCTCCGACCTTTCCCTTTCCGATAGCGCAGCACTGGTGGAAGAGGTGGGCTGGGATGGTGTCGACATACCGATCCGCAAAGAAAGCACGCATATCACTCTCGAACGAGCGGCCGATGACCTCCCCACCTTCATCGAGATGCTCAAAAAACGCGGCAAAGCGCATTGCATGGTCACCACCGATGTCATCAGTGTTTCGCCGGAAAATGAAAAACTCCTGCGAACTCTCGCATCCTGCGGCATCAAAAAATACCGTCTTGGCTTTCACCGTTATCAGGCGAACGACAATCCGATGAAAGTCGCGCGAGAGATGTCGGCCCGCTTGCAGGACATCGCGAAGCTCAATCGCGAATTGGGGCTGTGGGGAGGATATCAAAACCACTCGGGACCCCAGTATTTCGGCGGACCGATCTGGGACGTGATGTTGGCCATGGAAAACACCGATGCCAAGCACCTGGGCCTGTGTTTCGACATCGCTCATGCCACGGTCGAGGGAGGGCAAAACTGGCCGATCCAATATCGTCTGGCACGCCCGCGTCTGGGAGTCGCCTACATCAAAGACTACCGTTGGCGCGAGGCAGACGGCGTGTGGCATCGCGATGCCTGCTCGTTCGGCAAAGGAATCGTGCGCAAGGCCTACTTTGAGTCGCTTCGCAAAAGCCGTTTCGATGGGGAATATTGCCAGCATCATGAATACCCGATCGGATCCGGAAAAGATCGCGCGGCACATTACAAACGCGATCTGGAATCACTGCGTGCATTTCTTGCTTAAGCGGGACTCCGTGCTGACCTTTCTCCCAAAAAATCTTCCTGACAAAATCGCTGGGCGTCAGTCCGCTGGGAAAAAATCCTTATGAAAAAAACATTTTTCGTCACATCCCTGATCTGCCTTCTTGCAGATGTGCCATTGCTCGCCAAGCAAAGTGCTGATGTCATCGTCTTTGGTGCCACCCCCGGAGGTTTCAGTGCCGCCATCGCCGCCGCCCGTGAAGGGGCATCGGTCATATTGCTGGAACCCACCACCCACATCGGTGGTCTTAGCACCGGTGGCCTCAGCCATTGTGATTCGAATCAAATGGTCCGCTCCACGCTCATGGGATTGTTTGATGAATGGCATACGAAAATCGTAAAAGATTACACTGACCGCGGCCTTCCCGCGCCTTATCAACCGCAGATCAAGGACCACGCGCTCTGGACCTTCGAGCCCCATGTCGCGCTGCGGGTCACCCAAAAAATGCTGAAGCAGAGCGGCGTTAAAGTTCTAGTCGACCAGGGACTGCCGAAAGTAGAAAAAGAGGGCGCACGCATCAGAGCCTTGATCACTCGTAAAGATACATACGAAGCCAAGGTTTTTATCGATGGCACCTATGAAGGAGATCTCATGGCGGCTGCCAAGGTGGACTGGACGACAGGACGCGAGGGACGCAAGGAATACGGTGAATCCTACGCCGGCAAACAGTATCCCAAGAAAACGATGTCGATCAATGGCTTCGACGATCAAGGCAAGCCGCTGCCACTCATCACCTCCGTGGAGCGAGGAAATCAGGAAGAAGGTGACGCCTTCATGATGACCTACAGTTTTCGTTTGTGCCTGACACGCGATCCAAAAAATTTCGTGCCGCTGACCAAACCGAAACGCTACGACCCCGCTCGCTTCGAACTGGCGCGTCGCGCCCTGAAGGCGAAGCAAACTGTGGGCTTCGACATGTATCCGCTGCCCGGCAACAAGTTGGATGGCAACAATTCCATTGGTGGACAAATCTCGTTAGGATTGGTCGGCCGCTGCAACGAATGGCATCTCGCTGACGAAGCAGGGAGGCAAAAGATCTGGGAAGAGCACAAGGAATACACATTGGAGTTTCTTCATTTCCTGCTCCATGACCCCGCGGTGCCGCCGCAGGTCCGCAAAAAGTTCGATGGGCTGGGATTTTGCAAAGACGAGTTCGCGGAAACCGGACATTTCCCACCGGCACTTTATGTAAGGGAATCGCGGCGCATGCGAGGACTCCACGTCATATCACAAAAAGACATTCTGGAGAACCCGGTCAAGGAAGACCCGATCGCCATTTCCTCGTTTCCCATCGATTCTCACGACTGCCAACGCATCGCCCTACCGGGCGGCGGAGTCATCAACGAGGGCACGATTTTCCCAGTGCGCAAAACCAACCCCAAAGTCGGCTACCCCTACCATGTGCCCTATCGAGCGATCTTACCGAAGACCGAGCAATGTGATAATCTGTTAGTGCCCGTGGCCTTGTCCTGCACCCATGTGGGCATATCCTCTTTGCGCATCGAAGGTGCCTGGATGGTGATCGGGCAAGGCGCCGGTGTCGCAGCGGCTTTATCCGCAGAAAAAGGCATCACGGTTCACACTCTCCCCTACCCCGAACTGCGCGCGCGACTTCTCAAACAAGGTCAGGTTCTCGATCTGCCGTAGGATCGATTGCCAAGTGCCCCCCCTTGTCAGATAGACATTTAACCTCGCAAGAAGTGCGAGTTCCGAATGGCTCGAACACATTGCGCCATGAGCTTGTTCTACCGGCGGCAAAATCACAGTCAAATATCACTTCGTGACTTGGACTGCCATAGGTTGAACTTCCGATTCAGGGAAGGCATCGAGCGACACGATCAAGAAAGTGGCTCTATGGGAGAGAAATTCCCAGCCTTCATTGATTCCAAATGCTAGATTGATTAGCATTCTATTATCACTTTTCATACAAGCGAGAGCCATAAATTTCGGACTTCCGAAATAAAATCCATCCGTAGAGGTAAATTTTTATCCGTCACAGAATATTGCTTGTCAAAAAGACAGTGATTTGACACTTCTCATTAAGAGTAAGTTATTGATATATGAATTTTTTCTCTTTTCTGATGCGAGCATGGCAATCGATTTTGATCAGTATTTTTCTGCTGACATGGAACTCACAGCTCAAAGCTCAAGGCATTCAATCGAGCATAAGCAGCATTACGAGCCCCACGGGCACTGCTACAGCTCCACTTTACGTGATTGATTCGGATGCTGACAATACGGACGCTGCTTATGTTCGCGATACGATCTCCTGTGGTGGCGTGGTGCAACTTACCAACACATCGGCATCGGCGGCATCGGGCACCTATCGCTTGTCAGCTACTCTAAAAAATGCTTCGGGCACCGCGGTTGCTGGTCCTGCTTACAGTGCCAGTCAAGCCGTGACCAGTCTTGCTGCCGGTGCGAGCACAAGCAAAACATTTTCTCTGAGCATTGATCCGACGACCGATCTGGGTGCCGGCTCTCAGTATACCGTCGAATACAAAGTGCAGGCCTATGTGTTTGCCGGCATAGTCGGTGGTTTCCCCTTATATTGGTGGCAAGATACATCAGCCGCCGCTTCTTCAACTGCGGCGTTCACCATCTGTCACTTCAACGACACGCCCGAAAATGTGAACAATCGTAACGCGCGGGGCTGGTTGCGCGGCGCGGCAACATGGGTAAAGACGCACGCTGTTTCGAGTGGCAGCGGAGCGCAAAAACAATTTACCCTTACCATTCCCTACTCTCTCGCCCGTTACGACATCGGCGGCTCCAGCGCAGCCATCCCTGTCAAGTTCACTGCCATCGTGACAGATGATCTTGGTAATACGATGAATCTAGAAAGTAGTGGGATCAATAGTACCTCCTTCACTCGCAGCGCTTTTACTGCAGGCACACCCAACGTGCCACACCTCGTCAGTTCGACCTACACGGTTTCGTTTTCGCCCAGTGCCCAGCTCGACTGCGCGAATCGAACCTATCGCGTAGCAGTCAGGTTTGAGCATCTCGAAACACCATCCACTTCGACTTATCGCGACAACGGCACATCGCCCGCCACATCGTTGCAGCGATTGCTACACTTCAACGGTCGATTGCTTTTCGGGGGAGTCTCCACCTCATTCGATTCGATCACAAACACACCCACACCTGGCACAACGGGAGTGAATTATATCAACACCATTATCAACCCACCCAGTGCGGCAATCACCGGATTCGCTAATTATTCGGTAGCTTCAGGGGGGGATCTGAGCGTTCGACTGGAAAGCGATGGAGACGCCGTGCTAACATCGGGTTCGCGCGATGTGACGGCGGCAAGCGGAGAAGTAAGCGCAACCTATGGCGGCGTGTTAGTCACTTATCCTGATACCATCCTCGATGCTTGGGGTGCCTATACGTATTCGACCATCGTTCACCTGCCGCAGGGCCTTAGCTACGTGGCAGATGCGGCTGCGGCCGCGGGTCGCTACTCCCCTGAAATCGCTCTTGGCGCGCGCGGGCTCACCAATAATTTCACCCACAGCGGTACTCTTTCGCTTGTGACTCCCGTCACCGCCGGAATTTTCGATGAAGCGCGCCCTATGCTCTACACGGTGAGCAACTTCAGTTTTTCACAAAGTGGGCTGATCAGCTTCAACACAAGTGCAACAAGCTGGGTTCACAAAACCGCTTACGATAACCTTGACGCGAATCAAGCCGCTGGAGCGCACGCCACGCCCAACATGCAGTTCCGTCTCAGCAACGATGGATATTTACGCCATGCCTATCTGAGCACAACAAGAACCCTGAATTTCGCAGCGGCGGCTGATGGATCTGCGCGGATGCGCAGTGGCGAAATCGATGTCTCATCCGGATCCTACAATACGCATTTCCCCAAGGAATCTACCGTCACATGGACGGGCACGGGCTTATTGAAGTTCACGGAAGGGGACATTGATCCAACAAGCAACCTGAATGGTGCTTCTTCCGTCGTCGTATCCTATGATGGATCTTGCGAGGGCGATGCATGCGGACCAGCACCCGGAAGCGCAGTCGCTGGCGTCACACTGGTTCCGATTTCAGGCAAATTCGAATTCACGGCGGACGGAGGTGTTCATGCCAACTCCTCGATGAGCCCCACCGAGTTGCAATGGGGCATTCGCGGTGATGGCGCAACGGCGCACCATACGGATGATTTTACCGCGGCGGCATTTTATGCTCCCGGCAACCAATTGTATCAAGCGGACCACCCGTTTGCTTCATCGTCGAGTCCGTTTGCGGCCAAGTCCTCGATTCTTTCTCCTGCCAGCCTGCTGCTTGCTGGATATTTATCATCATCCCATACGAGCCCTGTCTATCCGGGGACCGCGGGTTACAAAAACGGCAGTGGTTGGTATGCAGGCGCCACCATGAGTGTTCCCAGTGGAGGGATGATTGGTGCGTCTCGACTGGCGGATATGACGATCGACTACCCCTATACTCTGCAGGAGTCGGTCTCAAAATATTACGTTCGACCCAGCGGGGTTTCGGGTCGTCATGTTGCGCTGGAAGGCAGCTTCGACGGTGAACTGACGATGTATGATTATCAATTCCAGCTCACCCGCTTCCAACTGACTTATCTATCGAACGAAAACGAAGACTCATGGATCAATGGTAGTGTCGAGGTGCCCAATCCATCAGGATTCACGCAGGCTTTCGAAGAATTGACACTGACGTGCACCGGTGCGCTTGACCAAGCAGACATTGATCCGGACGATGCCGGAACGAAGCCGCTCACCTATTGGAATGGTTCATTCACACCACTGGCCATGAGCTTCAATCCACAGACTGGAGCAAGTTGCTACAGTGACAGATTCCTCGTTCTAGGTCTGCTTTCGGGTGCTGCCAACATCGACACTCCTCTTGCGGGAAGCCTTGCCTTCATGCCTGATGGCAACATCGGCACCATAGCTGACTCGATTGACGGAGTGGACAGCCGACTCGGATTGCCCGGCACATTGCCGCTTGAAGGCCCAGGCACCGAAATCTACCAACTGACTCCGGTCTGCAAGCTCTACTTTAACAATCCCGAAGCCACTGGCGCAGCCGCCACGGGTTATGTC
>JBJOMZ010000082.1:0-11840 GCA_046052105.1 Verrucomicrobiota bacterium | reverse complement strand
AATTTTTTCAACAATGTTAAAGGTGGATTGATTTACTGAAAATGGGAAAGCGCGTGACCATCATTTTTGAGATGTGATGAATGCAAGCTGCAGGCATTGGGTTTGTGTTCAGGATTCGACGGAACTGAAGGCTGCGAGAATCATCTCGTCATCAGACCATTCTCGAACATTTTGGTAGATACCACGATGCGATATTCCTATGTTGATTTGAGTGAGAAAAGTGCGAATGTCTCGGACTACTGTAACAATTTTTTGCGAATCGCGGGAGGTGACGTGAATCAGAAGCGAGTCACTGAATCTTGACTGTGAGCAACCTTCTGCACGCTGGACCGTATAGCGGGGAAACCAGGCTCCTACCCGAGTGCAGACGCCCGTGTATTCCAGTGGGTCGATCTTCCTTCGATCTCCCGCTGATTCGATGATGATCGTGAAATGTTTCAAATCACGCGGATCGAGGATGCGGCTTTGCGGTTCATCCAGTGAAATTCGTTGACCGTCACGACAGTCGACAAGTTCGATCGTGTTTTTCGTGAAATAAAACAATGCCTCCTGCTGATAAGATTTGCCGAGTTTGATGGCTGTCTTCTCATCGCAGTCGACTCCCCATCCAGGTTCAGCATGATTGCCATCGCGGGACATGCCAATCACGCGAAAGAAAGGTATTTTGAGTTTTTTGATTTCGTTTCTGAGCTTGATGTCTGCGAGCATATTTTCTCCGGAACTGAGAGTTTCTCCGTTCGGGTTGTGAGCGGTGATGACCCAGAACGAATGGGGTTTTTTCTTGGGGATTAACTCGAAAACAGTATCGAGATATGCGGATTGATTTGGTGTTTCCATGGCAATTGTCTTTCGATGTAGAGGATTGAATTCAGTGATGATTCTTTTGTTAGATCTTGATAGTGTGGATTTGCATCAGTGGTTCGCGTGCTTTGATAATATTTTATCTCGGCGCATGCGCGCCTCAGCGAAGTCGCGTGTTTTCAAACTCACTCTGACACGATTGGCTGTTCCATCGGTTCGGTGTTCGGTGCCGTGAAACCACCAAGTTCCGTGATTGTTCCAAAGGTGGTGGTTCTCGCCATTGGTTCTCTGGCGTGTCGAGATGCAGCATGTGGTAGATTGATTCATTGTCGCGTTGTGATTGGATTGCCGACACCACGACTCAGAATAAAAAACGCCCGTTCTGAATGACATCAGCGCGGGCGGTAGAAAATTCCGATGAGACTCTTGTTGGGCAGGTTTGTCTCGTCCTGCTCCCACATGCCGGAGCTTTCGATCCGGTAGCACCTTGGCGTCTCTGCTAGGTTGCTGGTTCGCCTTGCGGCGGACTCTCGCGATGTCGGGTGTATGATAGAATGACTTCCCCCCAAGTCAATTCGATTCCTCCATTTGGGTTGTCATAAAAAGTAAATTCATCGTCCGTTTTCCGATTGGCCCATGGGCATCGTTGGCAAAAATCTTGAATGGATCCGTGTTTGTGGGGCAAGAAGCTCAGGTTGCCACGCTTGGATCAACGATCTAGATCGAGATTATCGAAGCTGGGAATGGGGGCTGCGTCGGGTTTGTGGAATTTGAGCAGCGCTTTGCCGGCGCGGGCCTGCAGGGATTTCCACAGTGTGTAGTTATCGTCCTTGTTCATGTGGGCCTTGATGCCGCCGCGCAGACGCGTGACTTCGATGTATTCGATCACATCCTGCAGCGCTTTGGCTGCGATTTTGGAATCGGCGGGGCTGAGGTTCTCCATGCCCTCGGCATTGGTGATAAGACTCTCGGCCGCGGAACTGACGCCTTTTTGAAGACAAAACATCAGGGCGTTGAGTGCGCGTGCCTCGTGGATGTAACCCAGCAAGGTCACCATGCGTGGTTCGAGGTGGAGTTTCAGCATGGCATCCGCGAAGTCCATGCGTTGTGCGCTGGTGATGTCGTTGTAGCCCTTGGGCCCGATGACCATACGGCGGAAGGCGTGAGCGCTGACAATGGGAGCGCGCTTGGGACTGGCTGCCGCGAGATCGAGCATGAGCTGATCTGCGTTGCGCGAGGGTGAGTAGGAGAGGGCTGCTGCGATATCGGAGAGTATGCGGGCATCGTCTTTCGCGGCGAGTTTTTTGAGTGCTGCCAGGCTGGTTTCATCGCCGATAAGAGCGAGGAGATAGTAGAGTGTAGCTTGGGCATCCGGTGGTGTGGAGCTTTTGGCTTTGAGGATCGCATCGCGCAATGTGGCGGCGGTGGCGGGGTCTTGGCAGAAAGGTTTGAGAGCGTCTTCACAGCCTTGGACATCGGCACGTTCGGTGGAGTTGACGAGATGAGCGATGAGGTCGGGAATGGTGCTGGCGCCGCTGAGGGCGGCGAAGGTTTTTGCAGCTTGGGCGCGGACAATGGGATCGCCGTGCTTGAGCGCATCTTTCGCCAGTGTGGAGGCGGCCTTGTGGCTGGCACTGCCGAGAACAGCGAGGATGCCGGCTTGTGTGGCGGGGTCCTTGGTGGCGGCAAACTGCTCGATGAGGGATGAACCGGCACCTGATTTGACGAGGGACACCGCAATGTCACGGCTGTGGTCCCGGATTCGCCAGTAGTCGCTGCCTAGGTAGGGAAGAAGATCAGCCATGGCTTCGGCTTCGAGGAGTTCGACGAGTGCATCCATGGCGGCAATTTGATGGAAGCTATGTCTGCTCTGGGGATTGGCTAGGGTAGCGCGGCAGAGTTTGATTTTCGCACCGGTGCCCTCTGTGGCGGCAAGTTGTTTTTGGAAGAGTTTTCTTACGTCATCGGCGATGCTGGGTAGAGAAGCAGGGGTCTTGTTGGTTTCGATGGTCTTCAGGACTCGACCGAGATGGGCGCTCACGGTTTTCCAGTTGGTTGAATCGTCCTTGATGCTGATGATTTCGTTAGGATTGGAAATGAGAGCGGTTTTGATTTCATCCGTTAGATCTGCGAAGACGCCGGGATATTTGCTAACGACGGCGGGGTTGACGAGAGGGTCCTTGTAACCCGAGTCGGCGCGGATGCGGCGTGGAATTTCGGCTTTTTTACGGAGACGGTGGGCGTTGGATTGGTATGCTTCGAGGTAGCCGAATTGAGCGAGTAGTTGCTGGGCGGGAGCATTTCTGGCGCCGAACATTTGGTCATAGACCTGTTCTTCCTCGGCGATGAAGGTGAGCGGGCCGGCGAGGCGGATGACGGTGTCCTTGTCCCAGACTCCGATTTTTGAGGCGACGAAAGGACCGCCACCCGTTTCTTCGAGGATGAGGTTGGTGAGGGCTTGGGTAATCAGTGTCTCATCGACGCCGGATTGATAGGGGGTTTTGCTAACGGCGGCTTCGGATTTCAGCAGGCTGCTCTGCACGGCGTTGCGCACGCTGTTCGGAGCGAGGGCGGTGCGGTCGTCGACGGCGGTCTTGAGGATGGCGACCTGAACTTCCTCGCCGGTTTGGACCTTGGAGATGGTCTCCACCGCAGTGATGCGGACGAAGTCCTTTGGATCGCTGAGAAGAGGCGTGATTTTGGTCAGGTTCGAGAGAAACACATCATTGCCGCAGGAAGCGATGGCGACAAGCGCGCCCTGGCGGTAGCGAGGGTTGTCGTGGGCGAGCAGCGCGACAAGACGCGGCAGAATGGCCGTTTCTCCTGCGTTGTGACGTTTGGCGAGCTCGGCCGCAACGTATTTGCGTGTTTTCGGCATGAACATGTCGAGCAGATCGAACAGTTCGTCTGTCGAGCGCTGGTCCCATGGTTTGCCTGCGAGATCGTTGAGGTAACTGTTGTTGAACTGACCCTGTGCGCTGGCGAGGAACTGTTTGGTTTCGCGTTCGCTGGGGTAGAGTTTCTCGTCGACGTCTTTCCCCGTGATGAGAGTTTGTTTGTAGATGACGGCTTGGTGGAAAACCTCGGTGGCGGTAGGGTCGCGCAGGGTTCCGTATTTTTCACTGGGGGAGTGATAGACGAAGCTGCCGTCATACATGCGGCACAGTGTGCGGCGCCAGCGCATGTTGCGTTCTCCCATCGCACGGATTTCAGGTCCGCAGAGGCTGGCACCCCAGCAGGACCATTGGGTATGGTAATCGTGGGCATGACCACCGCGCGGAGTGAAGGATGCGTGAGCGGACATCATGGCGAAATATTTTGCCGCGTAATCGTCGCCTATGAGTTTCATGGCAAACGCGGTGCCGGCATTTTTACCGTTGCTGTCATCGGTGGCGGCGGCGGCATGATCTCCATAGGGAATGGCGCCTTGATCCACATAGGTGCCGAAGAAGCGATGTGAGCGCTTGATCGCCGCATCGATTTCCGGATGCTCGATGCCGAGTTTTTTTGCCAGAGCGATGAGGAAGAAGCAGCGGTTTCCGGCAGCGTTGAGGGCGCCGTAGCCGGGATTCATTTCGTGAAACTGGCCGCCGTTGAATGATGGGTAGGCGAACGTGTGCCCCCAAGTGCCTGCCTTGCTCTGGCCCATGGCGGCCTCGATGGCGTATTTTCTCAGAGCGGGGAGGACGTAATCGTCGCCGGTGGCATCAAAGTAAAGGGCGCAGTAGAGGCCTATGAATCCATGGTGCCAAGTTTGGTAACCCTTGTAGCCTTTGTAGTCAGGTTCGAACATCGTGCCGATGGCTTCGCTGGGTGGTTGCCATGGGCAGTTTTTGCTGCGCACCCATTGTTTGACGATTGCGCGGTGCTCGGGTTTGCCAGAGGCTACGAGCGCCATGGCCTCGATGACGCCACCTTTGCCACTGCCAGGTTTTTTCGGATCGGCGACGAATCTTTTTTCCAAGGATTGCCACGCCTCTTCGAGAATTCGTTTTGTTTTCGGGCACTCATAAGGAGCGGTGTCCGCATAATCAGGAAAGGTGCGGAGTTTCAATTCCACGTCGAGAGTGATGGGATCGATGGGAAATTTTTCCAGATCCATATTTCTTACCTCTTCCTTTCGGGCTTCCTCCGGTTTCCAATCATACAGTGAGTCATCGGCAGAGGTCTCGTTGATGAGTTGGTCGATGTCGGTGCCCGCGATGTTCTTCGACCCATTGCGGGCGGGGTAGTTTTTATCACGCCAGACTTGGAACGTGATTTTGCCGGCATTGACTTCGCGTTCGGCCTCGATAATCGCGTTTCCGATGGTGAGACCGAGATTGCCGCCTGCTTGGAATTTCTTCCCGTTGATGCCGGTGATGACATCGCCGGGCTGGAACTTGCCCTCAGCGGGGGATCCTTTGATGGTAGCTTGAACCAGCAACTGGTCGCCTACGGCTCCGCCTGACATGATGCAGGAAATGCCCGTGGGTCCCAGATGCCATGTCATCGGCTTGTTTTTGGAAACAGGCAGTCCTTCGCCCTTTGTCAGATCAGTGAGGTTTTCAGGGCGTAAGGTTTCTTCCACGATGTCTCCGCCGTTCTGGATCGCGGCTTGCTGCTCTTCCGTCACTTCGCGATCATCGGCGAAAAGAAAAGTCGGGATCAGCAGGCAAAAAATGAGATGTTTCATGATGGGCTGGCGGATGATCTTACGCATGAGACGGATCTGGTTTTTTGATGAAAAAAAGCGAGAAGCCGGTGGACGGTGCAATGCGTCGAAGCACGGCGAGATCATTTTCGTCCGGAGGATGCGGCAATCTCCAGACGATGTGGATGTTTTGTTTTGCGTGAGCTCGGGCGCTGTGACGCTGGGTGAGTTGGGCGAGCAAGGAACGGAAAAGATCCGCGGCGCGACTGCCGGAGACACCGAAACAGGCGCGACCATACCAGAGAGACTCGAAGACAAAAGTGTCAGTGACGCGGTCGCTATCGACTGGGATGATGTCGATAGGTGCCGACTTTTTGCCGAAACGCGCGAGGCTAGTGGGCCACGCGATCTTTTCTTCGGTCAGACAGAGAAAGACATCGCCTTGACGCACGATCCAGGCGAGTTGCTCAGGCAGATCACGGCGGGGTTTTTCGGGGCAATGAAAAACGGCGGGAAGAGGTGTGAAAGCATTTCGCCATGCGGCGGGCAATGGCAGAGGGTGGGTCGCGCGCGCATAGGAATTGGCTCTGGCAAGGTAGTCGGCAATCAAGTACGATATTCCTAGTAGCAAAGCCATCAGCGTGGCATTGAGATTCAGTTTGTTGAGTCTACGTGCGATGGTCACCTCAGGCTCGGACATGAAAATCGGAGCACGTGATTCCTTGGGCTCGGGAATCGCTTCGGCGGAGAGTTTTTCGGTAGGTTTTTCGGTATCGATCAGGTCATCGAGTTCATTGCTGTTTTTTGCATCCTCGCCGCGTTGTTTTTTTTGCTTTTTCCAAGCGGGGTCGTTGTTGCCTGAGATATGGTCGAGATATTTTTTTTCGGACTCATCCATGCCGGCCTTGTCGATGAAATCTTCTGCTCCGTCCTCGGCGAAGCGTATGTCGGCGACCTCCTTACCGCGTGCCTCTTCGAGCGCCTTGCGTTTGGTGGAAGCGATTTCGAGCGCATGGGCGGCGGGATCTGGGACCTTTGCCTCAATCCTGCTGACGTGGATGCGCGAATTGATCGTGGCCAAGGTGAAGGCGAGCAGTGCAAGGGAGATGGGGAGCCAACCAGAGATCGCAATGCGTTTGCGCAAGATCCATAGCAAGGGAACGGCGATCCAGAGAAGAACGCTGATATAGCCGAGGATGCTGAAGGATTGCGGGTTCATTATTTCTGTTTGGAGATCGCATCGTTCCACTGGTTGAACGAGTAGTAGAGAAGATTGACGCCGAGATTCATCGCGGCATCGCGCATATCCGGAGTGACATCGGTGTAGCCCGGTGATTTCCACGCACCGTTCATATCGCCCGGATGATAAAACGCGATCCATCGGCCTTCGTGTTTGATGCCCAGCGCGCGAGTGCCGCCGAGACGCCAGAAGGGTGGTGCGCCATTGGGGAAGGCAAAGGGGACCTGATAGAGCATGTCGTCATCGGCGATGTCGATCAGCGGTTTATCGGGGAATACCGAGCGTATAAAATACATGAATGATTGGTGAAAACTCACCGAACCGGCATCGGCAATGAGCATGCCGCCATTGAGACAGTACTCGCGTAGGATTTTTTTATCGGCCTCACTGACATTTCCTATCGAGCCGTTGCCCGTGAGGAAGACGAAAGGAGGGAATCCGTCTTTGGGGTATTTTTTCAGCAGTGCGATGGAGTGGCTTTCGCCGCTGTTGGCGATTTTTTTGAATCCTGTGGTTTCCGCAAAGGCGCGGAGGAAGTTGACATCCGCGTTGGATGCATCCATGCCGTCATCCCATCCCGTGCCGCTGTGTTCGAGGCGAATGAAGCGGATCTTGTAGTTCTCCATCCCCTCGGGCCAACCGCCTTCCTTGCCACCGCCCTTGCCCATTTTCCCGGCTTTGGCATTGTTGGCGGCGTAGGTGGCTTGGGTTTGTTCCTCCATCTGCTGATCGACCTGGGTGTCGTCGAGGTCTGGCTGTTCATAGAGAATCGCAGAGTTGGGGCGCAGTGTGAGAGTCTGTTTTTTCTTCTTTTTGGGTTTTACCATTTTCACGATGGCGACGACAGGTTCGCCGCTGCCTTTGGGAACCTTGTAGGCTTCGACACAACCGCCAAGACTGAGGATCCAAGGGATGAGAATGAGGATGGCGAAATGGGTGAAAGTGCTGAGATAGAGACTGCGACGCTGATGCGGTTCACGGCCATGAGTTCGAAGGTCTTCAAGGAAAATGTCCCCAGGCATGGCAGGACCAAGTTCCTGGGTGAAAGCGGAGAAAACCGATCGACTGCGAAGCATCACATGGTTCCATCCGGCGAATGCCGCCATCGCGAGAGCGGGCCAGGCCACACTCCACCAGAATCGCAGCAGCGTGACTTTGTCTTGCTTTGATCCGTTGAAAGAAACTTCGCGGCTGACAATTTCCGCATAGGCGTTCCATGTCACCCACAGGTAGAATGCGACGAGTAGATATGTGGCGAGAAGAGGCAAGCGAAGAATGTGCCAGGTGATGCGGTGGCGATAAAACCCCGCAGCCCCCGCGATCGCTGCCAGGATGGCAACAAGCCCGGCAAAATGAAAAACAAGACGGAGTGAGGAGTCGATACCGTGGCTCTGGAACAGGATGTGGATTTCCGCGTTTCGGGAGAGGAAATTCTCCAGCGCGGACGGGAGCCATCCGTAGACTGATGAGAAAAGCCCAGCTAGTGAAGCGACCGCAATTGCCACAACGGCCGCTTTGAAGGAGGACGGATTCGTGGGAATCTCGTCCACCATAACGGCAGGGATGACGGTTGCTTTGGAGCGGGGCATGCTGGTGAGGGACGCTAAGTGATGGATGAAAAACGATGTTGATTCGCGATTTTTTAGCGGAACAGGTCTTCGTCCGTTGATTCCTCCGTCGGGACGGGTGGCACGCTGGGGCCGGCTTTTTTCACCTCGATTTCCTGTTCAAGGGCACTCTTGGTTTTTTCTGCGCCTCCTGTGGCTGGCTTTTCTGTGTCGACGGCAGGAGTGGTCTCTTTCGCCCCGGTTTTTTCTTTATCGGTTTGCGCATCCGTGGCGGCAGTGGGGGCGTTTTCTTTCGGCGCCACGGGGGTGGCGCCGCCTGTGAGGTGAGTGCTAAGGTCTTGTGGGTTGAGTCCATGCTTGCTAGCTACATCACGCAGCAAGGAGGTGGCTTCGCGTGCTGCGAGATCAAGGCGTTCCTGTTCCGTAAGTTTCGGGTCTGCGGATGAAGACATCGACTTTATGAAGTAGGGAATGCTGGTGCCACCGATCACGACTAGGTGCGCGACGACGGTGAACAGAATGATGGCCTTGAAACTGCGTCCGCGAAAGGAAGCGAGCAGTTGATCGGGTGTGGTTTCGGATGATGTGCTCATGGTGGAAGTTGGGGATCAGGGTGTCATGATTCGGGTTCGCCGACGGCCTCGATGATGCCGCCGGCCGAGGCGATGGCTTGAAGTACAGGTTGAAAGATTTCCTTGGGTTGTGATTTGTCGCACTTGAACTGAATGTGGCGTTGGTCGTCTGCGACGGTGCTTGAGAGCGCGCCGGTGACGAGGAACTCGATATCCTTGGGATTGTCGACAGGCTTGCCATCGAAATGAATCACGCCATTACCATCGATGGTCACGTAGGCGGCGACGGTGGCCTTGGGTGTAGCGACGTGCTTCGACCGCGGCAGCGTGACCGGAACGTTCGAGTTGTCCTTAATGGCTTCGCTGCAAACGAGGAAGAAGATGATGAGCAGAAACGCGATGTCACCCATGCTGGCAATGGGCAGGGCGATGGGTTCACGTTTCTTTTTTCTGCGTCGGCTCATGGGTTATTCTTCTTCGACGGGTGCGACGATGCCACCGTTTGCGCTGATCGCGGCGAGGGCTCGGAAGTAATTTTCGTAAGGAGTGCCTTTGGTCGACTCTAACAAAATGATGCGTTTCTGACCTTGCTGTTGGGCTAGTTCGAGTGCGGCGAGACGCTCGTTGAGTTCTGTCATGTTCACGGGTTTGTCGTTGAAGAACATTTCCGCGCCGCGGAGGTTGATGATGGGAGTTTTATCGGGTTGAGCCTGCGTGGATTTCTCTCCAGCTGGCATATCGGCGGTGATCGATTTCACCTTGATCAGAGTGGTGGCAACCATGAAATAAATGATGAGAAGGAAAGCGATATCCGAGAAGGAATCCACGGGAATGGTTCCTGAACGGTGTTTTTTTTCCTGTTTGGGGCGTTTCATGGTAAGACGCAGCGACCGGATCAGTGATGCGTGAGGATGAACTCGACAAACTCGCTGGTGCCTTCCTCGATTTCGAGTTCGATCTCATCCGACCAGCGGTTGAAGACGGATTGGGGAATGACGGCCGCGAGAGCGATGAGCAGGCCGGCAGCGGTCGTGATGAGCGCTTCGGCGATACCGTTTGCGACCACTCCACCGCTGCCGCCCACGCTACCGGCATCGGCCAGACCTGCGAAAGAGGCGATCATACCAGTAACGGTACCAGTCATGCCGAGCAAGGGAGCGGCCATGCCGATGGTGGTCAGGGTGTCGATGCGTTTGTTGACGACACTCATGGCCTGCGCGCTGTAGTCCTGCATGACCTGGCTCACGACAAGCCGCATGGTTTCCGCACTTTCGTTTTTACCGCGCAATTGTTGGTAAGAGCGAATTCCGGCCAGCAACACGGAAGCGATGGGACCGCGTGTGGTTTCGCATTCACTGATGGCGGCACCGATGTTTTCGGTGCGCAGATGACCCAGGACTTTCGAGCGCAGCGAACGCGTATCGATACGGCGGTTTTCGCGAAAGGCGAACCACCGGTCATAGCAGATGGCTAGGCTGACAAGACTGCAGATCATGAGCGGGATCATGAGGGGACCGCCTTTGAGGATTTGTTCGATCATGGATTCGTTTGGTTAGGTTGATTTTTTGAGAGAAGTGATAGCGTGTCGAGCGCCTCGCGCGGGCTCAGTTTGAGATGGTTGATACGTAGGGATTCGGCAGGAGATATCACCAATTGCGAAGTACTAGGAGCATAGTAGCTGTTAGCGCAATCGCAAAGCGGGAGTCGCTGATGGTAGCGGCGGCGTGCCACAGCGAAAAGGATTAACTCGGAGTCAGTGATGCAGAGCCAAACGTCAGTTTTGCGCCACCAGCGGCCGCAGTCGATGCGCGAGCGGGTGCGCAGAAGGAGCTTTGGCTGGGTTCCTCCGGTAAGTTCATCGAGAAGCGCGGTTTCCAGGGGATTCATCGTTTTTTTCTTTCTTCCTTGATGGATTCGATCATGCGCTCGCGTTCGAGGTTTTCCGTGGTGACGCGGCTTTCAAAGGCGGGGTCGGCGAGGCGACCGCGCGCGTATTTAGCCCAGAGGCTATCGGGGAAGTCGAAGGTGATGCGGCGATAGATTTCATAGGCGGAATCCATCGCTTCACCGATACCCCTCCAGTTGCCCTCAGGTTGGAGTCCTGCGACGCGTTCATGCGAAATGCCCGCCCAGTAGAGAGCTTGGGCGCGAATCTCCGTGTTGTCGTAGGATTCGTTCTCATGCACCGTGGTGAGAATCTTGATAGCCTTGTTGTATTGGTGCGCTCGCATGTAATTCTGCCCGGCGCGCAGACCGGACAGGCCGGCGATTGGGTCTTCCGGAAACCGCTGTTGAAGTTTGGCAAAGACCATGGCGGCGTTGAGAAACTCAGGATAGGAGAGTTCATCGAGACGCAGGACCTCCGCTTTCGATGCATCGTCGGTTTTTTCGCGCAACGGGTCGGCCTGCTGTTTGTATTTCAGACCTGTTTGTTGGAAATAACCGCCGAGGCGGGACATGACGGAGGGGAGCAATTCGTGATTGGGATATTTGTAGGCGAGCTTGACGTATTCCTCGACGGCATTTTCCGTTTCACCCATTTTTTCATACGTGAGTGCGGTCTTGAATTGTGCTTTGGCGGCGAATTCACTTTCAGGGTAATCCGAGGGGATTTTCGAGAAACGGGCAAGGGCGTCCTGATACATGGGAAGCTTGGATTCCTCGTTTTTCGCTAGGTCGGCGTATTCTTGGGCGAGGTTGCCTAACAAATATTCGGCCTGTGCGCGAAGTTCATCGTCGCGATGTGTGGCGATGGCTTCGGCGAGAAGTTTGCGAGCCTGTGCCATCTCACGACGGGCCAGACTCTCCTGATCGAGCTCGCGGTGTTTTTTGGCGAGTTCGAAATAGCATTCGGCCAGCGTGAATCCCGTGCGCACGGCCATTTCATCACCGGCGAATCGTTTGCTGAAAGGTTCGATGAAGCCATTGGCACCACGGTTGACATTGACCTTGTGCGCCAACGTTTCACCATTCCATGAATAGGAAATTTCCACATCGTCACCATAGCGCACGGGAAAGCCGTTCAG
>JBJOMZ010000081.1:0-11975 GCA_046052105.1 Verrucomicrobiota bacterium | reverse complement strand
TCAAACCGACGAAACGAACAGGCACATGGCCGAACCCGCCGGACAGTTCCGCGCGCGCCTGTTGCTTGGCATCGACAGCGATGGTCAGAATTTCCCCTTGGATGCGCTCGCCCTTGACAACTTTCGGCGCGAAGGCCCGACGATACGCCTCTCGCCGCACCGGACGCCACGTATTTGCATCGCTCTGCAGCATCGATAAAAACGCCTGATCAGGCCCATAATACGCCGCCGCTTCCGACGGAAACACCACCAGCTCGATCTCCGCTTCGACAAAGTCGCCCGCTTGCAACTCGCGCAACCCGGACGGCGGTGACAACTCTAGGCCGGTGCGATGATTGCCCGCGCCCCATTCCGAGCAAAACGTCGAGAGATGCGGCCCCACCGATTTCCCTCCCAGCACCGCGCGCCACGAACGCACAATCAGCCCGCGACTCGCAGCAGCACGTCCCGACCGAAGATCTGCCGGATTCACCCCATGGATCGAAAGCCATGGCTGCGCGCCCGTCATCGGCATCGCCACACGGTCGTATCCGCCAGTCATGTTGGGCGAGGTCCACTCCTCCTTCATGCCGTCTTGATCACCGATCGCAATTTTTTGTGCAGGAGTATCATTATAAAAATCCGCACCAAGCTGAAAAAACGCCAGACGCCGCCAACGCATCGTTTTTTTCACATCATAGCGCAACCGGAAAATCGTGCGCAAATGATCATTCGCCGCCGGCACTAGGACATCGATCTGCGAGGTGATTTCCCCGCCACGAGTCTCCTCTTCGTAACGCACATCCGTAAGACAGGGCCCGTGCGAACGCACCGTGCTGCGCGTGCCTTTCATCGGCTGATAGCGTTTCTGCTCATCCATCCACAGGAGAAAATCGCCGCCGCCGCAATTGCCGGCCCAGCCCCAGGGCTTGGCATTCGGCTCACGGGCCAGGGTCATCAGAGGTCGCACATCGGTGATAAAACAACGCCGCTGCACACGACCCGGCTCGAAACAAATGCTCTCGCCAAAGCTCCCAACCGCGGCCTGATGCCAAAGTTGATTATGCCCCCAGCCGATCAAACTCAATTGCGCATGCGACGCCGCGCACAAACCGCCATAGCGCGCGTAGACCATCTGCAAGGTAAAGTCCCGCGTTGCTTTCGCCGGCACGCGCAACCACAGGCAACCGTGAAACCAAGTGCCTTCGTGAGGCAGGTGACCTTTTTCCGGTCGCCGGTGCCAGTTCTTGGAAATCTGCAGCAAATGCCCCGTCGGCCGGCCTTCCGCATCGCAAATCATCGGCGTGAAGCCCGTGATCGGTAAGTGCCGCGCTTGTGTGAACATCACTCGCGCCACCGTCGGCGAATCAGTCTCATTGCGCACGCTGAAACGCCAGCGATCGCGGCGGTCCAGATGCTCTTGTGGATAAAACGTGCCCGCCGCATTGCTCCACGCTTTTTCGGGTAAACGCAACTGATGACACCCCAGCACCTCATCACGCACGACGGGCAACTCTGAGGTGATGATCGCCGCAGCTACCGACCCAGCCATTTCGACCGTGACGCTCTTTTTTCCCTCTGCCGCTTTCTCACCGCATTGCAACCGCAGTTCAACGTCATCCTCACACCATAGAACAAACGCCACACGATCCGGCCACACGGATATTTCCAAAGAAACTTTTCCTTGATACGCGCGACCTTGCGCATCGGCAAATGTCAGGCCATCGATCACCACGCGATGAAACCATTGGCCACATTCCACAAAACGCACCGGTTGGAAAAAATCATCCTTCACCTCAGCGCGTCCGCTGCACTGGTAGCGCTGCCCGCCGGCCATCAGCGAGCAATCCCACTTTTCATCCAACAGCCGCACATTCCGCGTATCGAAGCGAAACTTCCCTGCCCCATAGCGGAAACACAAGATCTCACTCGCCGGTGCTTGGGAGGAGTTCATAACCTTGGGGGCACCATCCTGCCACCACATCTGCGTGCCGTCCTCGGGGCGCGGCATCCAGTCGATCGGGGCAGCGCGGAGCGTTGCCATAGACACTATCACCACCATCGCGCGTGCCACCGATATCATGACTTCCCATACGCGATCGGCCGGGATTCCTTACATCGTCTGCTTGATTCCGCGCCGATTGCACCGTAGCGTTGGCCATGCCCACCCATCCGTTTCTCCATCACCAGCCACAGATTCATGAAAGCTGTTTCATCGCTTCGAGCGCCGATGTGATCGGACGTGTGACCATGCACGAAATGAGTAGTGTATGGTATAATGCCACACTGCGCGGGGACATCAACGAGATCGTCATCGGCCCACGATCAAACGTGCAGGACAACGCCGTCATCCATCTCGCGGATGATTATGGTTGTTACGTCGGCGAGTTGGTGACGGTCGGCCACTCGGCCATCCTCCATGCCTGCACGGTAAAAGATGAAGTGCTCATCGGCATGGGTGCGATCATTCTGGATGGTGCGGTGATCGGTGAGAGATCAATCATCGGCGCAGGCGCGTTGGTCACGGGAAATACCGTTATTCCGCCTGGATCTTTGGTATTAGGATCACCTGCCAAAGTGGTGAAAAATCTTTCGTTCGAAGAACAATCGAAAATCAAGGACTGGGCACTAAAGTATGTGAAAGGCTCGCGCCTATATCTCGGTCAGACCGACAATACCTTACCACCATCAACCTGAAAACGCGGCAGTTGCTGGCAGGCGTTCTCCTCTTGCAGGAGCCAATCCAGCGAAGTCGTGGTAATCCACTTTTGTGCCTGAGCGGGCAAAGCTCGCATCAGGGCATTGCGTCGTCCGGCATCCAGTTCGCCAAAGATATCATCTAACAAATATACCGGAAGACGGGAGCGCTGCTGCTGCAGTAGTGAACCCTGGGCCAGTTTCAGCGCAAGAGCCAGAGTCCTCTGCTGGCCTTCGCTGGCGTATTCCGCTGCTGATAAGCCGTTGATTTGAAGCAGTAGATCATCGCGATGCGGGCCAATCACCGACTGACGCACGCGCCATTCCCGCTCGCGCGCCTGCAGCAGGCTTTCCCGCATGGTGCCACTGCCGGCGCTGTGATAGAACAAACTCACGGATTCAACTCCGCCACTGACCTCTTGATGCGATTGCTTACAGCCATTTTCCAGCAATCCAATCATTTCCGCGCGCAGTTTCGCCAGCGGTTCACCATGTGCCACCATCAGTTCCTCAATGGCGAATAACTGTCGCTCGTCGATGTGGCGCTCCTTGAGCAACGTGTTTTTCATTTTCAGCGCGCGCCGATAACGTGACCAATGATGGCGGTATTCCGGATGCCACTGCATGCCTGTGAAATCGAGATAACGCCGCCGGATTTCTCCCGCACCGCGGATTAATTCGAGATCCTCGTTGCCCATCCACACCACCAATCCGCTATCCTGCAGGTAAGAAGACGAACCATCGCGCGACTCATCATCAACCTCACAGCGCAGTCCATCTTTGCCATAGCGCACCTTGCGATCCATCTGCCAGGCCTCTCCCGCGACTCCGAATCCCGACTGGGAAAACCGCACCATCGCACTCAGTTTGTGTGTGCGAGGCGATTGGAGTCGCAGCAGAACGCACACCGCTTCGAGAATCGATGTTTTCCCTTGGGCGTTCTGACCGACAAAAACCCCACCGCATTCCGGCATCTCCAGCGCCAACACGTCCCAACAGCGAAAATCCACCATTCGTAAGGTGCGCACCATGACAGAAGATGCCTAATTCCTCCAACGCGAAATTGCCAACGAAAAATCACAGGTTCCCCAAGGTATCTGATGATTCATCCGCGTTCTTCAGACACTGGCTCGGGCCAAAATCCACATCAGATCAGAGACCCGATTGAGGAAAAGCAAGACATCGGCACACACCTCGCCACCCTGATCATGAAGATCCCATGCCTGAGATTCCGCACGTCGTGCCACCGTGCGAGCCATATCAAGCGCCGCACTGGCGATCGCGCCCTCAGCGCCGGGTCGGGCCCAATCGGTGAACCGCACGCCCCGACTTTCCATATCCTGAGCCACTTGCTCCAGCCATGCCACATCCGCCGCGCCAATCGCCGCATAGGTGTAGCGTTCACGATCCTCTGGCAAAGTCGCCAATTGTCCCATCGCAGCCACCAGTTTCTCTTGAACAAGATCGACAATCGGTTCGATGTCTTCGCGCAAACCCGCCGCTCGCGCCAAACCCAGTGCCGCATTCAATTCATCAACCGCACCCAAAGCGCGCACTCGCAGCGAGCTTTTGCGGATGCGACGACCGAACAGCAAATCCGTTCCCCCGTCGTCGCCACGTTTGGTGATGATGCTCATGGAGACGAATCAGTTTGGCGTTCTGAAGACAATGGTGGCACTGGCTTCACATCCGTTAGTTTTTCCCAGGTCACTTTGTTCTGATCCAGACGCAGCAACTCGGCAGCGTAAACGGCATCCTCATTGCGGGCATCCATTTCCGCTGCCACCTCGATGAAACAACGGCCTAACAACATATCCTCTTCCGAACTCTGTTTCATCAGCAACTGACCTCGTGTAAACAGAAGACGCGCTAACACTTGGGCACTATAATCCCCCTCAACCTTGTGAGGCAAAATCCCGCGTTCAAGCTGATAGTTCATCACCACGGCCTTCCGATTGCGCGGAGCCAAGTGAAGCGACAAGGCCAACAAACGACGTCCTTGGGCCAATGACGCGGGCGAGCCCTGGGCATCGGCAATCTGATTGCCGGCATAGGTCGCGAGATTGACCGCGTATTCCTCGCGTTCTTTATCCATCATGCCCAGCTTGTCCGAAAACAAACCGGCGCCGACCACGGGAGGTTTGTAGTCGAGCTTCTTCTCCTCCGCCACCGCCGGAACGGTGCAGAGCAGCAGTAGCCCAATCATTCCTTGCCATGCGCACTTCACGTGCGGTAGCATCCTGCGAACTCAAAAATTATCAAGTGCCAATTCCATCGTCCGATGAAAACAAAGCCGCGCTGCGCCGAAAATGCCGCACGCTGATTGCACCAGAGTCTGAGGCCTCTACTCGGGCGATTCACCTGCATCTCAAGAAATTGTTCTCAGCTCACCCAGAGTGGAAGTGCGTGGCCACTTTTTTCCCGCTTTCCGGAGAGCCCGACCTTACGATCTTACACCAACTGCTTCCCGATCGCCTTTGGGTCTACCCTCGCGTCGATGCGTTAGAAATGACATTTCATCCCATTTCTGATCCCGCAGAAGATCTCGCGATAGGTCGCTGGAATTTGCATGAACCCAAAGCTGCATCTCGCTTGGTGCAACGCGAGGAAATCGACGTTATGCTTTGCCCAGGCGTCGCATTTGACGTCATGGGACGGCGTTTGGGGAAAGGCAAAGGATTTTATGATCGATACCTCTCAGGGGCATGTGGATCCAGGCCCTATCGGATTGGGGTGACATTCGCCAGCTACCTTTTTGACAACATCCCCGCGGAACAACACGATGTGCTCATGAATTGCATCATCACCGAGCAGGGTCCAATCTCGATCGGATAGGGACTCAGCGCCACATATACGACTGCTTGGATGCGATCACGGTTCCGTTCTGTTTCACGCTGACTCTCCACGCCAACACTCGCCCGTTTTGTTGATAATCGCTACCTACAACAGAAAAATGCGCATCCACGCGATCCTGGGCGGGAAACCGTCGCTCTAGACTTTTGACCTTACTGCCACTGCCTGCTTGCAAATAATCAAAAACAATTTCCACCTCGGAGGAGGAAGAATCCGGCTGATTCCATACGACCTGATAATATTGACCGACCTTCTGTCTCCGCTCCTCCACTGTGACCGCACCGTGAAGCAAACGCTGCACTTCTCCGCGCGCCATCAGATCGACATTTTGTTGGAACATGTTCTCCCGCAGATGATACTGCTTCACCGTCAGACCGCGGGGATCCGATACGCAGGAGGCAAAACCAAGGCACAAAAGCATGATCCATCGATTCATCACCGCGACAGTCTCGGGAATCGGAGAGCAAATCTCAAACCAGAAATCAAAAAACTTACACCACGGGATTGATACTGCGGCGAATCAAGTCCAGAGCCGATTGGCTCGCGGCTTTTTTGAATCCATTGCGGTCCCGCATGTGGAAAACCTTTTCCGCAACCGTGGCGCGGTTTCTCCCAGCCAAAGCCAGCCATGCGGTCCCGACTGGTTTTTCCAACGTGCCACCGCCAGGACCAGCCACACCGGTAATCGAGATCGCTATGTCAGCTCCAGATTGGCGCAAGGCCCCCTCGGCCATCTCCACCGCGACAATCTCCGATACAGCACCGCACGAGGCCAAACTCTCCTCTCTCACGCCGAGTTGCTCGACCTTGGCACGGTTCGAATATGTCACCCAACCATGCGTGAAAACATCGCTGGAACCCGGCACATCGGTCACACGCGACGCGATCAAACCTCCCGTACAACTCTCCGCAGTCGCAAGCGTTAGACTTTGGCGTCGTAAAAGATCCAACACGACCTCTTCCAACGAAATACCGCCCTCACTGATCAGGCAGGGAGCAAAAGCCTCCAAGGCAATCGATCGGCCTCTTTCGATCGCATCGCGATGTCCTATCAAACGCAAATCCACCTCGGAAATTCGTGCACAGTATCCGTATTCCAATCCCTCCACAGTCGCCAAATGCTCATCGATGGCCTGATGAAAATCACTTTCCCCCACCCCTGTGAATTTCAACTCCAGCATATCACGATCCGCGGCCACTCCTGCCAAAGCCCGCAATCGGGGTTCCACTTCCGCAAAAAACATGGGATACAACTCGCGCGGTGGACCTGGCAGCAGAAATATCGCACACGGACGCACGGGATTCAGACGCGGTGGAACGTAGATTCCTGGCGCGGTGCCATTGCTGTTAGGCAAGACATCGGCACCTACAGGTGACAATGCCTGCTTGCGGTTCGTAGGTGCCATCACTTTTTTTCTTGTCGCAAAAAACTCCTCCAGAGACCGCATGGCGGCTTCATCCTCGATCAGATCGCAACCCAGCACCGCAGCCGTAGCCTCGCGTGTGATGTCATCGCTCGTAGGTCCTAGACCACCGGTCACGATGACCACAGCACTACGGCGCACCGAATCCGCCAATGTCTGCTCAATCACATCACCATCGGGGATCGTGATCTGGCGGGCCACCCGCAAGCCCAATCGAAAAAGCTCTCTTCCCAGCCAAGCGCCGTGGGTGTTCTGTACGTTTCCTAACAGTAATTCGGACCCAGTGTTGATAATCTCAATATGCACGAGGTCAGCATGCACCAGAATGGCCGACATTCAACCATCGTTTCGATCGAACTCACTTGTCCTCCACCACTGAGATTTGGGACGCAGATGTGAGATCGATGATCAATCGCCCCGTAGGCCTCTCCTCGGCGACCTTGCCGCGAATGCGCACTTTTTTCCCTTTCAGATACGCCAATTCTTTCAATGACATCCCCTTCATGCCATGATCCGTTAGGTATCGTCCGCGAACAAGGGAGTCGGCGTTGCCCGATTGCTGAAACTGGATATACAGAGTTTTGCCCGATGAACTGAGATCCACCTCACTCACCATATCGATGACGGCAACTTCTTTACCCATCTTTTTACGAATCTCTGTCGTCTCGTAAGACAAGTAATGACTTTTGCGTTGATACCACCAGATTCCCGCTCCGATCATGATCGCGGAAATCGTGATCGACGCCAGCACATACCACAACATGGAACGGGAGCTCGTGGTCTTGGCTGTTTGATACGGGACCGACAAAGGATGTGTCGCAGAATGAATCCGAGTCGTTGGTGCGCTCATAGATAGCACCGCAGGAGCCACGGGAGAGGGCATCGGTTGATCTTGGCCTAACAACAGCAGCAAGGCCTCGTTCACCGATAATGCCTGCGACTTCGCCGCTCGCAGCCAGCCACTGATCCTACCCGCCGTGCTGCCCGCAATCACTCGCCCCGTCCACCCCATACTGGACTCCACCAAACTCGCGAGCTCCTGAACCGCGCTGGGTCCACCACGCAGCCCCAACCACTTCATCGGATCGATACAAAAACGGAACGAAGCCCCGTCTTGCCCCACCTCCACATCCGCGGGTTGAAATGACAGCCACTCGGCCGATTGACCGAATCGTTGCTCCAACCATCCCATCAATTCCAAAGCGTTTTCCACCAGGCTTCTCCCTTGCGCCACCGTCAACTCGCAGTGACGGAGATACTCCCCCAAACTCATGCCTCGGTGTATCTCCGTGACAATGAAAGGCATGCCGTCCACCGGATCCGATCCCCCCTCGATCACAGGTCGCAGATTCGGGTGCATCAGTTGCTTCATTTTCTGGATCGCCTGATCATACGCCACACGCTCGTCTGCTTCCAACCCATGCTCACCCGCACCAAATGGAAAAAACCGCTGCAATAGCACCTCACGGCCGCTCTCTCCATCCGTAGCGAGAAATACCGCGCCATGGGTATCCTGAGACAAGATCTCTTCAATCTGAAAGCGCGCGTGCGACACAGTCGGATTTTACGACATCCACCCGTCAACACAATCTGCAAAATCAAAAATCTGCCCCGCGTTCGCGAAGCTCCCGCAGCAATCGGGACACAGGCAACCCGACGACGTTGTCACGATCACCACGCACCTCGGCGATGATCATCTCAGCGCATTCCTGCACAGCATAGCCGCCGGCTTTATCGAGGGTATAGACCCGTTCCCTATACCGATCGATTGTCTCATCGTTCAATGTCAGGAACTCGACTTCCGTAACCTCATAAAAACCCCACTCACTGCCATCGGGAGCGATCACGCACACTCCCGTACAAACGTGATTCACCCGCCCGCTCAACGCTTTCAACATCGCCCTGGCTTCTGTCGCGTCGGCCGGCTTGCCCAACGGTTGACCATCGAGACTGACCAATGTGTCTGCCCCTATCACCCATGATCCCGGATGACGTGCGGCCACATCACGAGCCTTGCGGCGCGCATTCTCCACGCAAAGAGCGCGAAAGTCCCAATCAGGATCATGCAATTCCACGACATCCGAGGGAATTACTTCCACGGCAACTCCTGCGCGCTGCAGTAACTCGATGCGCCGAGGTGAGGATGAGGCCAGTATCCAACGCGTCACAATATCATTTCCCTAACAACTTTTTGGACATGGCGGCATCCAAGTGAAATGTGGCTGTCGCCGAACCCTGAATCTCGCCGCCCTCGGGCACTTGGTATTCGAAGGCTTTGATCGGCATGACACCCTCGATCTGGGATAGCGCATACACGCGGATGGACATCGCCTCCTTGCCATTTCCACCAGGCAGTCCTTTGACGGAGTAGTGTATCTCGTTCTTGCCATCGACCACCCCACCCATCACCAACTCCGCTTCCTTGGCGTTGCCGAAACGATGCTGGCTCACACGATTCACCGTCACATCCACAGAGCGGCCGGGACAAAAGACATAGACCTTGGCGATGTATTTCGCTACCGGGACAGCCACGGGCACTCGGGGCGCAATTCCATTTGGCATGAATTCAGGTGTTTTCGTAATGTATGCCAAATCACCGCGCTTCAATTCCTCACGCACCTCGGGCAAGGCTGCGAGATTCACATATTCCGCAGCATCATACTTCCACCCAGTGTTTTCCTGAACAAAATCAATCACCAGAAGATTATCCGTCGGCTCACCACCCACTCCGAAATCCACTTTGCCAAAATAGACAAACTTCGCGGTCCGTCCGTTGCGCTTGGCTTGCACGTTTTTCAGACCTGTGAGCGCGGGAGGAACGGCGGGCACTTCAAAAATCCCTCGCGGGAAAACGCGACGCTCCGAGTTCAGGCGGTTTTTCGCGATGACTTGACGGTGGGTCGCGGTGATGCCGGACCATGCCGCATAATCCTTCTGGATCATGGCGTTACGCCATTTGCCGTATACTTGCTCCAGTTGCCCTTGCAGTGGCACATCCTGGCCGACTGCCGATACGATCAGAGCAAGAAAAAACCAGAGTGTTTTCATCACAGGGAAGATGGTGTGGCTGCTTCCCTTCTGCCAAGAAAAAACCGTCACGTTTCGATCAAGAATCGCTGCGACGCCGACGCAACATCGCCAGTGCGCCGAGTCCGGTGAGAATCGCCACGCTGGGCTCAGGAATCACCACCATGGCCAAACTACCCGTTTCAAAGTAAGCACCGCGTCCGTTGCCGAACCAGTAGGTGTTGTCGATACCGTAATTCGATACAAGACCCTCGAAGCTCTGTCCTGTGGAAATTATGGTGTATGTGCCTTCTTGCACATCGTTCCAGTTCACGCCCGTAAGATCGGCGATACCAAATTGCCAACCAAAACTAATTTCACCCTCAACGGCGAACGATTGCCCTAAGTTTGCAATATGCAAGAGCGACCCTTCATCAAAGTGAAGATTTCCAGCAATGGAGCCAGTGCCGCCAAATGCTGCACCAGAAGCTACGGTAACCTGAGAAGAAGCAAGAGATCCGTTGACCAAAAGAGTGCCAGAACTGACACTGGTGGAACCCAAGTAAGTGTTGGCTCCATTCAGAGTTACTGCCCCATTCGCGTTGGTTCCTCCAATTTCCAAAATTCCCTGTTCACCAGAAATAGCGCTATCAATTGTAAGCATCTGCCCCTCACTCGCGCCAATGGTAGCTGAGCCCATTAGCATCACACCTTTGTTTTCATGAAGCGAAAAAGTGCCTGTGCTGCGGATGCTGGAGGCATCCTCCATGACAATGCGATCATCCACAGCAACTCCAGGAGCGCTACCAAAAAGATCGGATGTTGCAGTAATCGTATAGCCAGACTGTATGGTATGCTTTCCGTTGGTAAGACCATCGGCAGAAGTCAACGTGCGATTTGCTGCGTAAGTGGCATTGGCTGAGATCACGCTGCTTGTTTGGCGAATAAGCTGAGAATTGTTGCGAAGAATGTAGTCACCATTCCAGCTCAGGTTGCCATCCAGGGAGAGAGTAGCGCCGGCTTGAACATCGAAACTGATCAGGTTGCTACCCAAGCTGGAATTACCGACAATGCGCAACGTTCCTTGGTTGACCGAAGTTGTTCCGTTAAGAGCATTGGACTGGAGATTGGTAAATGTGAGCGTGCCCACACCGTCTTTTTCGAGCGACACCCCTGAGGATGTGGTATTAGAGCTAAAGGCCAATTCACCTGAGACCACATTGAATTGGACGGAACCACCGACACCCGTGAGTGATGTGGCACCACCACCCATCGTTAGAGTTTGGTTGCCCGATCCCAGATACGTCACGCTACCCGTGATCGATTTCGTCGCATTGCTACCGATGGAAATGGCACCATTGGAGCTATTGTCAATGGTAGAGCCCGCCTCAAGAGTAAGGGTTGACGCTCCGTTCAGTGAAGAATTGTTGGTGAGATTCAAGACCCCACCATTTTTCACCGTGTATCCACCTGTGAGTGAATTGGCACCAGAGAGCCTTACAGTTCCGACACTGATTACCACATTACCAGCACCGCTTATCGTGCCACTTAGATTCTGTGAGGCAGAGCTCTCATATAAAAGTTGGCTTCCCGAGGCGATACTAATATTTCCAGAGTAATTCCCGCTCCCGAGAGAACTGCTACCTCCGAATCTGAGCGTTCCTGCAGAAATCGTTGTATTACCCGTATAGCCATTGGCACCAATCAGAGAGAGGGTTCCTGCTCCCTGTTTAACGAGGTTACCCGTCTCTCCTATTTTGTTCACCAGACCATTGGTGACCGTGAGGATGGAAGTGCCTTGCGTATTGATCGCGGAACCCGCTCCATCTCCAAGAGAAATAACACGCCCGGAACTTACGGTGTAACTGGTGTTGCTTGCCGTAGAAAAAACACCTCCATCAATGGTTACATCGTTGCTGGCATTGCCTAAGCTGCCATCACCACTAAAGTTGACTCTGCCGCCCGTGATGGTGATGTCACCCGTGAAAGTATTCGCAAGGTTGGTAATGCTGAAAG
>JBJOMZ010000080.1:0-12226 GCA_046052105.1 Verrucomicrobiota bacterium | reverse complement strand
TCGCGTGAAGGCATCGCTGGAGGCTCGCTATGGCGAGGGATCTCTGGAAGACCGACAAAAAGCCTATCAGTTGATCGGTTGGCTCGGTGCCGAGGACAATCTGGTAGGGCAGCTTGCCGCGCTGCGGTCTGTAGGCGCGCGTGCTTGGTTCGATGAGGTCAGTGGTGAGGGCTGGGTGACCGACCGTTTTCAAATGGCCAACGTGCCGGATCAGGCGTCCCTATTGCGAGTGTTAGCTCGTATTTTGTTAGAACAGCATTTCCCGATGGCCAAAGGAACCCTGCGCGATGATGAAGTTCGCGCGCGCGATGCCCTGCACGCTGGTGTGGCAGCTGGGGTGGAGTCGAAGTTTTTTCAGGATAACGCTCGCGTCATCGGCTTTATGTCGATGAAAGAAGACGCCGAGGCGAGCCAGTTGCTGCTAAGTCTCCCACCTTTCATTCAAGGATTGTCATCCTTTTTGGGAATCGAAGGCAAAACCTATGCCGATCAGTTGTTATTAAAAAGTCGTGAGAGCTTGCTCGGCGCGCTGCGACAACCACCGCAAAATACCAGCGATGTGATGTTTTTGTTCGAGCGCGATCAGTTGGATCGGCGCGTGGTATTACCCGATACTCTCGGTGAAATGGTGGCAGAGGATTCCGGCGGCGCTCTCGGTTTGCGTTTGTGGCTGGATCCACTAGGCGATGTGCAAGCTGCGCGCGATCTATCGGAAGCATGGGTCAACGATGCGTGGCGTTTGTTCGCCACCGATGATCGCACGCATCACTTGGTCTGGTGTATCGAACTTCGTGATGAGGAATCCACCGAACAGGCGCTGCAGGCTTTTTGTGCGTTGGGTTCGGCGATTGCTGACGTGACGGATGACCTCGTGCCGGGTCAAGCGATCAAGACATCGCAGGGCACTTGGCTGCGCATCGAGCGCACCGGGAAAACATCCTTGCGCTGGACTCATGCTCAAAGCGAACAAGTGATGAAAGCGATTCGCTGATCCGATGCCACTTGCTGTTCGGTCAAAAATCCGTCAGTCTATGTTCATGAAATGGATTATGATGTTTGCTGGCTTTGGCATGAGTGTGTCTTTGGGCAACACGATGGTCTTCGAGGCTGAGTTACCCAAGTCACTGCCAGCAGCGCTTTATGATATCAAGGCCCCAGCGCCGAAGGACATCGGTTGGTCGATGGCGGAAGCTCCTGCCAAGGTGCGCCAGTTTCTTGCCGCGAAGAAGAGTGATACGGAAAAAATCGAAGTGCTCAGCTGGTGGGCCCATAAGACAGAGCGTCCGGATTTCCTTTTCGATCTTGCTGCCCGTTGTGCCAAAGTGGGCCAAAATGATGCGGCTATCCATTGGCTACAACGTGCGGCGCGTGAGGATGTGTGTGATGTGGGGGAGTTGACTACGGATCAACGGTTCACGAGCTTGAAATCCGATGGCCGTTGGGCCAAATTGTTAGAGTTTCTCCGTGCCTGTGAAGCGCAGTGGCAACAGACGACGTTCTATCGGGATGTTCTGACATTGCCGGACTCATATGAGGGGAAGTCGCCGATTCCACTGGTCATCGGCCTTCATGGCTATGGATCGCTGCCCGAGGATTTTGCCGGTGCGGATTTTCAAAAAATCAGCAATACCCAAAACATCGCTTTCCTCGGAATCAGTGGTCGCCGGCCTCTCGGTCGGCATGCCTTCATGTGGACCGAGAGTTTCGATAAGGATAGGCAACACGTAGTAAACGCGATTCTACGCAGTAGCAAACATGTGTTGGTCGCCCCCGGACGTTTGGTGGCAGTAGGTTTTTCCCAAGGTGGTCAACTCGCCGCGGAGCTCGCCGCTTTTCAGCCGAAAGAATATCGTGGATGCATTTCCATGAGCCCAGGATCGCGTTATGCCAGTGGTCTTGTCGAGCGATTGCAGAATCAGCCTTCATTAACGGGACAGCGTTATTTTTTCACTTGGATCAGCGGGGAAGGATCCGGTCCGCGTTCGCGCGTGCAGTCCTGGCGCCCGGCTCTGGAAGGGAAACAAGCCATGCTGCATGAATACGAATTTCCCGGCACAGGTCATGAGTGGCCGCGCAATTACGAGGATTATTTTTCCATCACGCTGCAAGTGCTGCTGCGTTAGATGCATGTGTATTTCAGAACCATGCTGCGCGGCGGCATGCGAATCGCAAGCTCACTCATCAGTCCATGATCATTCGCCAAAAAAACCCGCCCGGTGAATGACCGGGCGGGTTGGTGCGAGGGGGAGAGAACTCCACAAGAAGATTATTGTGGGAGAATCAATCGATAGAACTCTTTGTTCTCGATTTTCGGGAACGTAATGTCGAGTTCACCCGCAGCTTCCCAGCTGTTCTGCTGGAGTGTGCTAGATTTTTCGATGGGAAGGCTGAGGGTAACGTTGCCGCCCTGCACCTGAACCATCATGTTTCCTGCACCGCGCAGATCTTGGATCGAGTCAGCAGTGTAGAGGCTGAAGCTACCCGGATTGGAGGTCACGTCGGTCTGGCCAGCGCTACGACTGGTATTGATCAGGTTCGTCATGGCGGCGTTCACCTGCGTGGAGGTATGGGCCACATCGGGGTCGAGATTCAGCGAAGCTACCTCGAAGATGTTACTCAGTCCATCACCATCACTATCGGTGGTGCCTTGCAGAATGCGACGATCCAAGCCCACGATGTTGTCGGCATTGCCATAAGCCGTCACGTTGTAGAAGGCTCGCATGTATTCTGCAAAGGCGTCCTGTTCGGTGCCGGCTCCACTGGTTCCTCCGATGGTGCTCACTGCCTTCGTATAAGCGTTAGCGGAACCATCCGTCGTCAGATCGATTCGATTTGCCGAGGTGTTATTGCGAATCGCCCATGGGAATGGATAGGAGTCTCCACCGAAGTCCGAACCGGAAGGTGAGCTGTTCGCAAGGAAGTTCAGCGTCACCAGACGGATCGAACGGTTCGGATTGAGAACCACTCCATTCGATACAAGAACCTCGGTTGGGTCTCCGTTGGCATCGATCAGAGCCGCATAACGGATGCGAGATCCGCCATTGACCGAACTGATTTGTGAAGGAGTTCCTGAGCTTGTGTAGCTGACGGCCGTCTCGGCCAGATCAGCCACCACCATGATTCCCCCAAGCTGACAGAACTGTCCAGGAGTGTTGTTGGCTGCTCCTGCACCGTTGCTACCTTGAACACCATGCTCCAACAGAACTTTCAGCTGAGCTGCCGTTACTGTGAGTAGGGTCAAGTTGTTGTTGAATTTCAGGGAGTCTTCCAAATCAAGTTGCGAGATATCGCCCGCTAGTTTTGAAGCACTGAGATTCGCCGCAGTGGGCTGAGGAACACCGTTTGTATCGACAGAGCCAATCGAATTGCGAATACCGCCGCCGTTTTTGATGGATACTTCGACAGTGGAGTCAATCTGCTTCGCATACCAGAGGTTCGCGTCAGCAGAAAGATTTCCGAGGTTGGTTTCTTGTTGGCGCACATTCGTGCGGCGTCCTTCCAAATAAACGGATGATTTTCCAATGATGAGTCCATCTTTGGCGACGATGACCGCATTCACGGCATCCGTCACAGCTTTGACAGCTCCACCCCTTGTGCCGGTTGCATAGGGGTCCTGTGCGCCCCATGCTTCGGTTACCGCAGCGGCATTGACGGTGATGTTGTTGCTGGCGGAATCGATGTTCGTGATGTTGCCTTGTGCATCGAAATCCACCACCAAGCGACCGAGATATTGATACTGGCCTTCGCCACTGACGACTGCGACGGTTTTGCCATCGAGGTCATTGGTGGTGTAAGGATAGTTTTCCGCAATGCTGTCTCCTGGCTGTAGCGTGGTTCCGGGCTTGGCCATGATGGTGCCAGAGCCGCCCGCTACGATGATGTCGACGTTGCGCAGCTTGGCAGCCAGCAGTTTTTCATTGATGAGCTGTTGCAATTGCGTTGCCATGATGATTTTATTGCATCCGGCACTCACAAGAGCATTCACTGTGGGTTGCAAATGAGCAGCGAGGGCATCAATGTCATAGGTGCGAGGGGAAACAACGACCGCACCAGTAGGTCCGGTGACAGTGACTAGACCGGGCGAGGAGATACTGGCGAGGTCGGGTGGAGTCACGCCGAGAACGCCGATTTTTTCACCGCCGCGTTCGATGATCGCGGACTTAGCGAGTTTTGCGTTGGTCGGAGATGCACTGAGACCAGGATAGTTCTCGCCCGGATGCGGTGCGAAGGCACCGATGTTGCGGATCTCACTGGTGAATCGAGGTGCGAGATCAGTCACAGCGCTTGGCACGGTAACGACAGCGCTGAAGTCAAGGTTCGCACTGAGGAACGGGAATGCAGCACCGTAGTGACGCATGGTCGTTTTGCTGGTCCGTGAATCGGGCAGTATGATATTGGCGAACTCGGTAGCACCGAGGTCAAACTCGTGGTTGCCGATGCAGGTAGCATCGAAACCGATGGAGTTCATAATAGCGATATCCGGACGACCGGGGTTTTCGCGCAAATCAACACCGCTGGCATTGTATCCAAAAACGAAACCTTGTGCCGTTTTCAGTGCGTTGCGTGTGGAAATGTCATTTCCGGCCGAGAGGAAGGCACCTGGGATGAAGCAGTCGCCTGCCCCGATCGTCACAGAAGCGTGATTTCCTGCTGCATCCTCGAGTTTGTCAACCAGTGCTGCAAATTGTGGTGCGGTGCCGATCGAGGAAGTATCTGCTTCCATATCGGATGCGTGCAAGACTTGCAAGCGGAAGGACGGAGGATTGATTTCATAAACACCGACTCCCCCAGCCACGCTGCTGTCGATAATGCCTTCATAACCTACGATGGCCATAGTATTTCCGGTCGGGCTGTCCGCGGCATCTACAATCGTGATCGTTTCAGGTGATCTTAGCCCCTTATCGCTGTCGTTGATGTAGCGGATGACTTGAGGAGAGGCAGGGTTGGTGATATCCACGACAATCACGCCGTTCTGGCGCTCCATACCTGCTACAGCGATGACCGTTCCATCAGCGAGAGTGGTCACTGCAACGGCTTCGGGTTCTGGTCCTTTGTCATCGGAGCGGGCATCATAAGCCGTTTTTAGCCCGCCATCGTTTGCGTTGTGACGTTGTGGATCACGTTGAAACAACTCGGATTCGAGCGGTAGATGCGACACGAAGCTCAGCGAATGGTCCGCTTCTTTTTTCCAGAGGGAAAGACCGCGACTTCCCATGCTGACGATCTTGCTGATATCGGAGTTGGGAGCGGTGGTCGGGAAAACCGGACCATTCAGTGATTGGTCTCTGAGAATGTTCAGACGGCCAAAGTCGTTATTGTTGGTGGAAGCCGTGAATCCAGTTGCCAGACCGTAGGTGGTAACGGCTGAAGCAAATCGTTGAATATCACCATCGTCTACTCGCGCATCTCCTTCATCGGCGGTGATGACATAGGTAACACCATTTTTTTCCCAAGTGGCGATGGAATCGGGCATAGGCAATCCCAATGCCGCGTTGCTCAGATCGTAGAGATCGTCGTTGTCAGAGGCGTCAATGGTAATCGATCTCTGTCCCAAGTCGCTCACCTTTTCCCACGAGAGTGTAGCGATATCAAAAGTGGCGATGGCATTGTTTTCCTGCAAACCTACAAAAATTTTCGAGTTGTCAGGCGAAAATGCAACATACTCCGGTTCTATATGGAAATACTTCTCCTTGGTGTTTGCTGGTTCGAATGAGGTGTGATCACGCAGGCCGGAAATCAGATCAGGCACACCGCTGAAGTCCACGGTATTCACGACCAGTGTGGAGAAATCGAAAGTCGCGATGTTTCCGGAAGTCACTGCAGTGGCATCGATATAGCTGATGGATCCCGGTTGTTGTACGGAGTCAAAAGCGCTAACATTGACCCCACTGCCATTCCAGGCATGTTGAGCTTCGTTCGCGAGAGCGATTTTTCCATTTTTGATGGTTACCATGTCGGGATGATATCCCACGGGCACTGATCCAAGAACGGTTCCGTCGTTCAGATTGAAATACACCAAACGTCCCAATTGTGGCACGGAGGTCGTGTAGTTGGTGCCTCCCACGTCGACGTTCGATGCGTTGATGGCCGTGGCGACGCCCAAGCCGGATCCGTCTTTGTCAAGAGCCACGCTCGTGACGTCACTATAGACAAAACCTGCCACAGGATTTGCAGCAAACCATGCCGAGACGTCAACCGTTGCGTGATTGGAAAACTGCGTGCCATTGTGGCGCATCAGGCGAATGCCGCCAGCGGAGTTGTCCGTAACAGCGAGAGTATCATTCGTGGGAGAGAATGACACGACCTCACCCGCGGCAACTCCGAGGGGGATGGCTTGATGATGGCGCAGGCCTGTCACCTGAGCGGAGAGTGGAACTTGCGTGATGCCCATGAAGGCCGCAACGAATAAGTGGTGTTTGAATTTTGGCTTCATATCTTGTGCGCATTTCTACGATGCTTCGCCAAAATATGGATATCTCTTGCGATGACCAAATGGGAATCTGTGACAAACAAATCACGTATGTGACACAACATGTCACTTTTTAGAGGTATCGTGTAAGGACGAAATTGATGGGAGCTCGTTCTTGTTTTTTGCGTTGAGCGACTCGTGTTTTCTCTAACGGATCTCCACCGAGCTTCCCGGACTGATGAGCTGGGGAAGGCGGATGGCATCCCAGTTGGCGAGGCGGATGCAACCAGCGGATTGGGCTCGGCCAATCGTTTCTGGATCCGCGGTGCCGTGGAGGCCGATGCCGGATTTGTTGAGTCCGCACCAGATCACTCCCACTGGGCTGTTAGGTCCCGAGGGAAGGTCATAGATTTTGGAGGTATCCTTGCTGCGCTTTCCAGTTTCTAATAGCGATTTGTCAAAGCGCCAGGCGGGAAACTCCACCGCAGTGCGCACTTCCCACATGCCGTAGTGAATGAACTGCGGTTTACCAGGAGTGATGGGAAAGGAGGCGATGAGAGAGCGGTTGGCCGCAGGTTTGGCCACTCCAGGAGCGTTATCCTCGGCGACGATTAAGGCCACCGGAGCGGCTTCGAAAATCCTCATCTGGTTGCGTTTCGTGTCCACTACCACATGGCGCTGTGCTTTGTCCTCATCACGCTTGTGTTGCACACCAGTGATTTTTTCGATTTCAAATGGTCGTACGTTAGGAACTTGGATTTCCTGACCAACCGTGAGACCGAAGATCTTTTTTTCCCCGTTGATCTCGATGAGAAAATCGACATCTGTATGGTAACGCTCTGCCATCAATTCGCCAACGCTGCGGTAGCTGAGGCGTTTCGCTTTCGATTGCTGGATGCGGTCGTTGGAGAGTTTGGGGTTAACCCATTTTTCATTGAGTGGAGGCACAGTTACAGTAATGAGTGGGGCGGGGACCGCCTTTTGGGACGCTGTCAGTGCGGCAGACCAGTCCTGATGTGCATGGCCCTGTACTTCGTTCCAAGACATCACGGCATGCTCAGTGAAAAGACCTGGTTTGCCGTCGATCACGCCCGGACCGAAGTTTTGTTGATCGAGAAAAATCTGCAATCGCACGGCATCGAGTCCAGTGGGTTTGCCTTGCGTTGTCGCATCGCTTTCCAGCGGTTTCGCCAGTGGCACTGATTCCGGGTCAAGCAAAGGCACGGCACGAATGATGTGCGGTTTGACAAGGATCGCACGCTGTGGCGCGCGGGCAGCGGTATCCTGTGCCTGCAAAAGCATGGAAAAGAAAGCGAGGAAGATGCAGGGGAGATGCTTCATGACTGGGGCACGGAAGAATCGTTGGTAGCGAAGGCTTGCAATTTCCCCGCGATGGAGGCGGGCACAATCGCTTCGACAAGCACATCGTTGTCCTCGTAATCGGTGGAGATCACTTTGGCATCGCGATGAAGCAGGTTGAGAACGTCTCCGCGCGTCTGGGGAATGCGATACGATTGTTTGCAAATGCGATCCGCCAGTGCTTCGCAACAGAGTTTAAGCAAACCGTCGAGATTCTCACCGCTTGCTGCCGAAGTGAAAATGGCTCCAGGATAGCGATTTTCTAACAATAGGCGCTGCACTGGATCGTGGAGAAGATCGGACTTGTTGAGGATGGTGATGATTTTTTTGTCACCGGCACCGAGTTCATCCAACACTTCGAGTGTGGTATCGTAAAGCCGGTCGATTTCGGGCGAGGAGCAGTCGAGAACGTGGATCAGGAAATCGGCGAGCACAGCTTCTTCCAGCGTAGCCTTGAACGCTTCGACCAGTCGATGGGGAAGGTTGCGCACGAAACCGACTGTGTCGGTGAGCAGAAGCGACTGGCCGTCAGGCAGGTCGATACGGCGGGTGGTGGTGTCGAGGGTGGCAAAGAGCATGTCCTTGGCAAGGACCTCCGCACCAGAGAGTTTGTTCAGCAAGGTTGACTTGCCGGAGTTGGTGTAACCGACGATGGCGGCGTGGGCTGTACCCATCTTCTCGCGTTCTTTGCGTTGGGTTTTGCGTTGGCTGCGAACGTCCTCCAGTTCTCGTTTGAGGCGATCGATGCGCGTGTGAGCCAAGCGTCGGTCCACTTCGATTTGTTTTTCTCCCATCCCGCGGTTCGCCGCGCCACCACCGCTGCTGCCACCACCGCCTTCGCGGTCAAGGTGACCCCACATGCGCGCCATCCGTGGCAGGGCATACTGCATGCGCGCTAGGTCCACCTGGATGCGTGCTTCGCGGGTGTGGGCGCGCTTGTTGAAAATATCGAGAATTACCTCCTCGCGGTCGATCACGGCGATGTTGGCAAGTTTTTCCCACGACCGCTGCTGAGCAGGTGCGAGGCCGTTATCGAAAATAATTACGTCGCATTCGTAGGCGCGGGCGAGGTCGACAATTTCCTGCGCCTTACCGGTGCCGCAGAGGTATTGTTTGTGCATATCGCGGCTGCGATAGAATACGCTGTGCACGATGCCAATGCCGAGAGTTTCTACCAGCTCGTGGAGTTCCTCTAAGAGTGAAGCGGCCTCATCCTCCTCGCGTGGGTCAAAATAAATGCTGACGAGCATCGCGCGCTCGACCATTTCAGGGCGTTCTCGAACTTCAAACATCAGGTGAAAACAAGGTAGCAGAGAACTAGGTGATTGCCACGTGAAATCTTCAGGCCTTCATGCGCGGTGCAGTGGAAGCGGACTGAAGTCCGCGCTCCGTGGCGTTAGAATTGTCCGTTGAATTTGCGGGCGACCCAGAATAGCGCGAGCAGGGTGATGATGGCGCTGATCACGGCCCAGTGATGCCACAAGGGAATACGGTTCTCCAAGGGGCGAGGTTCGGGAAGGGCGGTGATTTCGCGAATCAGGTCAAGCAGTGCGTCGGGCTGGATCATTCGGGCCCGGGCTATGCGTGACATTTCCTCAAGGACTTCCGGACGCGCGGGTTGGCCAGTTTTTTCTAGGTCGACAGTCTGTGCGAGCAACGTGGTTTCGACCGGTTTGGTATCGTCATCCACAATGCCCGCGCTCAGTTTCCACGCACCGGGAGCATCGATGGTGAATCGCCCAGTGAAACTTCCCCAGGAGTTGTCGTCCTTACCGAGGTCGAGCACGCGGCTTGCTCCGTTGGGTGAGACGAGGGTCAGATTTACCTTGCCATCCTGCAAGGGGGCTCCGTTTTTGTCGAAAGCATTCGCATGGAGAGTCACGGTGTCTCCGGGCGAGGGGCGTTCTGGAGTATAAAAGATGCGGATGCGCTGGCCGGCGGCCATATTCCGCTGGTAGGACATCCAGCGCGCCACTTGTCCCCAGAAACGGTAATGGTATTTGTCCTCTACACCACGTCGCCAACGCCAAGCAGAGTCGATGCCCATATGCAGGATTTTTCCGCTGCCTGCGGTCTTGGTGACGATGAGAGGAATGCGCCCGTAGTTCCCCGAGCTGCGGTTCGCATGCACGGCGAGCACGGTGGTGCCGGCCTTGGCCCGCTCGACCGGGGCATGCCAGTAGAACCCAGGAAGACTGCGCCAAACGATGGGATTGTCCTCTTCGGTATCGCCCAGCATCGTAAGCAACGACGAGGCACCGTCGGATGTCAGCGCCAGTGGCGATGCGCTGGTTTCCACGATGCCGGTTTTTTTCGAGGTGTCCAGGACGACAGGCAGGAGGTCGGAGAGCTCGGTATCGAGCAACGAGAATTGGTTGCCTTGCGGTCCGGGAAGGAACACCAGTCCCGATGCTTGATTTTCCACCAAGCCGCGGATGAGTTTGCACTGATCCTTGGTGAGTTGATCATTTCCGATGCCGACATCGCCGAGAAAAATCACATCGTATTTGGCCAGATCTTCGATCTTGTCAGGAAATTTTTCGATGTAGTCCGGCCCTCCACCGATGCCCAACTGCGGGTGGAACATGAGGCAGGAAAGCTCCACGCCAGGATCGCGGGATAGCGCGTTGCGGAGGTAACGGTATTCCCAACGCGGTAGGGATTCGACCACCAAAACGCGGATCTTCTCCGGTTTGCCTGCGATGGTGAATTTGCGTGAATTGTTCGACGGCACCAGCTCGCCCTGGGCGGTGGGGAAGGAAAGTTCCATGGTGGCGGATCCTTCTTTTTCCAGCTTCCACAGAATGGTGTCGTAGGTGGTTTTGTTCGGTGGCAGCGTGATGGCTTTGGTGCGTTCCCTGCCTGTTTCATCGCGCACGCGTAGGATCGTGCGAACCTCGCGGTCGAGGCTGCTGCGGATGGTGAAGGGGATCTGCAGATTCTCGCCGACGATGCCATAGGTCGGCGCGTTCACGGCGAGCAAATCAAGGTCGGGTAAACGGACTTTCGATCCGGCGGGAATGGTAAATAGGGGGATCTTGCGGAGGAGGAATTTTTGTGCGGCTGAAACCGGTGGCTGGCCGATGTTCCAATCGCCATCCGAGATCACAATGGCGGCGCGCAGGTTGGTTTCCTGCTCTAGCATTTCTTCCAGCGGTTTTGTTAGGTCGGTGCCAGAGGCAGCCTGCTGCGTTGGATCCTCGGGCGGTTTGGAGAACCCTCTTGTGATCAATTCGTTCTGTCCCTGCGCGGAAAGAGTATTCCAGAGGTCGGAATCTAACAGCTTTTTTGCAAACTCGGCTCGTGTGACGATTTCTTGACTTGGCGAAAAAATCTCGGGCAGTGCTGCATCGGTCGTTTGCATCGACTTTGAATCATCCCAGAGAATTGCGATGCGAGGTTTGGTCTTGGGATCGATGACGGTGAGCCATTCCGGTTGGAACATCAGGGCGACCACCAGTAGGGTGATGAAAAGACGCAGACCCTCCAGCAAGGCACCGCGTTTTTTGTTAGGACTGCGACGATAGCCCATGACGCAAAGAACCGCTACGACCACGATCGCCACCAGACCCGTGAGCAGCACGGGCAGCGTGGGGGAGAAATGCAGGTGATGGAGATGGAAATTCACAGGGGCGAAAAATAGTTAGACAGGAAGAGGCGCGCGCGATTTAGTGGCTGCAGAAACCTTGGGTAAACATAGCAAGGCCTCGGTGATCAGGAAAAACAATACGGCGGCGAGAAACAGCTTCCAGATTTCTCTTTCCTCGCTGTCCGCCGTGTTTGCGGCTGTTTCCTCAAAAATCGTGTAGCGGATGCCATCGAAAAGAGGCTTGAGTTCGCTTTGTTGCAGAGCGAGTGGATCATATTCTGCCGCCGGGAGATTGGCGGCGATCACCCGTTCGCCGAAACGATAGACGCCAGCGGCATGAGTGGAGTCCACATCCGCTTGTTCCGCGAAGTCATCGATGCGACTACGTGTCTCGGTATTGCGTGGTAGTGCTTCGCCGCGGTTTACTTCCGCTAACAATGCGGCATCGAATCGCGTGGATCCGGCTAATACGGCGCGTTGGATGCTCGGCAGCAGCAAATGGGCGTCACCTAAATTGCTCCAGGTGTAGTTCGGGGTGGAGGAGAAAAACCAGGCCGTACCACGTTCCAGCACGATGCGCGAGAGAAAGGGCGTGTTGTCGTCCCAGGTGGCGAGAGGTGTGCTGGTTCCTGCAGGCCCTTCCGGGACTTGCTTGTTTATGGCGCGGAAGGTTTGCCCAGCGAGTGGCTCGCCGTTCAGCGTGTCGCGCAGTAGTCCGTCATCGTGATTCCAATCCTGCAAAATGAAAAATTTTCCTTGGGGTGCCTTGCTGATCGGCGACCAGCGGATATTCAGGAAAGTAAGAGTGCTGTTATCCATGGGAGGGAAAAACACGACCTGACCTCCAGCATTGAGAAACTCAGTGACGG
>JBJOMZ010000079.1:0-12493 GCA_046052105.1 Verrucomicrobiota bacterium | reverse complement strand
GCACGCAGGCGGTCCATGGCATCGTGCATGATGTCCTGATGCACGTCGCTGATCATGCCGATGCGCATCTTTCCCTTGCGGGGATTGCGAGCCAGCGCCGGCATATTCAGGGTAATCCCCGCCGCTGCCAACAAGGTGCCACGGAAAAAATCACGCCGTGTCGAAAGGGATGAATCGGCCATGCATATCATTACCGGGATGATGTTGTTTGATCTTTCAACTTCTGCCAATCCGCACACATTGATCACGCCGCAGTTGAGATTTTGATGCGGACTGAAGTCCCAATGCCATTAAAGATTCGGAATGATGATGAATGCATTCGTATTTCGTCCCATCGGGACGATTCATCAAAGCCCACGGTGCAACCGTGGGTTCATTCACAAAAAACCTTCACGTCCCAAGGGGACGATTCATGGAACGACACGCTGCCGTTTGATCAATCGGTATGATCCTCGATATTGTCGTTGAATCCTCTGAGTCGACGCGTTCCCCGATGAGGCGTCCCGTTGGGACGCAAAAATCTTATGAGGTGAAGTTACCCATGGCTTCACCGTGGGCTGACATGAGTCGTCCTTTTAGGACGAAAAAGCCATAGCCAATCCTTAAAGGCATTGGACTGAAGTCCGCGCTCCTATCGATGAACCTCTGCGATCACTTCTGCGGGATGCGGGCTCTTTGATAACTGTCCCACAGTGCCGCCGCTTGTTTTTCGGCATCGGGCAAAGGCAAACCGGCGGGGACGCCCGGACGCTGATGTTTGGTTTCCGTCAACCAGGCGTGTTTCAACAAAGCATTGCGTTGGATCAGAATGTTCAGGGCCTCACCTTGAGCCATGGTGGGAGCACCGGGGAGTTTCCACAAGGGCCACAATTGTTTCACGATGGATGCAGCGATAAAGTCATGGCCTTGCGGACCGGGATGGACTTTGTCACCGGCGTACACGAATCCGGGATTTTTCTGTTTCGCCTCCGCGATCGCGGTGCACAGGTCGGGACGGATGTCGATGACTGACCAGCCTTTTTGTGAGAGCAACCAGGCAGCTTGCGCATCGAGCACGGCATCATAACGCTGCGGATCTTGCGACGGATGATCGGCATCATGCAATGGCGCGGTGATGACCACAAACCTGCCCCCCTGTTTTTCCACGGCATCTTTCAAACGCAGCATGCCATCTTGAAACGCCTTTTGGCGCGTGTCATCGAGCGGTTGGTAAATGCCATCATTCATGCCATAACAGGCCAACACATGCGTGGGGCGATAGGCATCCAGGATGCGGGTGAGTCTCTCGTGAAGACAAGGGCGCGGAAACTTCCCGCCAGCGTGGCCATTTTCCGATAGACCGGACACGGTCTCGCTGCCCAGACCGAAATTCACGATCACCGCTTCGGAAAAGGCGGGAGTCTCGCGCAAGGCAGATTCCACCAGAGTCGCCCAACGTCCGCCGTAGGTGATGCTATCGCCGAGGATGGCCACGCGAGGAGCCTCGGCGAGGCAGAGGAGCATCGTGGCAAGGCAGGAAACAAAAAAACTGAGGATTTTCATAGGTGAATGGCAATCAGCCTTTCACCTTACGCAGAAAAGGCACCAGTTCTTCCACGCCGAAATCCGCCAGCACCTGACCGTGCCAATCGAGGGTGGGAGCCTTGCTTTGACCGGAAAGCGCTACCATTTCCGCCATTGCCTCACGATTGCCACTAACCACGATGGTTTCGTAATCGATGCGATGGCGATCGAGATAAGCGATGACTTCATCGCACCAAGGACAACCGACTTTGATGTAGAGAACGGGCAAGGACATGATTCAGGAATTTCTTTGTTCGCGTTTGGAAGCTTGTTCGAGCAGGGATTTTTCTTTGGCGCTCAGGCTGCTCATGCCCGATGCGGCGATCTTTTCCAGGATGCGGTCGACCTCATCGCGCTCCTCGCGGCGTTTGCGGGCGGCATCGTAATCCTGAAAGCGTTCACCAGGTTGGTGAGGTGGCTCACCGAAATTGATCGAAGAAAACCACGTCTTCCACCTGTGGCGTGTGAACCACAGCAGCACTGCGATCAGCAAAACCGGCATCCACCAATCGTTCATACCATCATCAATCGACCAATCGCACCGCGTGTTTTTTGGACAACTTCAAAACATCGCCGGCCTTGAGTGAAACGGAGCCATTGGGATCGGTAAGTTTCTCACCATTGAGCTGCACGGATCCGCTGGTGATGAATTGTTTGCGCAATTCGCCGTTGGATTTTTCCAAACCGAAGGCCTTGCTGAAGGCGAAGGCACTCACGGTCAGGACGTTCCGTTCGGAGGGTAAGGAGGTGAGGGAAATTTCGGGTAGATCCGCATCAGCAAGGTTGCGCTTGGAGAAACGCAGATCCCAGTCCTCACGCGCGGCCAGGGCGGCGGCATCATCGTGGTAGCGGGCCGTGAGTTTCTGCGCGAGGGCTTTTTTCGCCTCCATCGGATGCCCGGATGGATCGCGTGTTTCACCTAACAGAAGTTGGTAATAACGATCCATCAATTCATCCGAAACGCTCATCAACTTACCATACATTTCCTGTGGACTGTCGTTGACACCGACGTAATTGCCATAGGACTTCGACATCTTTTTCACGCCATCCAAGCCTTCCAGCAAGGGCATGAGCATGACGACCTGCTGCGGTTGACCTTCCTCTTTCTGCAAGTCACGACCGACGAGAATGTTAAACAACTGATCCGTGCCGCCGATCTCCACATCGCTGCGCACCACCACCGAATCCCAACCTTGCATGATGGGATATTGCAACTCATGCAGGCGCACCTCCTGTCCATCGTTGAGACGGGTGCGAAAATCCTCGCGCTGGAGCATCTGCTGCAGGGTCACGCGGCCATTGAGTTTCAATACCTCCTCGTAGGTCATCTTACGGAACCAGTCACCGTTGTAAACGACCTCGGTCTTAGCACGATCCAGAATCTTAAACGCTTGGGCCGTATAAGTCTCCGCATTGGCGAGAACCTCATAGCGTGTCAGCGGCGGGCGCGTGGCCGAGCGACCGGTGGGATCGCCGATGGTGGCGGTGAAGTCGCCGATGATAAGCACGGCTTGATGGCCGAGAAGTTGGAACTGCCGGAGTTTTTCCAGTGCCACCGTGTGGCCAAAATGGATATCGGGTGCCGTGGGGTCCACGCCAAGTTTCACCCGCAGCGGGCGACCCGAAGCGAGTTTTTCTGCCAACTCTTTGTCCGATAGAACTTTGGCGGTTCCGGTGGTAAGGATTTTCAACTGTTCGGCGGGCGACATCAGCGCGAGATTAAACAGCATGCTCTGGGCTGGCAAGGCGTTAGTGTGTGGGCGATGGCCGCGGGGGTAGACTGTTGAGCACTGCGTAGTTGGAGGCCGGGAGGCGAGGAGCCTTCGCCACGTTAGAAATCGAGATAGATCTCGGTGCGGCGATTGGCGCGGCGGCCTTCGGGGTCGTCTTCGCCGCTGGCCTTGACATTGGGACGGCGCGGCTCGGTGAAACCTTTGGCAGCGGTGATGATTTGTTCAGCAGCAACACCACTTTTGATCAAATAATCCTTCACGGCATTGGCTCGCTGTTGCGACAAGTCCTGGTTGTAACCAGCGCTTCCCAGCGCATCGGTGTGGCCGGAAAGATGGATTTTCTTTTTCGAATCGGTCTTTAGGATCATGGCCACGATGGCCAACTGTCGCTCGGTACGAACCGTGAGCCTTTCCTCATCGAACTCGAAATACAGAACCAGAGTATCGCCACCGGCAGGATTCTTGATGAGTGGAGTGTAGTAGACATCGCCACCGGCAACACGCTGGGCATAATCGCTGAGCAAATGATCGAGGTTCAATTCATCGATCACCCAATTCGGCCGCGCTGGAGATTTTTTGAGAATGATTGCGAACTGGGCGGCCTGGGCTCCATCCGCAGCCTGAACATTGGCAAGGTAGGACGTGATGTCCTCCTTTTGCAAAATCGCGCGCAACGGTTTCTCCGGACGCAATCGGTAATTCCCCTCTTCAAACAAAATACACAAACCCGCGAGGGTGGCATCCGAAACTTTTTCGCGATTCACAAACTCGCGTGCCAGTGTGAAATTCTGACTCAGCACGGCCAATAAAAACGAATCGGTAATGCCCAGAGCATCCACCATGATGGCACGAGGAACCTGTTCGCCATCCTGTGGAGGCAGGGTGACACGGTCCACTTCCCAGAGGCCATTGTTTTTGAGAAGATCAAAGTAGATGCGATCTCTTCCTTGTTCGCGATCCGTTAGCTCCAGGGCATACCGGGCACGCCGATTCAACTCAAGCTCACCCACTTCTCTTACCGGATTCGGGTCTTTGAGCTTCAGTTGCTGGCGCAACACCATATCTTTCAGGCGCAGGCGCGTTTCATCGTTCATGGCACGCTGGCCGATTAGCTTTTCAGCAGTGGCAAAATCCTGATTCGCAAGAGCGTTTCCTATGGAAGCGATCAATTCGATCGGATCATCATGGCGCGGCATCACAGGAACAGAACCGGCGTTTTGCAAGGCTTCTTCGGCTTTCTGCATCGCGTTTTTCGATGAATCACCTGAAGCAGGGGTTCTGACATCCATAGGCTCCGGTTTTATGACGCCTTTGGCCAGTGCCACACGTTTCGTGCGCTTGTTTTTTTCCAACAGTATTAAGGTCGTGCTCATGGCCAACAGCACCATCAGCAGAAAAAAGATCAATGGCGCTTTGGAGCGATGGTTTTGATCACGCCATGCCGTGCGCTGCTTCTGTTCCGAAACGGAGGTTGAATTCGACATAAACACTCGCGATATTATTGCTCCAGCATCGACTGCACCCAACCATCCATATCCTCGGCTTCATCGAGGTATTCCTTGAGCTGTTTCACCAGATCCTGTTGGCCAGACTTCAGGGCAGCGAAACCCATGTCCTTGAGTTTCGCCACGTAAGAATCGCGAATTTTGGTATTGCGTAACTCATAGCCGGCATCGATTTCCTTCTGCTTCGTATATGAATAGTTGTGAATCTTGACAATGCCGGGGTGGATGGTGGGCATATCCTCGCCAAAACCGGAAGCGACTTCTTCCGCAGAGGGAACCCGTCCCTTGCTTGTCATGCCCTTGATGACTTCAATGGTGTTCTGCCACTCGATTTTTTCCAACGGTTTTAGACCGCGCAACCATACATCGAGATCCCAATTGAACGATTTCACGTTCGCCGCATGTTTTTCATTGCGCTCCTTGGTGGATGAAGCAAGCAATTCACGACATTTATTGATCAAGGGGCTGATGCCCGTGGTAGCATCGGACATTGTCACATTCGTATTTTTCGAAGCATCGGCATCCTTACTCCATTCGAGAAGCACCCCATCCGCTTTTTCTTCTTTACCGATATTGTGCCAACCACGCTCCGGAAGGAATACCAGGCATGTGGCATCATCGTTGTCAGTGGGGGACTCGGGAGCCCACTGGGCGTAGGTCCAAGGTTCTTTGGTCGACCACTGCCAGACACCGCCGGCTTTTTCACCCGCGAGCCAGATGCCGCGCTCGGCTTTGACTGCATTGAGGTGATCCGTCACCCAATAACCCTCTTCGCGGTTGCTCAGTGCTGCCAGATGCGCACCGGCTTGCTGGGCGATTTCCATGGCCTGGGCTCGAGTCATGGGGCGTAGGATTGGCAGAAAGTGGCGGGCTCCCGCTGATTCGGTACCCGGCGGAAAGACGGGTGTATGAGTATCCAACGATTTGCGCGTATTCTGCAGCAAGTTGGCAAGAGACGAAGGGTTTGAACCATCGCGATGCCACGCGATCACAAAAGGCAAGACCCGCGAAGCATCGGCAGCGCGGACATTGCCGAGATGAGAGAGCGTGGCGTAGTTGCCTATACCCGGCGGGGATTTTTCGATCGACCATGATGATCCATCCAGCAGGATCCACTGCTCACGATCGCTTCGGCCAGCGCCGATCCAGATGGTTTCGTTATGATTGAGCAAAGAAGCGAGAAAAGTCAGCTCATCCTCGCTGCTGGGCAAGGCAATGTGGCCACCGTGCTCTTCCGCAAAAAGCAGAGCGGCATCCCAAGACATCGGCTCCGTGACGAGGAGAAAATCCAATTCGCCCCGTCGCTTCGAGCCAAGAGGCATTTCCGTGCGCGCGCCCTTAGAGAGATCGTATTTCAGCCTATCCAGCGACTGCATGGCAGTTTCCTTTTCTGTCGTAGGCGGTGGGTCCTGAGGTTTGTCCACGATCTCCGGAGGCGAAACATTCGGATTGACCACAGGCCTGTTTTGCATTTCCTCCCGCTCTTTCTCCACCTCGCGACGACGACGCATCTCCTCCTCTTTCTGCTTGAGCGCGTAGGCCTGCTCGCGCTTGGCCACATCTTGTTTATAAATCTGCAATTTCTGATAGACGAACACCACCAATACCGCCAAGGCCGCAATGATCAGAAGGTTGCGCAAGTAGGACCAACTGGCGTTGCCAGTGGAGACGACAAGAGCGGGGATCTCCGGCTCTTCATCAGCTGGATCCGCGCTCGTGGGTGCGGGAGTTTTGGGTGGTGTTTTTGCAGGATTTTGAGAAACGGGAACCGCTGGAGATTTGCTCAACACCTTGGGTGCCACAGCAGCACGCGCAGGAGCAATGGTGCGGGCCGGGGTTTTGCTGACTCGCACGGAACCCGCAGAGGATCCCACTGATTTGACAGCTTCACGAATCGCGAGGGCCATCGATGACGCATCGGGATAACGCATGACCGGATTCGGATGGGTCGCGCGCTGAATAATCAGATCGAAGTCCTGTCCGCATTGACAGAGAGCAGAAGCCGCCACGTGGGATGAGGGTTTCTCGCCTGTCAGCAGTTCATGCAACATCACACCCACCGCGAAAATGTCCGATCGGCGATCCGCGCGCTCGGGATGGGAGATGACTTCCGGAGCGGCATACCCGGGGGTGCCCATGACAATGCCCTCGTGCTTGACGCCGACTGCTTGAGCCAAACCAAAATCGCCGATCTTGGGTTCGATCTTGGGCGTGAGCAAAATGTTGGCTGGCTTGATATCGCGATGAATGATGCCGTTTTCGTGCGCATGACTCAGGCCTTCGCACACCGCGATGATGATGCGGCCCGCTTCCGCGGGATCGACCTTCTTGTTCCAGGCGGAGTGATACAACGACTTGCCGGGAACATATTCCATCGTGATATACAACATGCCATCGACATCACCCGAATCATAAATACTGATCAGGTTCGGATGATTCAACTTGGCCATCGCGCGGGCCTCCGTTTGAAATGATGCGCGGAACTCCGGGTCGGCACTCAACTCCCGGGGTAAGACCTTCACGGCTACCTCGCGGTCCAATGACACTTGTTTCGCCAGATAAACGGCTCCCATGCCGCCCTGTGCGATGAAATCAAGAAAATGATAAGTCGGAAGGAGCTTGTTCAGCGCCTCGATCGACGGTGGCGTAAATTGAGTAGAGTCCACAGGAAAATGTGTATGGTCTTGAGATGTGGTAGCACAAATCCTGCCTCAATCGAGCAAAATCAGCCGAATGCTGAAAAAAATGACGTGTGGGAAAATCAGTTGGCATCGTGGTATGTGCTTGCTAGCTTCCCCCGTGAGCCACACATCTCCCGGAAATCTTGATGCCGCCACCTGTCTGCTATTGGGAGCCTATAGCTTGGCTTTTTTGGTATTGCTGGGGGGAATCTCCATCCAGTTTTTCCGTCGTTCTGATCATCCCGAGTCCCCACCACCGCTGCCCTCATGGGGCAAGGTGAGAACGTGGTGGTGCGCTCCGATCGATGCTCTCGGATTGCTGCTGATGAGCGGGGTTTTCATCAGTTTCGGTCTAGCCACCTTGACCGCAGAGGGAAAAAACCAAGAAGAAACTATCACCCCTTCCTTGCTTTTTGGCAACATGCTGACGTTTGCGGTCCTTGTAGCAGCCGTCATTGCAATTGTCCGCTGGCGCATCAAACCATCCGCCTGGCTGGGGCTGCGCTGGGAGCAATGGCCTTATTTTTTCTGGATCGGTCCCGCCGCCGTGCTAGCCATGTGGGGAGTTCTCGGATTTCTCAACGTGTCCGGTTACATTGCCTGGATGGAGCGCATCGTCGGCAGCAGCAGCAAGCAGGATGCCGTAGACCTGATGCGCCACAGCAAGGACTCTCTCAGCGTGGGACTGATGGCTTTTTCCGCAGCCATCATCGCCCCCTTGGCCGAAGAGGTGATTTTTCGCGGCTATCTGTATCCAGTGGCCAAGTCGTTCGCGGGTAAGACGGCAGGTGTGTTGTTCAGCGCGTTGCTTTTCGCCGCATGTCATGGCAACGTGCCGCTGATGCTTCCGCTCTTTTTGCTAGGGATCCTGCTGGCCCTTGCCTACGAGTGGACTGGGTCGATTTGGGCGTCAATCAGCATTCACTTCTTTTTCAATTCTGCTACCGTTGCCATTCAACTGGCGATGAGAGCCGGACTGATCCCCGATCTACCAACGTCATGAAATCTGTACGCCACATGGGTGAAAACGCGATGGTGCAACGGTTTCTCGCAAAGTTGCCGCCAGCCCCTGCCGACCTCATCGTCGGCCCCGGCGATGATTGTGCGGTGACGCCATTTTCTGCCACGCACTGGCAACTCTTGAAGACCGATGCCATCGTGGAGGGCATTCACTTTCTGTCCAACGAGGATTTCCAACGCGTCGGCTGGAAAGCGATCGCCCGTGTGGTGAGCGATTTCGCCGCCATGGGCGGGACCGCCCAATGGTTTCTCGTGACGCTCGGAATACCTCCCGATACCGACATCATCGCTCTTGAAGAACTCTATCAAGGGATGTCGCACTGTGCACGCCGACACCGAGCCCATATCGTGGGCGGAGAAACCACCCGCGTCAGCGAGTCCGCGCGGTTGATGATTTCCATCGCGGGCTCGGGGCTCGTGAAAAAATCCCTGTTGACGTTGCGATCCACAGCTCAATGTGACGATGTGCTGTTTGTCACGGGACTGCTGGGTGGTTCCCTAGCCGGTCGTCATCTCGATATCAATCCGCGAGTGACTGAAGCCGAATGGCTCGCAAAAAACCGCTTCGCCACCGCGATGATGGATCTGTCCGATGGATTGGCACAGGATTTGCCGCGTCTGGCCGAGGCATCGAAGCTGGGATTTCAAATCGACATCACTTCACTTCCCTGCCACCCGGGCTGCACAGCTCAACAAGCGCTGCAGGATGGCGAGGATTACGAGTTGCTTTTCACTGTATCGCCGCAACGAGTGAAATCTCTGGTGAAACGATGGTCGCTTGCGTTTCCTGATACCGCTTTGACCTGCATAGGACGCATGGTCGAGAAGCAAGAAAGTATGCATCTCAGTGGCGGATGGGATCATTTTGCCAGTGAACCGCCCGAGAAACTTCCGCAGATACTAGGCTGATTCCCTCCCTTCATCGATCGTCAGGCCTTCTTTTGATCTGCCCTCTTCCCATGTGCGCTTGATTTTTGTCGCAGGATTCCCTGATTCGCTCCAGCGACCGCCGTCCATGCGCGCATGTCAGAAATGAATGATCATCCGAATCCGGATCTTAGCATAAATGTTCTCGCAACAGCCATTTTTGTCGTTACTCTTCACCGCGCCAGAATCCACTGAATGACTGCCCCCACACCCACCCCGCTAAGCAACGCCATCAAAGGCGGCACCAAGGAAAAAATCCTCGGCACGCTCGCTGGCTGGATGATTCATGCTCTGGGTTGCACCTTGCGCGTCAAATGGCACCATGCGGCATCGATCGAAAACCGCGACGACACACTGATTCTGATGTTCTGGCACGGACAGATCATGCCTGTGATCATCGCATGGTTCCGCAAACGCCCGCGGCGGCACGGTCTCACCGCACTGACCAGTGCTAGCAAGGATGGCGCCATCATCGAACACACCCTGCGCACCTACGGAGTGAAAGCGGTTCGCGGATCCTCCTCCCGAAGGGCCACGGCAGCGCTGCTGGAGCTGAAAAAAACTTTGGAATCCGGCAGTGACATATGCATCACTCCGGATGGACCGCGCGGCCCCTTCCGCCAACTGCAAGCTGGTCCGCTGAAACTGAGCCAGCTCACCGGCAGCGCCTTGCTGAGGATTCGCGTCACCTGCTCCGCGTCATGGAAACTCAAAACATGGGACGGCTTCGAAATCCCCAAACCTTTTTCCTGCATCCATCTCGCCATCGATGAACCCGTGGCGATCCCGCGCAGAATCGATGAGCAGGAATTCGAAAACATTCGCCTCGAACTCGAAAAAGATTTGTCCCAACCCGTACTCACCCTCTAACCTTTCTCCATGCACCTCATTGACGGAAAATCCGTAGCCGCCGCTGTTCTCGCCGAGTGCCAACTCGAAATCGCCAAGCTCCAACAACAAGGCATCCAACCCGGTCTTGCCGTGGTGATCGTGGGCGATGACCCAGCCTCCCACGTTTACGTCGCATCCAAGGTGAAAACCTGCGCCGAACTCGGCATGCACTCAGAAAAAATTCAATTGCCCGCCAGCACCAGCCAGCAGGAGTTGTTAGAAGTCGTTCACCGCCTCAATGCCGATCCAAAAATCCACGGCATCCTTGTGCAAAGTCCTCCCCCACCCCACATCGACGAAGAGGAAATCATCCGCGCCATTGACCCCCGCAAAGACGTCGATGGTTTCCATCCGGAAAACGTCGCCAAGCTGGTGTTAGAGGACCCCACCGGTTTCGTCCCCTGCACCCCCGCTGGCTCCATGCGATTGCTGCAAGCTGCGGGCATCGACACCCAGGGCGCCAACGTCGTCGTACTCGGTCGCAGCATGATCGTTGGCAAACCGATGGCTCTGCTGCTGATGGCAAAAAATGCCAACGCCACTGTCACCGTCGCCCACTCCCGTTCGCGCGATCTCCCCGCGCTCTGCCGCAGTGCCGACATCCTCGTTGCCGCCGTCGGGCGCCCAGAAATGGTCAAGGCCGATTGGGTCAAGGAAGGCGCTGTGGTGATCGACGTCGGCATCAACCGCGTGCCCGATGCCAGCAAAAAATCAGGCTTCCGACTGACCGGCGATGTCGCCTTCGACGAAGTCGCGCCCAAATGCCGCGCCATCACTCCCGTGCCCGGCGGCGTGGGCCCCATGACCATCGCCATGCTGATGAAAAACACCCTGCAAGCTGCGAGGCAGTTGGGTTAACGTGGCAGTGGCATCTGTCGCACTGCCATACTCAAATTCTCATGATTCTCAACGCTTGGCTTTTGGTGACGGAACGAACTCGACAACCTGCTTCGCCTTCAGCAGGCGCTGCTTCAGTGCGGAATAGTCGACTTTTTGCACTGAAACGTTTTTTTCGATGGCGAGACTGGCCGCGATCGCGGCGCTTTGGGAAAGGGCCATGAACACCGGTTCCATGCGGATGGAACCATGCGCGACGTGGGAGGTCGATAGAGTAATGGGCGCAAACAAATTCTCGCACTGCCCCTCCCTGGGCACGATCGAGCGATACGAGATGCCGTAAGGCTTGGGTGGCACACGCCAGATCACACCCTCGTTCTGCACGGTGCCCTTGTCGGTAACGAAATGCTGCACGCAATGAGAATCCATGCCGAATGATCCCAGAGCCACCGGATCGGGCGCGGATTTTTTGCCTTCGCAATCATGCTGGGTCATGACGTAGTCACCGACCATGCGCCGCGCCTCGCGGATGTAGATCATCCATGGCCAGCCGCCGTTATCGGTGAACTCGTCTTTCGCCAGACCGTAAGCCGAGGATTTTTTGCGAATCGCCTCAGGCACACGAGGACTGTGCGCCATGGTCCAGAGAAACCCGCGAATGTAGGTCTCATGTTGTTTCTCGATCTCGCGACGGCGCGCGTAGGAAGCCTCGGGATATTCGTAATTCGCACCCGGATGATCCGATCCCACCGCATGCATGTTGTTCCAGTCAACCTTCGAACCCGTTCCCTCCAGTGGCTCGATCAGCGCAGGTATGCGCATGTCTCCTGCCTCGAAATTGCGCAGTAGCAATTCGTGATCGATCTCCCTGTAGCCCGGTGGTTTTTCGATGGGAATGCGCAACGCGGGATCAGTAGTGAGACAGACCCTATAGTTGAAAGCCTGGATTTTTTTGTCACCCTGGCCATTGGTGAGTCCATCGACTTTCACGACATAAGGCAGCAAGCCGCTGGCAGGATCGCCTGGCTTGACATAGGGATCCACGTCCTTGGTGAAGTGATCCTTATCCTTTTGAGTGTAGTGAACGCGGGGATTGGTGTCACCACGTCGCACGCCGGCGATGCTCTCGCCATATTGACTCTCGGCTTCGCGTCCAACGGTGTAGGTAACGCCTGCCGCAGCCATCAGATCACCCACGTAGGTAGCATCGATGAACATTTTGCCACGATAGGTTTTGCCGCTGAGTGTGGTGATGGATTCGATGCGCTTGCCGTTCATCTTCACGCCCTTTTCACGGTCTAACAATTCGTTGTAGGCTACGGTGAGACCGGCGTCG
>JBJOMZ010000078.1:0-12807 GCA_046052105.1 Verrucomicrobiota bacterium | reverse complement strand
TACGTTCATGGCATCGCCGCAATTCCTGCCGTGATCTGCGGCCATCTGGCGCTCAAAAAAATCCGCGAGTCCGATGTCCCCATGGCCGGTAGGGGAATGGCAATCGCTGGTTTGGTCACCGGCTATCTCGGATTGCTATTGCAGATCGCGACGCTGGTTTTCTTAGGGGTCTTTTTCTATCGAGTCGTGCCGAGCATTCCCAGTCCTCCTTAGTTTGCGCTTCTCTATTCCCTCTCGAAGATATCAATGCGCACATGCACCAGAAGCCCTGGACATTACTGAGCATTCTCGTTGGCATTGTCGGATTGGTGTTGTTCATCACCCATGAGAGACTGCTGGGTTTGATGCCGCCTTGCCATTTCCACCGTTTGACGGGATTCCTCTGTCCCGGTTGTGGAGGTCGCCGATGTGTCGCGATGTTGCTGCATGGCAGATGGCTGGATGCGCTGCACATGAATGCCTTGGTGATTTTTACAGGACTCGGGTTGCTCTTGTTGTTGGTGACGCAGACCTTGCACGAGTGGAAGAAAAGCGAGCGCAGTTGTGTCTTATCACCGCGATGTGGCTGGATCGCTGTCAGCACGGTCCTAGGGTTCTGGTTGCTGCGGAATGTTCCATGGTGGCCATTCACCTGCCTTGCACCCCATGACTTGTGAAGCCAGGATGATATATTTTTACCAGTTGCCCTTGCGCGACGTCCGTTGCAAGGCTAAAGCAACCGCATGAAACCGATCGCATCTCTCCTGATGTTGGCCACTGTGGCTCTGATGTCCTGCAAGAAAACTCCTATGGATGTGACGTCGACGGAAAAGCGGGGGCTCACCACCAAGGATGGAGATGTGAAATTGTTCGCCAGTCCCGATGAGCAGTTCCGCGGAAGCTCCGCAAGCTCACTTCTTGACGCACCGCCATCCGATTGGCTCCAGCGTCCTGCATCGCAATTCCGTTTGCTCAATTACGCTTTCGGTGCAAGCGGCAAGGGGGAGGTCTATGTCTCGAAATCACAGGGCTCCGTGCTCGATAATGTGAATCGATGGCGCAAGCAATTCGCCCAGCAAGATCTGACGGCGAGCGAGTTGGCTGACTTGCCGAAAGTCACGATGCTGGGGGCTGATGCGTTGATGGTCGAGGCTCAGGGGCTATACGCCGGTGGTATGGGTAAGCCGCCCGTGGAAGGCTTCGCTCTCGCAGGACTGGTCGCGAAGATCGGAGACGATATCATCACGATCAAAATGGTAGGACCCAGCAATGAAGTCGAGGGAGAAAAAGCCAAACTTATCGAGTATGCGAAAAGTTTGAAAACCCCATGAAGGATTCATCCCTTACGCCACGTAATTTACAATCAAGCAACATGTCTGAAGCGTCCGCACGCGAACCCAGGAATTCAACATCACCCTCATGGAGCCTCATGGTGTTCCGTGTGCTCGCCGGGTTCCCTCTGGCCGTCGGGCTCATGATCATTTTGTTGCTTCAAACTTGGCTCGCGACACTGGAGCAGGTGGATTACGGGCTGCATGCGACTTTGAGAAAATATTTCGATCCCTCTGCCTGGTATATCCTCGGGGAACTTCGTTTGCCGGAATTCATGGGCGGCAAAGCATTGATGATTCCTCTGCCCGGTGGCTACTGGGTTCTTGGACTCTTCTTTCTCAATTTGTTGCTGGGAGGCATTGTTCGCGCACGCAAGGGATGGACGAAAGCAGGAGTATTGATATCTCATTCGGGCATCTTGCTGATGATTCTCAGTTCCGGTGTCACCGAGATGACCGAGGAGCGCGGCACGATGGATTTCTTTGAAGGAGAGAGCAGCAACGTCGCGCAAGACTACTACGAATATGTGGTGGAAATTTCCGAACACACCAAGGGCATGCCCGAGCAGATTCATGTGATTCGCGGCCCGTATCTCGCAGATCTGGTCGGCACTCCCGCGCCGGTGCGCACCGTGCGCTTGCCCGAACTGCCTTTCGACATGCAGTTCACTCGCTACAGCAAGAACGGACGCGTGATGTCAGTCAACGAAATGGCTCCGCCCGCCGATACTCCGGTGATCGATGGCTATTACATCTTCGACCGGCCCTCTAACAAAAACGCAGAAGTCAATGTCGCCGCATGCTACGCGAAAGCTCTGCCACGCCAGGGCGAGGCTCTGCCAAACTTCATCCTCAGCGGTGATGCGTTTCATCCTCATACCTTGCGGGTGGGAGAACGCATTTTTGTTTTCCAGATTCGCAAGTTCCTGTGGACCATGCCTTTTACCGTCAGGCTCGACAAGGCCACGGCAGAATACTATCCGAATTCGTCTAAACCTAAGCGCTTCGAAAGCCGCGTGACGCGTATCGAAAACGGCAGCGAGGCCAATGTGGAAATCAAGATGAATATGCCCATGCGCTACGAGGGCCTTACGTTCTATCAACGGATGATGGGTCGTGAAAATGCACAGGTTGTCAATTCACGACCATACTCGCAGTTGGAAGTGGTGCGCAATCCGGCCGACCAGTGGCCGAAATACGCCCTCTACATCGTGACTTTCGGACTCCTGGTGCATTTTGTTATGAAATTCGCCCTCTACGTGAAAAAAATCACACGCTCCCGGAAAATCTGATTATGGCTGAAATGAAATCCATGCTTTGGGCTCGCATCGTCGCTTTTGTCATCATCGCCTCGATGCTGGTGTCTTTGTTCGTGTTCATGGTCATCGACATGAATCCAAAGGGAAGCATCGTGAAAGTCGATGGATACAAGCCTTGGGAACCTGAGACGCTGGAATTGATGAATCAACTTCCGCTGCAGGATGGTGGACGGGTAAAACCGTTTTCTACGCACGCGCAGTTTACGATGCTGCGTTTGCGCGGTGATCGGAAAATTCAAATCACCGGAGATTCGGGTGAGGCCATTTCCATCAAGCCTACGGCATGGATGATGGATTGTTTGTTCCGTCCGACGCTAGCCGTGGCGATGCCGACCTTCCGCGTGGACAACGGTGCGGCGATCGAGGCGATAGGATTGAAGGCTCTGGGCCGCCGCGACCGCTACAGCTACAAACAACTGGAAGAGGGCATTCCGAAATTGTTCGAGTTGGCGCAGTCGTATGAAAGCATCGAGGAGAAGCGACGTGATGCGGTGCAAAAACAGGTGATTGATTTGGCCTATAACGTTCGCAGTTACCAATTCCTGATCGGTTACTTCGGCTTCGCGCGCGCTGCGATTGAGATGAAGGGGGCTAATCCGGACGGCACTTCGCGCTTCGCGGATTTCAGCACGGTGATGGGCACGGCGCCGATGATTTCGAATTTGCTGCGTCAGAACCAGTCAACAGGAGAACCGATACCACCGAATCTTGAGACGCTGCTGCAACAGGTGCTCGATGGCGCAAACTATGCGAAATATGGTCTGGTGCTTCTTCCTCCTAAAGATTCTTCTAACAAAAACTGGCGCAGCGCGGGCGATCGTATCATGGATGTGATGACAGCCAAGGCGGCTGATGCCTCGGAGGCTTGCGAGGAGGTTAAGCTCATGGAAACCGCCGTGCGCTCGGTGCAGGTTTCTGAGGCTGAATTCCGTAAGCAATTGCAGCCGCTGGTGAAAAACATTTCCGATCGTGCCGCACAGCGTGGAGAGTATCGGGCGATCGATGCCGAAAACCGCTACAATCGCAAAAATCTCATGCTCTATGCGATGATCTGGTTTTTGTTAGGCCTGCTCGTCGCGGGAGCTTTCTGGTTCCTGCGCATTTTTGAAGTTCCCCGCTGGATCCAGACATCCGCCAAGGTCTCGTCATTGGTGTGCACAGGCCTTGGCTTGCTGTATATGATCATCGTCATCTCCATGCGCTGCTACATCATGTGGCGTCCGCCGGTGGGGAATTTGTACGATACCATCATTTTTATTTGCACAGTGGCCGTGATCGTTCTGTTGCTGATCGAATGGTTCACCAAGGAAGCGATCGCCGCCACACTTGCCCCGCTGATGGGGCTGTCTCTGGTGTTGCTTGCCCGGCGCTTCGAAGTGGGCGATGCGAAAGATCACATGGATCCGCTGGTGGCGGTGTTGAACTCGAACTACTGGCTGACCACTCACGTGATCACGGTCACGATGGGATACGCGGCGGGACTACTGACCGCGTTTCTTTCAATGACCTATGTGCTCTTGACCGGCTTGGGCTTGGGTAAAAATCTGCGCTCACTTCTCAAAATGGTTACGACGGCCGCCTATGGTGGACTCTGCCTGACCTTGTTCCTCTCCCTCGTCGGGACGGTATTGGGTGGAATCTGGGCCAACGATTCCTGGGGACGCTTCTGGGGCTGGGATCCGAAGGAGAATGGCGCGCTGATGATCGTTTTGTGGTCACTCATCATGCTGCACGCCCGCTTCGGCGGCCTGATCCGCGAATGGGGATTCCATCTTGCGTCCATCTTCATGGCCTGCATCGTTTCGTTTTCCTGGTGGCATGTGAATTTCCTAGGCGAAGGTCTTCACAACTACGGTTTCACTTCCGGGAAAAACTTCATTTGGTTTTTCTATCTGGGGGTTTTGCTTACCATCCTGTTCGGCGTCGTGCTGTGGGTCGTCGAACAGGTGCGCTCCTCATCATCAGGCCCACCGGGTGATCAGGCATGATGACGAGTGAAAGCAATAGGGCCGGTCGCGCTGTGAAGTGCCTCATCGTTGCCATACCGCTGTGGTTGGCTCTCTCGGGCGGCATCGGACTTTGGTTGCATTTCCGCCAGCAAGCCACGGAGCATCAGCAACAGGAACATGCGTATCGCAAGGATATCGATGCCCAAAGCCTGGCCGATGATTTTACCAAAATCGTCGATGTGCTCGGTCCACGCAACGACAGAACCGATACGGCGCGTAAGTCGCTGTTGCGCGTGGCGTCGATGATCGAGGGGGCGATGGGCGTGAACAACATTGGCTACGAAGTGACTCGTGCGATAGGCCAGGACAGCAAGGGGATTGCCGCGCCCTTGTTGATGGCCGATGTCCTACGTCGCAAAACCGATAACGAGATCTGGTTGATCGTGCCCTACGATTCGCCATCCGATTTGCCGCGCGGTCAGGCCTCAGCATCATCGGTGGCTGTCTCCTTGGCCGTGGCCCAGAGCTTGGTCGGATCGAAAGTCGATCACAATATCCGTTTTCTTTTTGCACCCATGGTGCATGCGGACCGAGAGCAGCGCCTGGAAGTGGCGGCGCAGGTGAAGCGCCTGATCGAGCTCCGGGGTTCTCCGCGCGTGGTGCTAGTTGTGGGTAGCATGTTGCACGAGGGAAGGTTGTCGCTTGTTTCGAATCAGCCGAGTTCGGCGGCCGTCGTCGCGATGCAGGATCAGTTGTCGGTTATCGCGGCCGCTGGCACTTGTTTTGAGGATGATAGCGAATTTTCCTCATTGCTCGCGGCAAGGGATTTACCCGCGGCTTTGTTGGTTAAAGCGCCGCAGATGCCGATGACAGCTATGCAGGAAGACGGAATGTTACCCGGAAACAATACGCTCGTGGCCTCCGCCCGGGATGTGGTGTCCTTGCTTTTGCGTCTAGCCGGCGATTCGCAAAAAAAGTGAAAAATTCGCTTGCCAGACCTACGGTTCCTCCACTATCAATCCGCGCGCTTTTCGAAGTGTGTCAGCTTCTCTGAAGCAGTCGAAATTGAAATGGGGTTTTAGCTCAGTTGGTAGAGCACTTGCATGGCATGCAAGGGGTCAGCGGTTCGAATCCGCTAAGCTCCACCATTTCCGAATCCCTTTGTTTTGCAAGGGATGAATCGCTAGTTGTCTTTGAGCACACCTCTCATGGGCGAGTTCTTGATGGAATCGATCAGCCCACCATTGTGTCTGCCTGCGGTCCCAAAGGGACCATTCCTCCAAGCCCACGGCCAAACCGGGGTAGGGCGTTTCCCCCAAAAATTTTCGCGTCCCAACGGGTCGCTTCATCAGGGATCATAGAAATACCATACCACACGACGAGAGCGTTTCGATGAGGTGTTGGGACGCGGTGAATCTTTTGGTTGACACCACCATTTCCCTTTCCAATTGACGAATTCCAGACTTGCCGCTGGGTTCTTGGTGTGAGAGGAGGTGTGTGTGCAAAACGACGTGCGAGCTGTGTTGCAATACGTTCCGCAATTCCGCGGACGGCTTTTTGTGGTCATGATCGAGGCGGGACGTTTGCCCGAGGCGGCGGTGGCGGAATCTTTGCTCGATATGGCGGCACTCGAAGATGTGGGCGTGAAAATGGTCATCTTGGTGCTCAATGGCGACGTCAAGGATCTGTATGACTGGAGCCTTGAGTGCGAAATCAAGGTTGCCATGGTGCGCGAACCCATCGAAGGCGCACGCTTGATTCAGGAAACACGCGATATCCTGGGTCGCGGTCAGGTGCCGGTGATCGATGCCAAGGGTCACGCGGCTTTGGATGACGAGGTCGTAAACTTGGTGATCGCACTAGGAGCCAGCAAGTTGATCGCGTTGCTGGAACATGGCATTCTTGTCGATGGCGCTCCCGTTCACGCAGTTCGGGCTGCCGATGTGACCGCTCTCGCTGACGGCAAAGAGGTGGTGGGCATGGATTTGTTAGAACGTGCCGCCAAGGCCTGCTCGCGAGGCGTGCCGCGGGTGCATGTGTTGAATGGACGCCAACAAGGTGTGCTGGTGGACGAGCTATTTTCCAACGAGGGGGTGGGCACCATGGTGCACGCCGATAGCTACCGTGTCATCCGTGAACTGGCTCAGGAGGACATTCCCGAGTTGTTAGGCATGATCGGTCGATCGGTGAGAAGGAGCTTTCTGGTGCCGCGCAATTACGAGGAGATCGAGAGTCGCATCGAGGACTACCGCGTGATGCTGATTGACGACAACGTCGTGGGCTGTGTGGCGCTGCATCAATATCTGGCAGATGATTGCGCCGAGATTGCCTGCCTGTATGTGAAGCAGGCTCACGAAGGCCGTGGCTACGGTGCGGATCTGGTTCGTCATGCTGAGCAAATGGCGGTAGAGCGCAAAATTCGCCGGGTATTCGCTCTGACGAATCGCGCGGTGGTGTTTTTCCGCGACCGCATGGGCTATGAGGAAGTCTTGCCGGATTCTCTGCCGGACACGCGACGCAGTTTGTTAGAGCAAAGCGGACGGCATTCCAAGGTGTTTCAGAAGCTGCTTTGATTCCTCTGGGATATGGGCGGAATTCATCGGTTTTGCTGCTTATCCGCTTGCATCAGAGGATCATTCCGACAATTCTCAAGCCACACATGATGACGATGATGATGCGCAATTTCGCATGCATCGCGCTGGCGATCCTGTTCGGATCCTGCCAACGCGAGACGCAGGTGCAGAAAGGAAATCGTGAGAAAATTCTGATTGTCGGCAATGCAGCTGATCCGAAGTCGCTTGATCTTCATTTGGTCACGGGTGTGATCGAGAGCAAGGTGATCTGCACTCTGTTCGAGGGGTTAGTCGGGGACCATCCCAGCAGCGACACCATCATGAGTCCTGGCGCAGCGACGCATTGGGATCACAATGCTGATTTTACCGAGTGGGTATTTCACTTGCGGCCCGGGGCCAAGTGGTCGGATGGGGCGGCCGTCACCGCGCACGACTTCGCATTTTCCTACCAGCGCATGCTTCACCCTGACATGGCAGCGCCCTATGTGGAAATGCTCTATTTCATCAAGAATGCCGAGGCATACAATCGCGGACAGTTGCAGGACTTTTCGCAAGTGGGCGTCAAGGTGGTCGATGACCTCACCCTGCAAGTCACTTTGCGCGAGCCCGTGCCCTATCTGCCCGGAGTCACGCGCCACTACACCTGGTTTCCCGTTCCCAAGCATGTGGTCCTCAAGCATGGCAAAATGTCCGATCGTTTCACTCCATGGTGCGAGGTTGGCAATCTGGTAGGCAATGGTGCTTTTATGCTGGATACGTGGCAGCTGAATGATCACATCCTGGTAAAGAAAAACCCTCATTTCTGGGATGCCTCGAATGTGAAGCTGAACGGCGTGAAGTTTCTGCCGATTGAAAATTTTTACACGGAAACCCGCGCCTTTCTCGCAGGGCAAGTGCATACCACTTATCAGGTTCCGCCAGACATGGTGCCCAAGCTCGAAAAAGAATACCCGCAGTTTCTGCGCAAAGAACCCTACGTGGGCTCGCGTTTCATGCGTCTTAACGTAACGCGGCCCGGGCTCGATCAGGTCAAGGTCAGGGAGGCCATGGCTTTGGCTCTGGATCGTGAATCACTCTGCAATACCGTAATCCTAGGATTCGAACCATCGACTTCCTACTCTCCTCAGCTTGGTGATTATAAGCCCGAGCCCGTGTTGCGATTTGATCCGCAACGCGCGAAGCAACTGATGGCGGAGGCCGGTTATCCCGATGGCAATGGATTTCCTCGCTATTCGATTCTCGTGAGCTCCGGTGGTACACGTTCGACCAGCGAGGCTGTGCAGGCGATGTGGAAAAAACATCTCAATATCCTCGTGGAAATCCGTGCCATGGATCAGGCCTCATACATCGAGGCCCAGCAGAAGCTCGAATTCGATATCGCCCTAGCGGGCTGGGTGGGCGACTATCTTGATCCTACTACCTTCCTCATGATGTGGACCAAGGGCAATGGTAATAACAATACCGGATGGTCGAGCCGTGAATTCGAGTCTATGCTGCAGCAAGCAGCCCTGACACCTGATCCTGCCGCGCGTCTTCGCACGTTTGAAAAGGCCGAGAGGTTGTTGATGCAGGAGATGCCCATCATTCCCTTCGCCTGGCAGGCCCGCAACTACCTGCATCAGTCATCCGTGAAAGGATGGCATCCTTTGCTCTTGGACAACCACCCGTTTTCCGCCGTGAGCCTTGAGGAAACACCCGAATAACCATGATACGAAAACTTCTCAATCGCATCGTTCAGGGGCTGATCGTTTTGTTCGTTCTGTTCACTCTGACGTTTTTTCTCTGCCGCGCTCTTCCCGGCGGCCCATACCAGAGTGAAAAGGCCATCCCAGAGCATGTGAAGCAGAAAATGATGGAGCAGGACGGTTATAACAAACCGCTCCATGAACAGTATCTGCTTCGTTTCAAAGGGCTGCTCAAGGGCGATGCCGGTCTTTCGATCCGCCTCTCCGGGAGACCGGTGAACGATGTGATCGCTCAGGCTTTTCCCGTTTCCTTCCAACTCGGGGTGGTTTCGATGATCCTCGCTCTTCTTGTGGGCGTGCCCGCTGGGGTGATTTCCGCGTGGAAAAAAAATACTTCCGTTGATTTCGTGGTCATGGCGGTGGCGATGATAGGGCTTTGTCTTCCATCATTCGTCATTGGTCCCATTCTCGCTGAATCGCTGGGCCGTAAGTGGCAGATATTTCCTGTGATGGGATGGGATCCCGTGCTGCCATCGACATGGGTTTTGCCCATGATGACCTTGGGCATGGTCTATGCCGCCTATCTCGCGCGGCTTACTCGTGCTGGTATGCTGGATACCCTGTCGCAGGATTTTGTGCGCACCGCCCGCGCGAAAGGGGTGCCCATGCATCGCATTCTCATCAAGCATTGTCTTCGCGGAGGCTTGATTCCCTCGGCAGCCTACATCGGTCCAGCCTTCGCCGGCATCATTTCGGGTTCACTCGTGATCGAGTCGGTCTTTCAGGTGCCGGGTCTCGGGCGGCACTTTGTCAAAGCGATCGAAACCAGCGATGCCAATGTGATCATGGGGATCGCGCTGCTCTACGGCGGCCTCGTGGTGTTGGGCAATATCGCTTCTGATTTCCTCATCCTCTGGCTCAATCCCCGGGCCCGTTCACAATCCTGATTCATCATCATGTCACTTGTCATTCAGAAAGGAACTTCGTTGCGGGCCGATGCGATGCTGCGCCTCAAAAAAAACCGAGCCGCCGTGGTCGGGCTCTACTGCCTCGCCTTCATCGTGCTCGCTTGTGTGATTCTGCCCTTCACGTCCTTGCTCGCGGATCCCAATGCCCAGAGTTTGGTGGACAAGAATCTCACACCTTCTGCCAATCACTGGTTCGGCACGGATCATCTGGGACGTGATATTTTCTCACGCGTGTTTTTCGGCGGTCGCATTTCCATCGCCGTGGCATTGCTTACCACTGTGGTAGCTGTGACCATTGGCGTCACCTATGGCGCGATCTCCGGATACGCGGGACAGAAGGTGGATGCAGGCATGATGCGGTTGGTCGATGTGCTCTATGGTCTGCCGTTTTTGGTGGTGGTCATTTTGTTGGGCAAGGTGCTGGAGGAGATGACCATGAAATGGTCGAACAAGGTCGTCAATCTTCTGACAACGGACGGATCCACCGCGGAACAAATCAACGAGGTCCGCACGGCCGTGGAGCCGATGGTGACCATGGTGCCGCTGTTTCTCGCGATCGGCGCGCTATCCTGGCTGACGATCTCGCGCATCGTTCGCGCGCAGGTGCAGAGTGTGAAAAAGCTGGAGTTCGTCGAGGCGGCTCGTTCGCTAGGTTTGTCTCACTGGACGATTTTGTTCCGACACATCCTGCCGAATTGCGTCGGTCCCATCATTGTCTATACCACTCTCACGATTCCCGGAGTGATGTTGTTCGAGGCGGTGTTGTCTTTCCTCGGTCTCGGCCTCAAGCCGCCTAACAGTTCGTGGGGCGTGTTGATCAAAGAGGGATCAGACATGATGCTAACCAACACGTGGTTGTTGTTTTTCCCGAGCTTGTTCTTTTCTCTCACCCTTCTGTCGTTGAACTTCCTTGGCGACGGTCTGCGTGACGCTCTGGATCCGAAGTCTTCGAAGGATTGATTGAGATTGTGTCACAGGGCATAGGGAAAGGAGAATCGAATGAACGCCAATGTCTCGGTCCGCCCCCGCATCTATCAGCTTTTGGTCCGCACGTTCGGCAATGCTAATGCAACCCGTAAGCCCCACGGCACCATCGAAGAAAACGGTTGTGGGAAATTCGCGGACATAGACGAGAAGGCGCTCGTTTCCCTGAAGTCGATGGGCTTCACTCACCTCTGGCTCACCGGGGTTCTGGAACAGGTTTCTACTACGGGCTATCCTTCTCGTCCCGCGGATCATCCGGCGCTGGTGAAAGGTAGGGCCGGCAGCCCCTATGCGATCCGCGACTACTTTGATGTTTCGCCGGATTATGCGCTCGATCCCGAACGTCGGCTCGAGGAATTCGATGCCTTGCTGGCCCGTTGTCACGCTCACGGATTTCGTGTGTTGATCGATTTCGTGCCAAACCATGTGGCTCGGTCGTATGCGTCCGATGTGCGCCCAGAGTGGAATTTTGGCATCGATGATGACACCTCGGTTTTTTTCCATCGCGACAACCATTTTTTCTATCTTCAGCCCTGTCATCCGGGTGGTGGTCCGCCTCTGGTGTTGCCTTGTGCGGTAGGAGGGGATTTCTATCAAGAATGGCAGGGACGCGCTAGCGGCAACAACGTCGTGCACTGGCGCCCCGGACTTCATGATTGGTATGAGACGGCGAAATTGAACTACGGTCATGATTTTACGATGAATCGTAAAACTGAACACTTGCCATCAGCTGAAGCTGATGCCGATTGCGTGCCGCGCACTTGGCGTTGGATGGATGAAGTGATTTCCTGGTGGCAGGCCCGCGGTGTGGACGGCTTCCGTGCGGACATGGCCCACATGATACCGATGGAATTCTGGCACTGGTTGTTGCGTCGGGCGCGTGACAGGAATGAAGACGTGTTCTTTATGGCGGAGGCTTACGACAATGATCCCGCCAAGTTGACGGACGGCCACGTTCTCGATGAGCTTTTGCGCTCCGGATTCGATGCCGTCTATGATGATCCTGTCTACGACCTGTTGATGGGGCTATATGATGAGGGTAAATGGTGCAACGATCTGGATGCGCTTACATTCACCGGCGATCGGTTCCATCGATCGCTGCGATACGGCGAGAATCATGATGAGGTGCGGTTGGCGAATCCTCGCGAATGGGGTGGTCTCGGCATGGCGGTAGGTCGTCCTGTATGCGCTGCCTTGTTTGCCATGGGCCGTGGTCCTATCATGATCTACCATGGTCAGGAAGTGGGCGAACAAGCTTGCGGTGATTCGGGGTTTTCCGGTGATAACGCTCGCACGACAATTTTCGATTATTGGTCACTCCCCGCACTGTGCGCGTGGCGAAAAGGTGGCAACAGTGATGATAGCGGATTGACTCAAGAACAAATCGAATTGCGCGATTGGTATGGTCGACTCGTTTGGTTGATGGCGGAGCCGGCTTTTGAGCGTGGTGATTTTTACGGATTGAACTTCGCCAATCGAGACAATCCCACTTTCGGTCGTGTCGAGGGAGAATCGGTGAGCGGTCACTGGCTCTATGCGTTTCTGAGGCACGATCGTTGCTCCGGTCAGGTGTTTCTCGTAGTGGTGAATTTTCATCCATCGCAGGCGATGAAAGAGGCGCGAGTCATCATTCCCGCTGATGCATTGGATGGCTGGTTCACGTCGGCTCGTTATTTCTGCAGAGAACGCTTGCAAGGTCGAGAAATAGGCAGTTTTACCGCCGAAGATCGCATGGGTCCTGGTTGGCTTTTGCCTGAAATTTTGCCACTGTCCGCATGGATGCTGGAAATCAGTAGCTGTTAGATTCCGATTCTCCATCTCGGAAAAGTATAGAGTGTATCAACCATGCTGGATTTTGGGGAAACGGGGAAGATTGTCGAAAAAGATCTGTAGCAGGGCTCCCTCACTTTGAGTTCTGAGGAAACAGGATGGACTCCAAGATGTTTTCGTCGAGTGCGGCCCTGTAGCGTTTACCTCGCAAGGAGTCTTTGAGTGTTGTGTCCTGTTTGAGCAGTGAGA
>JBJOMZ010000077.1:0-12860 GCA_046052105.1 Verrucomicrobiota bacterium | reverse complement strand
AGATGTTTGAGACATCGATTGTTAATGGAAATAACCGCTTCTCAAAAACCCACACTATGAAACCAAACTTCAGAAAAAGCGCTCTCAGCGCGCTGCCAATCGTATTATCCATCACCAGCGTGATTCAGGCGGAAGATCTGTCATTCAGCGGAGCCAACACTGTACGTCTGCTGGCATTGGACTGGGCGGATTACCTCGGAGGCTCGGGATCATTCAATGCCGGTGTCAATGATGGCGGACGACTCTATTGGCGGGGAACTGCAGGAGACGGTCAATTCATTCACTTCAATCTATCACGACTCTCCGGATTGACCATGCTTTCACCAGCGTCGGTCACACTGCAAAATACGAACGACACATGGGGTGGCGGCGTTAGCGGTTCCTTCATTGCCACGGCCAACAATAGCTGGTCAGCAGCTTACGGATCGGCACTCCCCGGAGCTACTGCCGTCGTGGACGCCACAAATGCCACCGGAAGCTACCCATCCAACACGTCGGTTTCATGGTCGCTCGGTGCTACTGGATTTCAGAATCTCGTCGACAATGCCTCGTCATTCCAAGGCTTTGGCATCATCGGTGGTTCAGGATCACAAATGCATTTCAACGGACCGCTCAACCCTTATCTGGATGTCGAGACGAACGGATCGATGTCGAATGTTGTTTCCGTAGCAGGCGGGGCTGCTTGGAACGCATCGAACTACACTTTCACCCATGGTGTTCTCACCATCAATGATGCGATCGCCGGGGGAACGGAGGGAGCCGGCGCCGTAACCATCCGCTCTCTGGGAACCGTGTTTGTCAATGGAAACAGCGGCGACAACCGTTATTGGTCGATTGACTCCACAGCGATTCAAGCCGGAGGTCATCTCATGCTTCAAGGGCATTCCCACCTTCATAACCTGACTCTCTCCGGAGGTGAACTTTCCGGCATCAGGCCGAGCGGAACATGGGGGGGGTGGACCTTTGATGATGCAACTATGGTTACCGGCGCCGCCATTTCGACCATCAGCGCGCAGCAGATCAATCTCGACAATGGCAACTTCGCTGTCGATAGCGGCTCCACGCTTCTTTTCACTGGCTCGATCCGCGGTGGATCGATAACCAAGTCCGGAGGAGGCTCGCTTGTCATCTCAGGCAACAATGGTTCCAGCGGCGGCATTACCATCAACGGCGGGACTTTCACCGCAACGAAATCAGCTCAGGACAATGGCATCCATACGCTTGGCTACGGTCCGCTCACCGTCAACAATGGAGGCACACTCAGAACCGCCCAAAACTGGACGACCAGCAGCGAATGGAATGGGAACTCCGTGGGAACTGTGACCATCAACCAGGGTGGAACATGGTCCATCGAGGCACTGGGCCAGACGATCAAGAACGGACTCAATCTCAATGGCGGCTCCATCACATCCACGACATCGAATGCCGATTGGGGGGCGCTGCACCTCAAGAGTGATCTGAGCGCCGGAGGGGGCGTGATTTCTTCGATTTCCGCCGATACCGCGATAAACTGGACGCGGACCTTTACCGTGGAGACTGATAGCCAGCTGAACTACTCTGGAGTCATTCACAATCAATATAGTACCAACGGAGGTATCAACAAAGCGGGTAGCGGAACTCTGGTGCTCTCGGGAGCCAACGGTTACAGTGGTCAGACCGACATCATCGCGGGCACCTTGCTCGCTAGTAGCAATACAGCTCTTGGCGTGGGTGGACACAACGGTCAGACCATGAGCTGGGTCCGAGACGGGGCCACTCTTGCGCTGCAGGGGGGCATCAGTCTCGATGAGCATTTCCACTTATGGGGATCCGGTGTTGGTGGGCTCGGCTCCCTTCGCAGCATTTCAGGAAACAATGCACTTACGAATGCTCCTTCTGATGGCGCAGGATATTGCCTACGCAGTAACGCCACAGTCCGAGTCGATGCGGACACCCTCACGGTCTCGGGATTCTATGAGGCGGAAGGCAGTTTCGGACTGAACAAGACCGGTGCGGGCACTCTCAAGATCACGAAGGTCAGCACTTACACAGGGCCCACCACGGTGGAGGAAGGGACACTCTCTCTTGACGCTACAGGCGGCAGTGGCCGGATCCGCGGTTCATTGACGATCGGGCAGAATGGTGTGGTGGAAACCACGGGTGACGGCACGGGACTGGGATGGAACGGAGAAATTTCTTCTCTCGCGATCAACGGGGGAACACTGACCAGCGCGGGAGTCATGCATATCTGGGGAATTTCGGGAGATGTGATCATGACGGGAGGCCTGCTTCAGAGCAACAATGGCACCAGCGATCCCAGTGGCTCACAACTGGAATGGAACCGCACCAACGTTACCACATTGGCAAGCACGGAAAGCGCGGAGATTGCCGGCCGCATCCGCATTCGTGCCGACGGTGGCTTCGGAGGCATTCAATTTCAAGTTGCCAACGGTGATGCCGCCGAAGATCTGGTGATCAGCGCCGCGATCACCGAGGCATCCGCAGGAATGGGAATCACCAAGCATGGAGCAGGCACCATGACGCTCCGCGGCGCTAACTCCTACAGCGGCAGCACCACGGTCAATCAGGGCATCCTTGTGGTCGGCAACGGCACTACCACCAGTAATCTTGACAATGGCTCTCTGGTATCGATCGCAACAGATGCGACACTGACGCTAGACTTCAACGGCAGCGATGAAGTGGGCAGTTTGGTGATCGACGGCATCGATCAGGGAAGCGGTACATTCAATGCCACCACCCATCCGGGAGTTCTAACAGGTTCCGGTTCTCTTCTGGTTCTCGCCAACGATGGCGTCTGGACGGCTGAGAGCAATGGCAACTGGGGCACGCAGGCAAACTGGCAGAATGGCGGTGTCGCCGCAGGACAAGACAAGACCGCATCCTTTGTAGGTGCCGCCGGAACCACCGTCACCTTGGACTCCAACCGCTCGATCGGTGGACTGGTTTTCTCGACGCTCGACTACACGATCACGGGTTCGTCAAGAACACTCACGCTGGATGCGCTCAATGGTAGCAGCATTGCCGTAGCAGAAGGCAGCTCTGCAACAATCAATTCCCGTTTATCCTCGTCGGGAAGTGTGACCAAGACGGGAAGTGGAACACTCAAGCTCTACGCCGCCAACGGCGACAACTATTCGGGAGCCTACTATCACAATCTGGGGGGCCTCGATATCCAATCAGGAACCGTGGAATTGAACAGTCAGTTTATCACTCTGGGACAAGTCAACATCGCAGCGGGAGCGACACTGCTGGCAACCGTGCCCTGGGCTACAGGCTCGAGCAATCCTTGGTTCAACGGTAGAACCATCGGAGCGATCACCGTGCAAAAAGGTGGAACCTTGTCTTCCAGCACGATCGCCAACGGCATCGTCAGCGGACTCACCCTGCTCGGCGGAAGCGTTACGAGCAACCATCCGCCAAGCAACGACTGGGGGCATTTCATCATTGCCTCATCGGTCTATGCGGAAGGTGATGAGACTTCCACCATCTCAGCGGAAATCGCGCTACCCGGTGCGCGGAGTTTTTATGTGGCCAGTGGAAGCGCTCTGGTGATGAGCGGTCCCGTCCATGACCGCGCTGGCGCAGACCCCGGCGCAGTGATCAAATCAGGCGACGGCGCGATGACACTCTCCGCGACAAACGCCTATAGTGGCAATACGACCGTTCAAGCGGGAACTCTCGTGCTAGGCAATGGCACGACGAGCTCCAGCCTAACAGATACCGCCGATGTTAGCGTGGCATCGGGAGCCACACTTCATTTGGATTTCAGTGGCACTGACACGATCGACGAATTGTTCCTCGACGGAGTGGCGAAATCGCCGGGCGTTTACAATGCGTCCAACTCCGGCGGATACATCACCGGCACGGGATCACTCGTGGTTTCCAACGGTCCGATCAGTGATCCTTTGCTCGGCTGGATCGACGCCACCTGGCCGGACCTTACCGACAAAACTCCATCCGGTGACCCTGACAACGATGGGCTTCCTAATCTGCTGGAATTTGTCCTGAAAAACGGCAATCCTGCGGCATCGAATCCCGCGATTCTTCCTACGATCAGCGCCTCCGGAGACAATTTTGTTTTCACATTCTACCGACGTAATGCCACTGCGGCAGAAACCACCCAGACATTCGAATATGGAACCGGTCTCGATGGTTGGTCCTCCATCGCCATCCCCGGCGGTAATGGAGTCACCGTCACGGATCAGGGTAACGGAATCGATCAAGTCGAGGTTTCCGTTCCCAAAGGATCCAACACCAGCATGTTCGGACGCCTCAAAGTTGTGAAGTAATCACAGCATTCATTGTGATGGCGGGGGTGCCTAAAACGGGCATCCCCGCTTTTATCTTTATGCAACCGTTCCATCACGCTTGAATCTCGCACAAGCATGACCAAAACCATCTTTCTACCATTCCCTCTCTACGCTTTTTTGATTCGTATGAAAAAAATGTCCAGTCGATTTTTTAGTATCATTTTTCCGATTGCGATGTTTTGCCTCATCGCCTGCATGACCTTGTCGCATCAACTTTGCGCGCAATCCAACGATCCTGAGGCGGCGTTTCGCCATCCCCCAGAAGATGCCAAACCTGGTGTCTGGTGGCATTGGATGGGAACCAACGTCAGCGCACAAGGCATCACAAAAGATCTGGAAGCCTTTGCTGAGGCTGGCATTGCTTCCGCAACCATTTTTGGCATGGCCGATGTCTGCACTCCATGGGCCGGGCACATCGAAAACTCCCCGACCGATGGATTGCTGGCATTCACCGATCCCTGGTGGAAATTGGTTCGCCATGCTGCCGCCGAAGGCAAACGACTGGGCATTGATATCGGCATTCACAACTGCCCCGGCTATACCAGCACCGGTGGGCCATGGATCACCCCGGAGTTGTCCATGCAGCAGATTTTTTCGACGAAAACCGATGTGGCGGCAGGCAGCACGTTTGAAGGCGTTTTGCCGAAACCACAGATCGATCCCGTGGGCGACATGTTGTTTCCCATGATCAACAAAAATACGGGGAAACTGGAGAAACCACAGATTCAAGGACGCACTACGTATTGGCGTGATATCGCCGTGCTGGCGGTGCCGCGAGAGGGAGTCATCGCCAAGGACACGGTGATCGATCTAACAAAACAGATGGATGTCAACGGTCGTTTGAGATGGACAGCTCCGCCTTCAGGCTCATGGACCATCATGCGATTCGGTCATACGACCATGGGAGCGTTGACCCAACCGAACCAGTGGGAGGTGATGGGATTGGAGTGTGACAAGATGAATCCCCGAGCCGTGGAATTTCACCTGAATCACGTGATGGGCAAACTCAAAGAGCATCTCGGGCCACTGATGGGAAGCGGCTTGCGCCACATCTTACTCGACAGCTACGAAGCGGGAAAACCATCTTGGACACCCGCGATGCCGGTTGAATTTGAACAACGTCGCGGCTACACCATTCTTCCCTTTTTGCCAGTCATGGCAGGACGGGTGGTCGGCAGCGATGCAGAGTCGCGACAATTTCGCGCGGACTTCGATCGCACCATCGCGGATCTCTATCGGGACGTATTGTTTGTCACCATGGAGCGCATGCTCGCTGCCGAGAAAATACGTTTTGTCTGCGAACCCTACGGCGGCCCTTTCGAGACAAAAGAAGTGGCTCCCTACGTGCACCGCGTGATGACTGAATTCTGGTCGGGAGAAACCTTCGGCAATTCCATTCAAGCCGGCATCATGAATGCGGGGCAAGGACGAGAGCACAACATTCTAGAAGCCGAAGCATTCACCGGATCGCCGGGAAACAGCCAATGGAGCGAAACTCCTGCTGGTCTCAAAAGCGCGGGAGATGGCGCATTTTGCGCCGGCATCAACCGGTTCATTTTGCACACCAATCCGCACCAACCCTGGAATGACAGAGTCAAACCCGGCATCACCATGGGGCAATGGGGCACCCATTTCGGCCGCACCCAGACATGGTGGGAACCGGGAAAAGCCTGGCTTGCCTACTTGGCCCGTTGCCAGGCCTTGTTGCAATGGGGAAAACGTGAATTAAAAAACGATGCATCATTTTTCACGATGAATAATCATACGAATCTAAAAAGTGTTCATCGCAAGGAAGGCGATCAGCATGTGTTTTTTGTTTCCAATCCCGGGAAAGATCCGCTTAAGGCCATGGCCACGTTTCGTGTCGGCAATCTAACGCCTGAGCTTTGGGATCCTGTCACGGGCGACATCCGGGAACTCACGGATTATCGCCACGATGGCGGATCCATCCGATTGGTGTTGGAGCTGCAGGCGCAGCAGAGTTATTTCCTTGTTTTCAGAAAACCATCCCGCGGTGCGAAGCCCTCACAGCGGAACTTCTCATCCCTGCAGGAAATGAAAAACCTGCAAGGATCATGGGACGTCAGTTTTGATTCTCAAGGAGGAGGTCCGAAAGAGCCTGTGACGTTTGCCAACCTGACAGACTGGACGACAAATGCTGATCCTGCCATCCGCCATTACAGCGGGACTGCCTTGTATCGGAAAAATTTTGATCTTGCCTCAGCTCCCGCAAAAGACTCGGTGCTGCAATTGGGAACCATTCATCACCTTGCGAGGGTCCGTTTGAATGATCGCGATCTGGGGGTGGTGTGGTGCGCGCCATGGCAGGTTCGAGTTCCGGCAGGCTTGCTCAAAGAACGCGACAACCGCCTGGAAATCGCTGTTACGAATGTGTGGGCGAATCGTCTCATCGGAGATGAACAAGAACCAGCCGATTGCGAATGGTTGCCGGGGCACATGGGCGGGCAATACCTGAAACGCTTTCCCGATTGGTTTGTCCGGGAATCCGCAAGACCATCCGCCAAACGATTCACATTCACCACCTGGAATTATTTCACCAAAAATTCCCCACTGATTCCTTCCGGTTTGCTCGGCCCGGTATCTGTCATGTCGGAGCAATGGCAGCAAGAAACCACGACTCTGGCCGATGAATGGATGGCGAAAATTCCGTCGATTTGGGAATCGGAATCACCCGATGGTTTTGAACAGGATCTGCCCCCGAACGGATCACGGATCACGCTCGCGGGAATTGAGGAGATCGGAATGACACAAGGCCATAGCGGTGCATCAGATGCCACTCCGATTCAGAACGGCACCACTCGCAACGGCAGCGGCACGGGTGAGACCAAAGACGATGGAAAAACCTACCGAGGCTACGGTGACGGCAACAGCCTGTTGTTCCGCTTCGGAAATCAGCAAGGACAGACACTACGGGAAATCCGCAGTTTTGCCGGTCATGCGGATGCGCGCGCGAGTCAACACTTCAGCGTGTGGATCGCTACCAGCGATGCCCCCGCAACATTCACCAAGCACAGCGATGCCAAGGTGGAGAGCTCCGGTGGCGGCACGCAGGTTCGCATTGCCATGAATGCGGAAAAAGTGGTGGCGGTTCGACTCGATTTCAAGAACGGTCCCGAGGGATTCAATGTGTATCGTGAGATTTGCCTGATCGGCAGCGAGAAAAAATAATCACATCTATGGCCAAACAAATCAAATTATCATTCGTTTTTTTGGTTGGATTGATGCCGCATATGTCTTTTGGCAATGCAATCGATCTAACAAAACATGCGGGAATTGTCGCGGACCCTACGCGTCACGGCATCATCTTTCCCGCTGCACGTTCGCTTGCCATCAGAGAACCGGTCACGATATCCCGAAATGTATCGTCGGTATGTTCTTTCACGATCGAAGACGGAGCGGACGCGAAGGATGTGATTTTCTCGTCAGGCATCAGCGAGGAAGGAGGGGCGTGTGGATTTTGCAAGAGTGGTCCCGGCACCTTGCGCATCGAGGGCGATGTTTCGTTGGGCGGCGTGATCACGGTTTACGACGGCACACTGGATCTTTCGGTCGCTCGGTTGCGCGAAGGTGCGCGCATCAATGTACTGGGAGATGCGGAATTCATCAGACCGACCGGAGCAAACTCTCGCATCGATCTCTACCGCAATGGCGAGAAGGTTGATGGCATTTCACGGCGCGATGACTGGCAAACGCTGAAATACGGCATCTTCAGCCATTACGTCTGGAATGGTTACGGCATGACAGCATTTCAAGCCAATGAGGATGGCAGCGTCGCAAAAACGATTGATGAATTTGCGGATTCATTTGATGTGCAAAACTATGTCAACCAAGTGATCGACGCCAAAGCGCAATATGTGGTTTTTACCGCGTGGCACTCGGGCACCTGCCCGCTGTTTCCGAGCGCGGCGATGAAAAAATGGTGTCCCGACCGAGCCAGTTGCCCGCGTCGCGATCTGCTGGGGGATTTGCTGGATGAGTGCCGGAAACGGGGTGTCCCGGCGTTTTTCTATTGCCATCCCTACCAACCGGTGTGCGAGCCGCACAACGACTGGATCAACGATTTGTATGCCGAGTTGATTGATCGCTATGGTGACCGGCTTCATGGTTTGTGGATCGATGAAAATTTCCAGGACTGCACGCAGGACAAGGTGGTCGACTATCCTCGCCTGGTAAGGACGATCAAGGAGCGCAACCCTGACTTGATTCTCACCCACAACAACGGCGGATACCAGAGCTATGGTGTGGATGAAGGCGTGCAGGAGGTGCAATGGGAATCGCGCGAGGGTCGAGCCACTTCCATCTATCAAATCTTTTCCCAAACCGCGAAATCGCCCGAGGACATGCTGATCACCACAGTGATCCAGGCGGCGGCCAATCGAATGGGCGGAGGCGTGCAGTGGAGCATCGACGCGATCGGAGCGGGAGGCGACAAAAAGGGTGGCCTCGATCCGAAATCGCGACCGATACTCGATGGCTTTGTCAGATTGTTCTCGCCTATTGCCGAATCGGTACATGGCACGATCCCTAGCAGTTCTTTCCTGCCACCGTATCGTGGGGTGGTGGTCCGCCATGCGGATCTGACATGGGGCGTTGCGACCAAATCCGCGGATGATCAAAAAGAATTTTTGCATGTGCTCAAAGCCCCCAAGGGATCCACCTTGCAACTTCCCCCGCCGGCCGATGGCAAGGTCTTCACGCGCGCGCGATTGCTCGCCGGCGGCCAAGCACTGTTGATGCAGCAAAGCAATCGCGGAATCACCCTTACCATGCCTCCGGGCGTCGATTGGAATCCAACGGATACCGTTATTGTGATGGATACCGTCACCCCCGGAGGTGTTGGATTGATCAATAACACAAGCCGATCAATTCGGTATGAAGGTTCATCCTGGCGCTACCTGCGCGATGTGAAGCAGGGAGAATTCCGTGGAGACTGTCATATCGCCACAGCGAATGGTGATGCCATCCAATTTGTTTTCGAAGGCACGGATGTCGCTTGGATTGGGAAAAATTTTCCTGAACCGGGCGAAGCGGAGATTCTCCTCGACGGAGTTTCTCAGGGCAGAATCAACCTGCAGAGCATGGATGGGGCCTCCACACCATTGTATTCCAAATGCCACTTGCCACGTGGAAAACACGTGCTGTCCATCATCAAACGAAGTGGGAAACAAATGCATGTCGATGCGTTCCGCGTGAGCGATCTGATCAATGACGGCGATTCCGAAATGGTATTCTCGGAGACCAGCCGGCACGATGCCCGTGCCGCTTCGCTGGAAGGCCTGTGGGAACCGCGTGGTTCATCGTGGATCAATGGCCACACATTCACGTTTTCATTTCACGGCACATCCGTGGAAGTATTGGGAGGCTCCGCTCACGGCAGCGGTGATTTGGTATTGAGCCTCGATGGCAAAGAACACTCGACGGTTCACTGTCACACCAGTCAAACGTCGCGCAGTCTCGCTACCATTCGTGGTCTAGCCAATCAATCGCACGTCTTAATCGGAAAATACACCAATGCTCATCCCGCGGGATTCATCTCCGCACTCGATGGTTTCATCGTCAACAGACCCGATTATTGGTTTCAGGAAAAAGCGCGTGGACGGGGAGAAACGGGAGATGACATCCATGCCAGTATCATCAAAAACGCCACTGGGCATCTGTCCTTCACAGGATCGGGAATCGAGGTGATATCCACTCGTGATCCCGCTTCACGCACGGCGCATTATTCGTTAGAAAGCAAGGACTCTTCCCTTTGGAGTCCAAGCAATCACTATGCTCCTGTCACCATCACGGGAGCGACTACCTATCGCTTTTTGAATCTCTCGCCCGGACAGCACACCATCCATTTCACCAATGCCTCGAACAGCTCCGGCATGAATTTCTCCCAGATCCGTCTCAACATCGATGCGATGCGTGTGCACAAGGGTGAGTCGTCTTCCGCCAGTCCCTTGTTCTGGGGCGATGATGCGCGCGGCGGGGCGGGAGAATGGACGGTCAATGGTATGAAAAACTGGAATGATGGGGCGACGTCTACAGCTTGGCAGGATCAAGGCGCGATCGATCACTGCGCCGTCTTTGCGGGTAAAGCGGGTGAAGTCGTGCTGAAAAACCCGATACGCCTGAACCGTTTGGAAGTTCTCAGTGACGGTTATCATCTTCGCGGGGAAGCCATTGAGCTTACGGGACATCAACCCATCATTCATCTATCTGATCGCGTGACGCTCCACCTTTCCTTGCAGCTAAAAGTCCTCGATGGAACCGTTCTCGCACCTGGAGTCTACCAATCGGCAACACATCCTGCTTTGATCTCCGGTAAAGGAACGCTGCTGATCGAGGCACCCAAGTAATCTTATCCCACAGCCGTCATGGTAGCAGCCCATGAATCGCAGGAATCGAGCTTCGTTTCCGCTTGATTGATAGTTTCGACTTGGGGGCTGCGTAATTTTCAAAACCGCAACTCCTTGGCATGAAACTCCCCTCACTTTGGTCCACACATGTCTTTTGGCTCATTGTTGCAATCGCGTCATTTGTCGTGGGTTTCAAACAAAGATCCGCATCTGACTCATCTACTGCAATGAACCCATCGGCCTCCAGCTTGGGACCTTCCTCCGAGGTTGCTGAAGCCAACTCGATTGCGGTGGGGCAGAGCCGTAGGCGAACGGGAACAGTGATGGAGCAAGATGGCGCACAAACACTAACCAAGAGTCTCGGCACCAATCTCAACGTCAGTCTGGAGTCCTTGGCGATACTCGCACTGCGCGACCCCAGTCATGTCACCCGACGCCTAGCATTCGCGCGATTACTCGAATCGATGACCCCGGAAAACGCCGCACAAATCCGCCAGCAAATGTCGGAAATCGGCGCCGATGGCGAGCAGTGGCGAGATTTTCAATATAGCCTGGGTGCTATGATCGGCAAAGCCGCGTTCGAGGACCCGGAAAACAACAAACGCGAAGGCGCGCTGGCCGAGATTTTGTCCGGTTGGGCCGCCTCCAAGCCGCAGGAGGCGCTGGCGATGTGGGAAAATTTACCCAAGGAACTTGAAGGCAAGCGAGATGAACTCACTCGCGGTTTGGTCGGTGGACTGGCCGACACGAATCGGCCTATGGCGACCGCGCTAGTATTGCGACTGCAAGACCAAGGCTACAAAGATACACCGCGCCTGATGGAAATGGTAGCGACCGAGACGCTGCGCGCCGATGGCGCAGAGGCGGCATCGATTTGGTCCGATCAATTGCCCGACGGCGCGATGAAAGGGGCTGCCATGAACCGCATCGCCGGTGAATTTGCGCGCAACAATCCCGAAGCCGCGGCGAAGTGGGTGGCTCGTTATGCCGATCAGGATTTCGCAGCATCGACAATCGAACGCGTAACTCGGCCATGGACCGAAAAAAATCCCCAAGCCGCTGTGAGTTGGCTGGAGTCTCTGCCGGCCGGACGAGGTCAGAACACTGGCTTGCAAACCGCCTTCAACGATTGGGAAGACCGCGATCCCGCCGCCGCAACCAAGTATCTTTCCTCCATGCCGAACTCACCGCAGCGGGACACCTCCATAAGCGGCTTTGCCAGCGGCTACGCGTGGCAGAACCCAAAAATGGCCATCCAGTGGGCCGGCAGCATTTCCGATCCGAAAATGCGCCAAAACTCGCTAACTCAAGCTGGTCAAATCTATTTCCGCCAAAATCCCACCGAAGCAACGAAATGGCTGCAAACCAGCGGCCTCGCCCCCGAGATTCAACAACAAATCATGAATCCGCCGCGGCGCTGATTGCTTTTTGAAGAACTGACGGTAACTTGCATCACTTCACATGCAGACCATTACCGCTGACGACATCACTTCCATGGACAAGCTGGTCCGTGTGCAATTTGCCACTTCCCTGCCTGGGGCCAAACCGATTTCTCTGATCGGCACCATCGATGCCGAGGGCCAGACCAACCTCGCGCCGTTTTCCAGTGTGGTGCATCTCGGCTCGAACCCCGCGCTGCTCGGCATGATCAGTCGTCCGGACTTGGTGGAACGACACACGCTTTCTAACATCCTCGCGACCAAGTGCTGGACCATCAATCATCTGCATCCGGACATTCTCGATGCCGCGCATCAATGTTCGGCACGCTATCCACGCGAGGTTTCGGAATTTTCCGCCACGGGGCTGACGGAACACTACGTCGATGACTTCTCCGCACCCTTCGTGGCGGAGTCGCGGTTTCGCATCGGCATGACGTTGGAGCAAATCATCGACATTACCGCCAACGGCACACAGATGATCATTGGACGCGTGGCGCTGGTGCAGACCCGCGATACAATGCGCGCCGATGGTTCGCTCGATCTGCCCGCGATGGAATGCCTGGCCTCCACCGCGCTCGATACCTACTTCACCTTGCAATCCGAAGCCCGACTCGCCTATGCCAAGGCCGATCGCGCGCCACGCCGTCTCTGACATGGAAGTCACGCTGATCTACCCTCACCAGCTCTTCGCCGCGCATCCTGCGGTGGCATTGGGGCGCCCTGTGCTGATGCTCGAAGATCCACTG
>JBJOMZ010000076.1:0-13040 GCA_046052105.1 Verrucomicrobiota bacterium | reverse complement strand
AGAAGAAGCCAGTCCCGCATGTTGGCCAGTGTGTCGGGAGAGGGATCGGTCGCCTGATCATATCCTTTCACCGTGTGCCAGTCGCCTTCCCAGTTTCCGAGATAAAACGATTTCCCCGTCCCTGCATAGGTTGTGAGCAGGTATGCGGTGAAATCATAAATTTCCCGATAGATATGATCGCTTTGCTTTTGCGACATTTTTCCCTGATGAAGCTGATCCATGGAGTCACTGAACGGATAGAGCCAGAGCATCACGTGGCGGAACGGCATGTCGAGAACCGTCTTGAAAGATGCATCCGATGCGACAAGGTCCCGCACACTCTGGATGCGAGGGTTTTGCGGAATGTGATAGAGTTCGGAGTATTTGGCGGACACACTGATTTTGAGAGTATCGGAACCGAGTTCGCGCACCGCCTTGGCCATTTCGATAAGCGCTGGCTCCTGGGTCAATCGATAGGGCGCGCTGATCGTCTGCACCCCCCCCACCTGACTGAGCTCACAGGTGCGCTGCGGCGATTTTTCGCAGGCTTGGGAAGCGGCAAACGGCAAATAGGTGATCACCACCGCGGCGAGACAACAAATCTTTCGCATCAGAAATTCGATTGGTTACTTCGCATCCAGATTCTGCTTCATCGCGCTGTCATCGGGCGTGGGCGATGGCACACCACCGGCAGGCACCTCCAACCCGGCGATCCAGGTGATGGCGTTCAGGACCACGCGACGGTGATCATCGTGTTGCCAATTTTTGTGAAAGTGTCCGCCGGTGAAACCAAAACCCCGACCTCCGACAAGTGATTTCGGACGATCATAAGCCCACATCACATGCTGCGCTTCCTTGCGCTCCAGAACCGCCGTACGCACATGAGGATTCCCCGAATGCGGGCCATCGCGACGAGTGAGCGTTTCCTTCGGTGGCAGATCGCTCAGAATCGGCCGGATGCCTTCCATTTCCTTGCGAAAACGCATGTGATAATACCACTCATCGCGAATGCTGAAGCTGCGGATGCCGCGACTGATCTCGTGTTCTGGGAGTGTGAACTTGGCGTCCCAATGAGGGTTGACCGACCAGTTCATTTCAAAATATCCGCCAATGCCGTCGAGCATGGCATCGCCGGCCTCTCCTGCGGGAACTTCCACCGCGTAGTGGATGCAACCGATGCCCACTCCCTTGTTGATCATCGCGCGCATCACCTGCAACTGACGCAACGCTGGATGGCCATTGCCGCCATCAGAATAAATGACCACCGCAGAGGCTCCGTCGAACACACTCGCGTCCTGAGGCCAACCGTTCTCGACCACCGCGGCCTCCACGGGCAATCCGCTCTTGTTCAAGTGATCCGCCAACAACAAACAACCGGCCCGGTGTTCGTGCTCGCCTTTGGGATGACTGGGCTTCCCCGCGACAAAGACAATTTTTTTCTTCAAGCCTGCTTCCCCTTCCGCCACCGCTGCCGTGGGCGACATCGTCAACCAGGCACCCAGCGTACCAACCGCCAAAACCAAGGGGAACCATACACCGCGAGAAAGTACATTCATGACGGAAAACTACCTACCGAACCCATGGATTCTATCAAACAACACCACGGGCTTGTTACGAACGTGTAGAGCATTCATGACAGCTTGAAGTTCCTTCTCGACGACTCGCAACAATGCCTCAGCCAGAATGGGGCGGTTTGATCTACGAACGTTGCAAGTCCTTCTTGAGCCTTTTCGGTGCAGAGGCACCACTGCCTTCCCCGATCGCAATTGGATGGAGCCACGATAATTCCACGATTCTTTTGCTTGACGACGGAGTCGCCCCTTCCTAGCATTTGTCATACAACTTATGAGCACACGCGTATTGCTGACCACTTGCAGTTTCCAAGACACCCCGGGACCTCACCATGAGCTTCTTGCCAGCCAGGGCTATGAGGTCGTGCGCGAGCGCGGACCGCTCAGCGAGGCACGCATGCTGGAGTTGGCGGGCGACTTCGATGCCTTTCTCTGTGGCGACGATGCCATCACCCGCGCGGTGCTGGACAAGTGCGGACCTCGCCTGAAAGTTATTTCCAAGTATGGCATCGGCCTCGACAAGATCGACCTCGCCGCCACTAAGGAAAAGAACATCCCCGTCATGTTCACGCCGGGCGTCAATCATACCACCGTGGCCGAACACACCTTCTGCCTGTTGCTCGCAATGGTGAAAAATCTCATCCCCAGCGTGGATGCCACGCGCAAGGGCGAATGGCTGCGCCTCACCGGCCACGAGCTGTGGGCGAAAAAAATCGGCGTCATCGGTCTCGGCCGCATCGGCCAAGAAGTGATCATCCGTGCCAAGGCCTTCGGAATGGAAGTGCACGGCTACGGGAATTTCTGGCCCGAGGAATTCTGCCAACAATACGGTGTGATCCGCCATGATTCGATCGACTCGATTTTCGCCACCTGCGATATCATCAGCCCGCATACGAAACTCGCTGCCGACACCAAACATCTCATCAATCCCGAGCGTCTCGCGCTGCTGCCCGAGGGCGCGGTGATCGTCAATACCGGCCGCGGTGAGCTCGCCGATGCCGCCGCCATCCTCGCGGCACTGGATTCCGGCAAACTCGCCGGCTATGCCACCGATGTCATGGAGCAGGAGCCGCCTGCCGCCGATGACCCGATGCTACGCCACCCGAAAGTACTCGTCACTGCCCACGTTGGCTCGCGCACCTATGAAAGTGTGCCGCGCCAAGCGATGAAGGCGCTGAACAACCTCGTGAACTTCCTCAACGGCAGCGGCCCGGTTTTCTGCGCCAATGGCATCGTTCCTTCCGCTGAATAACATTTTTTCCTAACAACTACTATGAGCCTCGTAATCAAATCCGCCGACTCTTGCGCCTACGATATCATTTCGCTGGGCGAAATCATGCTGCGTCTCGATCCCGGTGACGGCCGCGTCCGCACCACCCGCCAGTTCCAAGCCTGGGAAGGCGGTGGCGAATACAATGTCGCCCGCGGCATGCGCCGCTGCTTTGGCAAGCGTGCCGCCGTGGTCACCGCTTTTGCGGAAAATGATGTGGGTCGCTTGATCGAGGACTTCATCCTGCAAGGCGGCGTGGATACCCGTTTCATCCAGTGGCGCAAGTTCGACGGCATCGGTCGCGATGTGCGCAACGGCCTGAATTTCACCGAACGCGGATTCGGCATTCGCGGCGCCAAGGGCACCAGCGATCGCGGCAATACCGCCGCCAGCCAACTCAAGCCCGGCGACATCGATTGGGATGAAGTCTTCGGCAAATATGGAGCACGCTGGTTCCATACCGGTGGCATCTTCGCCGCTCTTTCCGAAACCACCGCCGCTGTGGTGTTAGAGGCCTGCAAAAAAGCCAAGGAATACGGCACCATCGTTTCCTACGACCTGAACTACCGCCCCAGCCTGTGGAAGTCCATCGGCGGACAAGCGAAAGCCCAGGAAGTCAATCGCGAGATCGCCCGCTACGTCGATGTGATGATCGGCAACGAGGAGGACTTCACCGCCTGCCTCGGCTTCGAGGTCGAGGGCGTGAGCGAACACATCACCGGCATCAACGTCGAGCACTTCAAGAACATGATCGAGCGCGTGGTGAAAGACTTCACCAACTTCCAGGTCGTGGCCACCACCCTGCGCGATGTGCACAGCGCCACCATCAACGACTGGGCGGCGGTCTGCTGGCACGATGGCAAATTCTTCGAGTCCATCCAACGTCCGAAAATGGAAATCTACGACCGCGTCGGCGGTGGTGATTCCTTCGCCAGCGGCCTGGCCTACGGCTTCCTGGAATTCAACGATGCCGCGCTGGCGGTCGATTACGGTGCCGCCCATGGTGCGCTAGCGATGACCACCCCCGGCGATACCTCAATGGCCACACTCGACGAAGTGAAAAAACTCGTCGGCGGTGGTTCGGCGCGGGTGGATCGATAACGGCTGCGTTTTCGAATGGGAGCGCGGACCGGGAGGTCCGCGCTCCATTGATTGACATGCTCAGTTGATCCTTTGGGAGCGTCTCCAGAACAAGGTCCACGAGAAAAGCGCGACCAACGCGAGGCCGCTGATATCAGATGTCCGATTCACGGATGTCGCGCTGAGGTTGAAACTTTTTTCCGAGGCCGCCGGGGAGAAATACACGTCGCCGGCAGCCTTTTCATAGGGCCATTGGTCATCGATTTTCGTAAGCCACCAGCGCGATGGCCCGGTGGATGACGGCAGTTGCAGCGCGGAAAGCAATTCGTTGCGATGCGCTGTGATGTCGCCCGACCACAACGCCTTGCCGCTCCAGCGTTTTGTCCCGTCGATCTTGCCCACATATTGCGTCTCGGCGATGAAATAGATGCGCAGCAAACGTTTTTTCGCGCCGAGTTGTTGACTGAATGCAGATGACTCCGGTTCGCGATAGGGGAAGAGTGCTTGGTGAGTGCGGAAGCTGATGCGCAGCGCTGCGGCTTTCACGGTGCGTTGCAAGGCGGCTTGATCTTTGGCCACCTTGAGTGCGGTGAAATGCCAGGTGCCACCGAGATAAGGTTTCGCCCACTCGGCGACGGCCGGGGAATACGCGTAGCCGTTTTTCTTGAGCCACTGCACCAGATCTTCGCCTGATGTAGCAGTGAGCACCGTGGCATCGAATCCCGCCACACGTTTTTCCTCCACCACCGTCACACCGTACGCCAGCGAGTCCACCGGCGCCTGCGCGGCACAGCCTAACGGAAATCCACCGCCTCCTTGTGGTGGCGGCATGGTGATGCGATCCAACAAAGTGAACGCCGCATTTCCTGATTCCGACAATTCAGGCCGCGAAGGTGAAGGCACGAGAAAACCAATGTCGCTGGCATCCGTCTTGAAATCCGCCTTGCGGATGAAGTGCTGCGTCTGGCGTTCTTTATCCCACAGCATGATCACGGTTTGATCCGCATTCACTACGGGATTTTCCGCACGAGAAACGGCGCAACAGCCGAGCTGACTCATCGGCTGAAATGCAGAGCTGGCACTTGGCACGCCCAGTATCGCACAGCAGACGATGGTCAGCACTCCACGCACGCTCAAAAGTCGTTGTTTACGCATCACAAAGAACATGAATTCTGCCCATCCATCGTCAATCATTTTGCGCTGTTTTTTCAGGCATTTCGTGAATCACCATGAAAAACCTTCAACGATCCCGCGGACTATGTGCTTGTCAGGAACTACCGTGTTCGCATCATAGAAAGCGATGAACTCATCTCGCCCCCGCCTTGCCGGCGTATTGCTTCCGGCCTTTTCCGCGCGTCGCGATGGCGATCTGGGTATTGGCGACACGCGGGCGCTGATCGATTGGATTGACTGGGCCGCAGAGACTGGCGTGGGATTTTTGCAACTCCTTCCCATCAATCATAACGGCTCCGATGACAGTCCCTACAACGCGATTTCTTCGGTAGCACTGGAGCCGCTGTATCTGACGATGGAAGAAATTCCTGGGCTGGAGGAAAACGATTTGTCTCAAGCACGGAACTTGTTAGGCGCGGAAGTGATTGGTGCTCGCATGGTTGATTACACCAAGGTGCGCGCTTGCAAAAATGATCTGCTACGGATCGGCTACACACGGTTTTTGACCGGAGATTTTTCGCAGGAAAAGTGCGATTTTCAATTATTCCAAAAAAACGAGGCATCGTGGCTTGGCGATTTCGTTCTATATCGCTGGCTCATGGATCAGGCTGGGGGCTCAGAGCAATGGGACCAATGGCCGGCTGCATTCTCCCATGCAGCAAGGGCACGAGAGTATTTTGACCGACAACTGATCGCGCGCGGTGATGTGCTACGAGAGCAGTTGGATTTTTACGCATGGGTGCAATGGCTCTGTTTTCGTCAATGGCGGCAGGTGCGCAAACACGCCGACCAGCGAGGGGTGAAACTCATGGGCGATGTGCCCATCGGTATCTCCTACTACTCCGCAGATGTGTTTTTTCAGCCGGAGCCGTTTGATCTCTGCTGGTTCGGCGGCGCGCCACCCGAGACCATGTTCAAGCACGACCGATTCATCCAACGCTGGGGGCAGAACTGGGGTGTGCCGATCTATCGCTGGGACTTTCTGGAGCAGAATGACTACAGTTGGTGGAAACAACGCGTGCAAAAACTCACTGAAGTTTTCCATATCATCCGCATTGATCATATTCTCGGCTTTTATCGGATGTATGCCTTTCCATGGCATCCTAACGGAAATGCGGAATTCCTCGATCTCACGGCGGAGGAAGCATCCCGCCTTACGGGCGGTCGTTTGCCGCAATGGGCATGGCGTGATGATGAATCGGAAGCAAATCGATCGGCCAACCGCGCGGATGGCGACAATCGCTTGCGTGCTATCATGACAGCAGTCGGTGAAGCGGACATTGTCGGCGAAGACCTCGGTTGTGTGCCGGAATATGTGCGTCCGCATCTGGAATCTCTCGACATCGCTGGTTTCCGCATCCCGCATTGGGATTCGGATCAAGGCCAGGTTGTGAAAGGCTCGCGTTTCCCCGAATGCTCTTTTGCCACATTTGCCACCCACGATCACGAGCCCATCGCCGCGCTATGGGAATCATTCCGCCTTGACGCCATCGGAGCCACCGCCGTGGAACCCGAAGATCAAGGAAAATCCCGGGAGAGCATTCGTCTCATGGCAGAGTTCGGTGGTATCGTGATCGATCCCGAAAATCCTCCACCTTTTGATTTCTCCATCCGGTGGCAACTGCTCGACTCCCTACTGGCTTCACGCTCGCGCTATGCTGCGCTGATGATCACGGATCTCTTCGGGTTTTTCGATCGCTATAATAAACCGGGCACGGTAGGGAAACATAACTGGAGCTATCGACTGCCCTTCACATGCCCGCAGATGCGCAACAATCCCACGCTCCGAGCCGACCTGGAACGCCTCCGTCACTGTATCGCTGCACATCGGCCGCCATCATCGATCATCTCATGATTGTGTCATACTCTGTTACTTATTGTAGTGCAAAAAAGCATTTTTCTTGCCCGCACCATAAGAATCTTCTTGTTTCGCTTTGATGAGCACCCGAGTACGCCTCAAGGATGTCGCTGCCAGAGCGGGAGTTGCGGTGAATACTGCGTCGACTATTCTCAATCGACGCCCTAATTCGTGGGCCTCCAAGGAAACGGAAGAGCGTGTTTTTGCCGCCGCTGCGGAAATGGGATACCGCCCGAACAAAACTGCGCGCGCACTGCGATCGGGGAGATTTCATACCATAGGACTCATCATTCAGGACGTGACGAATCCGTTTTTCTGTACTATTGCCGATGAGCTCGAAGCCGCCGTCGAAGCGCGAGGCTATGACCTTCTTGTCGAAAGCTGCCGGTCCTCTCCCGAGCGCGAAAAACACCTGCTGAACGAATTGGTGGATCTGGAAGTGGATGGCACTGTTATGTGGTTGAGTAACAACGAATCTTACCGCAGTGAATTGGCATCGATGTTCGAGAAAAAAATGCCTGTGGTAGCCCTGGGGAACGGGGTTCCCGAAATCGCGCTGCCTACCGATGCGGTGCTCAGTGATTTCACTCAGGGCTTGCAGGACGCTGTCAAAGACCTGCTTGCTCGTGGCCACAAACGTTTTGCCTTTGTCAGTGCTCATGCGGCGGGAACCTATGACGGATCACGTTCGGAATTGTTCCAAAATCTGTTGGCCAACGCAGGCATTCTGCGTTCATCAGTCCATTTGCTGCAGACGGGGCATCGTCTCGATCAGGCGTATCAAACATTCCGCGATTTTCTCCAAACCACGCGCGAAAACCGTCCTACCGCGCTGGTGACCATGAATGACATCGCTGCCATGGGTTGCATGCGCGCAGCAGTGGAGGCCGGCCTATCCGTGCCGGGCGATCTCTCCATCGTCGGCGTGGACGACATCCCACTTTGCGAGTATCTGCCAATTACTCTGAGTTCGATACGCCAACGCTATAAAAAAATCACCCAAGAAGCGGCAGACCTGCTGATCCAACGCATCGAGCATCCCGAATCCACGGAAGTCGCACAACCTCGTCAGGTAATTTTCCCCACCATCTACACCCCGCGCGAGAGTGTCGGATCGGCCTGAAGTGAGGAAATTCATGATTTTGCGATTGCAGGGAGATCAAAAATCTGACTTAAGTTTTCCCCGCATCCACACGATGCCGCTGTAGCTCAGGGGTAGAGCAATTCATTCGTAATGAATAGGTCGTCGGTTCAAATCCGACCAGCGGCTCCACGATCCACTGTGCCTACGGGATCCATCTGCCTGTGTTCTGAAATCGACACTTGTCAAAAAATCGCGTTCGATCGAACCTTCCCGCATGTCATCGTTTGCCCCTCTTCAGGATATGCTCACACTGGAGGAGTGGCGTGAACGTTTCGATGAAGCGATACTTGCGGCGGGACGAAAGCTATCGAAGGAACGGCGCATGGGCGAAATCGAGGCCGAGCTGATCGACGCAGGCAACCTCACCGTGACCACCTCGTTTTCCAGCAATCCTCCGGCACACGTGGAAATCAATTTTTGGAAAACCCATGACGTCTGGGAAATTGATACGTCGTGTTCTTGTTCTGTATCGTATTTTTGTATTCATGCTTGTGCATTGCTACAATGGTTGTCCATTCACGAAAATCTGCTCCGGCTTGCGGATGGCCAACAGATGGGTTTGAAAAACCCGCTCACCCTTGGCAAAGCGAGTGATCTTCTGCCACAGGATCATGCAGAATTTCCCACGCTGGTCACACTGCCTCGCTTCCGGCTCGATGTGTGCCGCGAACCCGTGCGTGAGAGAAGTGCGTCGATGATCTGTCAATACCTCGGCGAAAAAGATCCAGTCGAATGGGTCTTCGCCCGTGCGGTGGCTGTTTACGATGAATTTGAGCTGCCGCTGTTTTCCTCACATCCGGAGCATGAGACCCAAATGCAGGATGCCAAAGGTCGGCCGGTCATCATACGCCGCGAACGTGCCAGTGAAGTAGTTGCCGCGCTGAATTTGCGAGAAATCGGGTTGAGCGCTTTCGATTCCACACCGATGCTGCGCTTTTTGCATGGCTCGCAAAAACGCCGGGCGCCTGTCGACAACCCATGGCTACCCGCCATGCCGCCGTCGGCCGCCGCTTCCTATTGGCATCAGTTCCGCGCCTATCACGTTGCTACCTTGCAGCAACGTGGTTGGCAAATTACGTTTACCGACAACGTCGGTCATGAGGTGTATGACGCGTTGCCCGATGACTGGGAAACCACTCTAACCGCTATCGATGGCGACGGCGGATGGTTCTCGCTGTCGGTCGGATTCCAGGTCAATGGCAAACCATACGACCTACTGCCGATTCTCGCTAAACTCATCGAGGAGGATTATCTGGAGGAAACGTTGGACCGGCCCGATAGTGGATTCGTGTTGGCACCGTTGCCGGACGGTTCGGCGTTGAAACTTCCGTTAGGGCGCGTGCGCGCCATTCTCAAGCACCTCGTGGCATTGATCGATCCGCAGAACATAGGGCAAGTGCGTATTCACGCGCTCGATGCTGCGGCCTTGAGCGCGGTGGAAGAGCTGGGACTGGACACGCCTCCCGCTCTGATCGAGTTGCGCGAAAAAATGCGGGACTTTTCCGGCATCGAGGAAACTCCTGTTCCCGCTGGCCTGCAAGCCACCATGCGCGAGTATCAGATCACCGGTTTCCGCTGGATGCAGTTTCTCGCCCGCCATGGACTGCACGGAATTCTCGCCGATGACATGGGTCTCGGCAAAACGATGCAGACCTTGTCGCATTTGCTCACGGAAAAAGAAAGCGGACGCAGCGGGGGCCTACCCTCGCTGGTGGTCGCACCCACATCGGTGGTATCGAACTGGCGTGCCGAGGCGATTAAGTTCGCTCCATCGCTGCGCTTGCTGGTTCTGAGTGGTGCCGATCGCGCGAAGTATTTTCGCAGCATGCCCTATGCTGATGTGGTTCTCACTTCTTATGCCCTGTTGCATCGTGATATCGACAAACTCAAAGCCCAACCCTTTCATCTCGTCATTCTTGACGAGGCGCAATACATCAAAAATCCTCGCGCGCAAGTCGCCCAAGCGGCTTGTAAGTTGCAAGCGCGTCACCGCCTGTGCCTATCGGGCACTCCCGTGGAGAACCACCTCGGAGAGCTATGGAGCCTGATGCGTTTTCTCATGCCTGGATTTCTCGGCAACGAAAAATCTTTTAACTCGCGCTTCCGCAAGGCCATCGAAAAACAGGGCGACGAGGCGCGCTTCGAGGCCCTGAAACGCCGCGTTGCTCCGCTGATCCTGCGTCGAACCAAAGACCAGGTCGCCAAGGAGCTCCCGCCCAAGACCATTCTCGTCCATCTGATCGAACTCAGCACGCCGCAAAAAGATCTCTATGAAACCATCCGCGCCACGATGGACAAGCGGGTGCGCGATGCGATCGCCGCACGCGGCATCGAACAAAGTCAGATCCTCTTTCTCGATGCCCTGTTGAAACTTCGCCAACTCTGCTGTCACCCCACTCTGCTGCCCGCGGAGTTTTCACACAACATCACCGAATCGGCGAAACTCCAGTTTCTTACCGAGTTGATCAGCACCCTGCTGGAGGAAGGACGCCGCATTCTACTATTCTCGCAATTCACCAGCATGCTCGCGATCATCGAACGACATTTGCATGAGCAGGGCATTCCCTATCTGATCCTAACTGGTGGCAGCAAGGATCGTGGAGCACTCGTGGAGCAATTTCAGAGCGGCAAGGTGCCGCTGTTTTTGATTTCGCTCAAAGCCGGAGGCACGGGTTTGAATCTAACAGCTGCTGACACTGTCATCCACTATGATCCGTGGTGGAATCCCGCCGCCGAGGCGCAGGCTACCGACCGCGCCTATCGCATCGGTCAGGACAAGCCCGTCTTCGTGCACAAGCTCCTGTGCGAAAACACCGTCGAACAACGCATTCATCTGCTCCAACAGGAAAAAGCCGAACTTGCCAACGCCCTGCTCGCTCAGGCCGATCGCAGTGCTCGCCTCGATCCCGCTACTTTGCGCAATCTTCTTGCCCCGCTGGAATGATTTTCTATCGAAACAAAAGCCACGCCAGTAATAGAGTCCACAGGATGTTGATGAACTGACCCGCGAGAAAAGCTAGGGCTGGACGGGCTCCGCCTAGTGCGGCGAGATCACCCAGTCGCGTTTCAAGGCCGATGCAGACAAAGGCTGCGGCGAACCATATTTCCCTCAATCCCTTGAGCGTTTTGGCACAGTCTTTGACAGTCGCCGTGGACAGCAAAAAGGAAAAAACCAGCGAGGCGATCATGAACCCGATTACAAACTTCGGAAAGCGATCCCAGATCAGATGTAGATCGGGTTTCTTGGCATCCTTGTCATCGCTCCGATCACGCATCGTCCACCACATCGAGAGTGCAAAGGCTGCGAGTCCGATCAGAACATTTTGCGAAAGTTTCACCACCGTGCCGGTCTTAGTGGCACTCTCGCCCAGCATCTCGGTGGCTGCCAATACGGAACCGCTGGTATCCAGCGTGCCGCCTAACCAAGCTCCGCCCACTGCCTCACTGAGTCCGAGCCATTTCACGCACCATGGCATGAGAATCATCATCGGCAGGGCGCAGAGCAGCACGACCGATGTCACGTATGATAACTTTTTCTTATCTCCCTGGATCGCGCCGCAGGCGGCTATGGCGGCGGAAACCCCGCAGATTGAGACGGCGGACGACAGCATCACACCGAATTCGTCATCAACCTTGCACCAACGCGCGATGCGGAACGTCAGGTGCCATACCACGGGAATCACCAGCAGGGCCTGGATCAAGCCGGGTAAGCCGGCTTGCAACAGATCGCCGAAGAGCATGCCCGCTCCCAACAACACAATGCCGGTTTTGATGAAAAATTCAGTTCTCACAGCGGCCATCAACCAAGCAGGGCGAGGTAGTAGATGACTCCACAACAAGCCGAATGCCAGCGCGAACACCACGTATTCCAATCCCCATTGCTTCATCGCCGCATGCCCCGCAGCAATCTGCGCCAACCATGCGAGAGAGAGCACTACTGACGAGCCAAGCACAAAACGGATCACCGATTTCCGCAAGCTGGCACCCAATACCAACCCGGCGAAAGCCACCGTAGCACCGGCCAGAATGATCATGCGCGTTCCATTCGCTAGCGAAAAAATCCTGCCCAGATCCGCTGCGGCATTCCATGATGTGTCCGGCCACGCCGGTCTCCATCCGAGCACCACGAGCCCTAGCATGGGCGCAGCTGCGATCACCGCCAACCAGTCCTCGTTCTGCCACCATCGCGGTGCTGTCAGCCGATCTTGCAGCAGCGGCTTGCCAGTCACATCGTTTGTATCTTTTTTTGTCACGGAGTGGGAAAGGTGCTGGTCCAAGAGTGCAAAGAATAACCCGGAGCCAGTCCGCCGATTTCACCTAACAATTCCTCGCAGCGCTTTTTCCATTTTTCGTAATCAGGAGCAGATCGCTCTGGATCGCGACTGTCGGGAAACACGAGGTATGTGACTTTTAAGTCTGATTCTGGTCGGCTGTAAGGCGTGGCACGCGGATTGATTTCCTTGGCTAGGCGCAGCGAAGCCTCGCCTACCTTGTAGGTCGGGCCACCATCGCCGACAATCGCGGGGTAGAGTTTTTTGTTGTGAATCACTACGGCGAAGTCACCGATGCGTGGCGCGTACGGATCGTTGCTCGCAGTCAGCAGATTGACGGGAATTACGATGAATGGATCGTGCTCGGCCACGAGAAAGCTGCGGGCTTTCATGTCCTGGATTCCGCGTGTGAGATACTCGATGCGTTCCTTAAGCCATGCTTTGCGTGCGGCGGTGGTGGCGGGTAGGGCCAACTCCTCCTTCGCATTAGCGATGCGTTTCTCCCAGCCTGCGATCATCGGGTTCGCTGTGGGGCCGGTTTTTTTCCAGCCATAACTGGTGAATGGCTGGTAGTTGGTGGATTCGACGATTTCCTGCGGCATGGTGGCCAAGCGATCGCCATCCGAGCCATCCGAGACCACATCCATTTCCGATTGCATCAAAAACACACGACGGTTGGTTCCCGGGTCGCGGA
>JBJOMZ010000075.1:0-13116 GCA_046052105.1 Verrucomicrobiota bacterium | reverse complement strand
CGTTTTTTACGATACGTTTTATGTAGTAGCGGTATTTTCCTGCTACTGGTTTTGATTCTGTGGCTGACCATTCCGCGCTGCGAACTTTATCGGGAGGATTTGACGTGGTCGCCGGTATTGCGCGATCACGAGGGAAAAGTGCTTCATCTGGGATTGGCGAAGGATGAAAGGTATCGTGTTCGGGTGCCTCTGCATGCGGTGTCGCCCACGATGGTTCGGGCGACGCTGGCTTTTGAGGATGAGCATTATTTCGCGCACCCTGGCGTGAATCCGTTTTCGATGCTGCGCGCCTTGATCGGGCGTGTGCAAGGTGTTTCCCGAGGTGGTGGGTCCACGATTTCGATGCAGTATGCCCGTATGAGATTTCGCCTTTCGACTCGATCCATGGCGGGGAAATTCCAGCAAATGCTATGTGCGATCCAGTTGGAAAAATACCATAGTAAGGAGCAAATCCTCGAAGCTTACTTCAATACCGCGCCGTATGGGGGCAATGTGGAAGGAGTGGCCGCCGCAAGCATCCGTTGGTGTGGCCGCGATTGTCGCGATCTGGAATTAGCGGAATCGGTGGCTCTGGTCATGTTGCCGCAACGCCCTGCTCTGCGCCGCCCGCGGCCCGGGCAAGAAGAACGGGAAAGCACACTTGCAGCGCGCACGCGTTTGTTAGAAAAACTCGGAAATGGCGATGCATGGTTATCCGAGTATCGTTGGGAGAAACTTTCCGTTCCCCGTGAGGTACCGCATTTGGCGCGACGCTTGAGGCATCAGGCGGGCTGGTCCAGTATCGATACTCCGACGCAAACCATCGTGGAGAATGCTTTGCGAGAGTATTTGTTGCGCGTTCAGGAGAAGGGCGTGAGCAATGCCGCAATCATGGTGGTGGATGCACCAACGCGCGAAGTGCGGGCTTACGTGGGTTCGGCGGATTTCCATGATCCTGCCATCCAAGGCCAGGTTGATGTCATCTGCGCCAAACGCTCTCCAGGATCACTCTACAAATCGTTTCTCTACGGACTCGCTATCGATCAAGGTATACTGCACCCACAAACCTTGCTGGCTGATGCGCCGATGCGTTTCCGCGATTACAATCCCGAGAACTACGAACGAGATTTTTTGGGTCCGGTCAAAGCCGGCGAAGCTCTCTACCGGAGTCGAAATCTCCCTGCCTTGTCGCTGATGCGGCGCATCAAAGGGCACGGACTTCATCAGTATCTCCAACAAGCCGGGGTTTTGCTTTCCGGTGGTCCCGATCAGTATGGGTTGGCGCTGGCGCTCGGTGCTGCGGAAGCGACACCGGAGGAAATGGCCATGCTTTATGCCAGCCTCGCCGACGATGGTGTGCCGCGTTCGCTTGTCTACGAGAAAGGAAAAAATCCGATAGCCATTCGTCGCATGCCCATGCTGACCGATGGCGCGCGATGGTTGGTGCGTCATATGCTGGCGGATCGCGCATCGGGTGATCCGATGATTCACTCCACGCATTCCTTCAAAACTGGAACTTCACAAGGTTTTCGCGATGCGTGGGCGATTGGTATGAGTGGTCGAACGGTGATCGTGGTATGGATGGGAAATGGTGACGCGAAACCCAATCCCGCTTTCGAGGGGCGGGCAATGGCTGCCCCGCTGTTGTCGGATTTGTTTCGTCGCCTGAAATTGTTAGAACCATTGCCGCCACCCCCTCCCGGCGTGCGCAAGGTGGAGTTGTGCGCTGCATCAGGAATGATTCCCTGTGAACACTGTCGTCATCGCGCGCCGGGTTGGGTGTTGGCGGGTGTTTCTCCCATCGTTCCTTGCGACATGCATCGACTCATTTGGGTCGATCAGACTACGGGAATGCGGGTAGCTCCGCGCGATGGTGATCCTCAGATTAAAGCCGAAATCGTCGAGTTTTGGTCGCCGGAATTTCTGGAGCTTTTCCGTCTCGCCGGTCTGCCACGGCGTGCCATACCCGAAAGTGCCGAGGTTGTGGCTCTGTCCAATGAAGCACCGCAAATTCTTTCTCCCATGGGAGATCATCTCTATCAGATTTCCAGCACTACCTCACAAGGATTGATTTGCAAAGCCCGCGCCGCCGCAGGGGTGACCCGCTTGTTCTGGTTTGGCAACGATGTTTTTCTGGGATCCTGTGCACCCGGTGATGCCTTCATCTGGAATGAGGCTTCGGGGGCCTGTGAGATACATGTGATGGATGACAGAGGGATGTCTTCGAGTGTCTCGATCACGGTCGATCGGCAGTCGAGGTGATCAGGGCTTCAGGGGTGTTTTCTGAAATATCATGAAGTGCTGCCAGGGAAGTTGGCGTTTGTTCGAGACAAGAGTGAAACCGGATGCGGCGAATTCTTTGCGCGCTTGCTCTTCGGTCATCTTGTGCAAAGGCTTGATCGGCACGCGGGGATCCTCAGCGCGAAATTCTAACAAAATGATACGACCGTCGGGCTTGAGCGCCTTGTGAAGAGAACGCAACATTTCGGCGGGGTGGGAGAATTCGTGATAGGCATCGACCATCAACGCGGCATCGAGCGAGTTTTCCGGCAACTTGATGTCATCGATCGCGCCGAGATGACCGTGCACGTTGTTGATCTGGAGTTCGGCGGAACGTTTGGCAAGAAAGTCGAGCATCTCCTGTTGGATATCAACGCCGATCACCTTACCCTGCGGCACTTTTTCCGCGAGGCGAAACGAGTAGTAGCCGGAACCGGCGCCAATGTCCGCGATGACATCGGTGGGTTGGAGTTCAATCGCAGCAATCGCACGACTCGGTGCTTCTTCTCTCTCACGTTCATCACGTTCCAGCCAACCAATGGCCGGATGCCCCATGACGTGTGCGATTTCACGACCCATGTAACACTTGCCGATCCCATCGGGCGTGGCATCGCGGAACTCGTAAGGGGGAGTTTCGATCGTCGTTACGACTGGTGTGACGGCCTCCGGTGGAGTGCTGGCTGTTTTTTTGTCTTGCTCCAGAGGTTGCAAGCTAAATGCGGCGATTCCAGCCATGGTGCAAAGCAGAAGCAGGAGGGAGGTGCGTTTCATGGTGTTACGCGGAAGATACTGCCTCAGAAGGGTGATTTTGTCATATCATCGATCTTCGCCACTTCAGATACCATGCTAGCAAAAAACCCACGAGGGGTGTCGTGGGTTTTGTTGTGTGATGATTTTCTGACGGGGCGCTTGGAAAGCACCGCCACGTCACGGTAGATTCGTGGTTCCCATCAGATAGCGGTCGCATTCCCGGGCGGCACCGCGGCCTTCGTTGAAGGCCCAGACGACGAGCGATTGACCACGGCGGCAATCACCGGCGGCGAAGACGCCAGGAATGTTGGTGGTGTATTTTTCGTGCTCAGCGCTGATGTTGCTGCGGGCATCGCGGTCAAGGTTCATGCTGTCTAACAAATCCTGCTCGGGGCCAAGGAAGCCCATAGCGAGGAGCACCAATTCGGCAGGCATTACCTTCTCGGTGCCTGGAATGTTTTTCGGAATGAATTGTCCCTGTTCGTTTTTGGTCCACTCAACTTGCACGGTGTGCACGGCCTTGACCTTGCCATTTTCATCGCCTTCAAAATGGGTGGCAGTGGTGGTATAAATACGAGGGTCGCTGCCGTTCACAGCGGCTGCTTCTTCCTGACCGTAGTCCATTTTGTAAACCTTTGGCCACTCGGGCCAGGGATTGTTGGCGGCGCGCTCGTTGGGAGGCTTGGGCAGGAGTTCGAGCTGGCAAACACTGACGCAGCCATGACGCAGGGAGGTTCCCACGCAGTCGGTGCCGGTATCTCCACCGCCGATGATCACCACGTTTTTTCCTTCGGCAGTGATGAAATTTTCCCCTTGTTTGCCATCGAGCACGGCTTGCGTATTCGCGGTGAGGAATTCCATGGCAAAGTGCACGCCTTTCAACTCACGGCCCTGAATCTTCAGGTCGCGCGGCTTGGTGGCACCCGTGCAGATCACGACAGCATCGAAGTCTTTTTGCAATTGGTCGTGGGTGATGTCCTTGCCAATGTTAACGTTGCAGCGGAATTTCACGCCTTCCTGCTCGAGCAGACTGATGCGGCGCAGCACGACTTCTTTTTTGTCGAGCTTCATGTTCGGGATGCCATACATCAACAAACCACCGGGTCGGTCGGCGCGTTCGAATACAGTGACCGTATGGCCCGCCTGATTGAGCTGCGTGGCGGCAGAAAGTCCGGCAGGTCCTGAACCGATGACCGCCACTTTTTTACCCGTGCGTCTCGCGGGCGGTTTGGCGACAACCCAACCTTCTTCCCAGCCTTTGTCGATGATGGAAACCTCGATGTTCTTGATCGTAACGGGCGGGTTGTTCATTCCGAGCACGCAGGAACCCTCGCAGGGTGCCGGGCATACGCGACCGGTGAACTCCGGGAAGTTGTTCGTTTTGTGGAGGCGATCGAGCGCATCACGCCACAGTCCGCGATAGACAAGGTCGTTCCACTCAGGGATCAGGTTGTTGATCGGACAACCACTGGCCATGCCACTGATGACTTTGCCAGTATGGCAGAAGGGAACGCCGCAGTCCATGCAGCGTGAGCCTTGGGTGCGCAATTTTTCCTCGGGCATGTGAAGGTGGATTTCTTTCCAGTCCTTGATGCGTTCGAGTGGCGAGCGATCGGCGGGGAGCTCGCGGGTGTATTCCATGAATCCGGTTGGTTTGCCCATAGTAGTTGAGAGAGTTACGATATAAGAATTTAAGCCTTCAGACTTGAAGCGGAGAAATCCGCTGCTGCTTTCTTCTGTCTTCTGTCTGACATTCTTGTGTCTATAGTTGTTTGTTGATAAAATTTGCTAATGGATTGCGTGTTCAACCGCCCCCCAAACGGGCGACGTCTTTCGCATTCGCTTCGAAGGCTGCATCGAGAGCCTCGTCGCCGCTGAGACCATCGGCCTCGGCTTTGGCGATGGCTTGCAGAACGCGTTTGTAGTCACGCGGCATGACGCGCACGAACGTTCCCACGGCGTTTTTCCAATCGGCGAGAATGGCGTTGGCTTTCTTACTGAGAGTGATGTCAGCGTGTTTCTGGATCAGGGCGCGAAGCACTTCGGCATCGTCTTCATCGACTTTTTCGAGATCGACCATGGCCTTGTTGCAGCGCGTAGCGAAGTCGCCTTTTTCATCGTAAATGTAGGCGACACCACCACTCATGCCCGCGGCGAAATTGCGACCCGTAGTTCCGAGCACCACGACTTTTCCACCGGTCATGTATTCACAACCGTGATCGCCGATGCCTTCAACGACGGTTTGCACGCCGGAGTTCCGCACAGCAAAACGTTCGCCCGCGACACCACGCACGAAAAGTTCACCGCTGGTGGCGCCGTAAAGTGCCACGTTGCCGATGATGATGTTGTCCTCCGCAGGGAAGGTGGCTTTCGCATCGGGATAGATCGCAATGCGGCCACCGCTGAGTCCTTTGCCGACGTAGTCGTTCGCATCACCTTCCACTTCGATGGTGATTCCTTTCGGAATGAAGGCGCCGATGCTCTGTCCGGCAGAACCGCGGAATTGCAGATGCACCGTGTCTTCGGGCAGTCCGTGCCAATGGCGTTTGGTGATCTCGTTGCCGAGAATGGTTCCTACGACGCGGTCGGTATTCTTGATGGGCAGCTTGACGGAAACTTTTTCTCCGTTTTCGATGGCGGGCTTGCACAAGTCGAGCAGGCTGGTGAGATCAAGAGATTTTTCCAATCCGTGATCCTGCGTTTCCGTGCAGTAGCGTCCGACCTCTGGTCCGACGTTTGGCGAATAGAGGATTTTCGAGAGGTCGATGCCCTTGGCTTTCCAGTGATCGACGGCTTTTTTCGGCTCCAGCACATCGGTGCGACCGACCATATCGGTGAGCTTGCGGAAACCGAGCTCGGCCATGATTTCGCGCACTTCCTGGGCGATGAACTTCATGAAATTCACAGCGTCCTCGGGATCACCCGTGAATTTTTTACGCAGCTCTGGGTCTTGTGTTGCCACTCCCACGGGGCAGGTATTCAAATGGCAGACGCGCATCATGATGCAGCCTAGGCTGACCAGAGGAGCGGTGGCGAAACCGAATTCTTCAGCGCCAAGCAGAGCGGCGATGACGACGTCGCGACCGGTCTTGAGCTGACCATCGGTCTCGACGGCGATGCGTGAGCGTAGGTTGTTCAAGACAAGAGTCTGGTGGGTTTCCGCGAGGCCGAGTTCCCAGGGCAGACCGGCATGTTTGATGGAGGTTTGTGGAGAAGCCCCCGTGCCACCATCGAAGCCGGAAATGAGAACCACATCGGCATGGGCTTTCGCTACCCCAGCGGCGATGGTTCCCACACCCACTTCACTGACCAACTTGACGCTGACGCGTGCGGCGCGGTTGGCATTTTTGAGGTCGTGGATGAGCTCGGCGAGGTCCTCGATTGAATAAATGTCGTGGTGCGGTGGTGGGGAAATCAGTCCCACGCCTGGTGTCGAGTGACGAGTCTTCGCGATCCAAGGATACACTTTTCCGCCGGGAAGCTGACCGCCTTCACCGGGCTTGGCGCCTTGGGCGAGTTTGATTTGTAGTTCGCGGGCTTGCGTCAGGTAGAGGCTGGTCACGCCGAAACGTCCAGATGCGACCTGCTTGATGGCGCTGTTCTTCGAATCGCCGCGATCGTTGGTCCAGGTGAAACGCTCGGGGTCCTCGCCACCTTCACCGGTGTTCGATTTGCCGCCGATGCGATTCATTGCGATGGCCAATGCCTCGTGGGCTTCTTTGGAAATGGATCCGTAGCTCATGGCACCGGATTTGAATCGCTTGAGAATATCCTCCACACTTTCTACTTCCTCGATGGGGACGGGCGTGCGGGTCTTGAAATCAAGCATGCCGCGCAGCGTGAAACGTTGTTTGTCCTGCTCGTTCACCAGCGTCGAATAGGTCTTGAAGGTCTTGTAGTTGCCAGAGCGAACAGCGCTTTGCAGCGAGTGAATGACCTGTGGGCTGAACAAGTGAGCCTCGCCTTCCGAGCGCCATTGGTAGTCGCCGCCAACTTCCAGCGGTTCCGTGCGTCCGCTGCGATCTGAGTAAGCGCGTTGATGACGCTCCAGAGCCTCCTCGGTGATGGCTTCCAGATCCGAGCCCTCGATGCGGGTGGCCGTGCCCGTGAAGAAACGATCCACCACTTTTTGTTGCAAGCCCACGCATTCGAAAATCTGTGCGCCGAGATAACTTTGAATCGTGGAGATGCCGATCTTCGACGCCACCTTGACGATGCCTTTGGTCGCGGACTTGATGAAGTTCTTGCACGCAGTGTAGTGATCGACACCGACGAGCAAGCCTTGCTGAATCATTTCATCGAGCGTTTCAAAGGCGAGGTAGGGATTGATCGCGGCGCAACCGTAGCCCACCAATGTGCAGAAGTGATGCACCTCGCGTGGTTCGCCAGACTCCAGAACCAAGCCGACTTTCGTGCGCTTACCTTCGCGAATCAGGAAGTGGTGCAGACCAGAAACGGCCAGAAGTGCGGGCATGGCGGCATGGTTGTCATCGACACCACGATCGCTCAAGATGAGGATGTTCATGCCAGCGTCAATTTGCAGGCTGGCTTGACGGCAGAGTTCTTCGAAGGCTTGTTCAAGACCCAGAGCGCCTTTGGCGGGGTCGAACAAAATCGGCAAGGTGACTGAGCGGAATTCACCTTGAGCCACATGCTTGAGCTTCGCGAGTTCTTCGTTGGAAAGAATAGGAGATTGCAGTTCAATCAAATGTGCGCTCTCGGGCTGCGGATCGAGCAGATTTCGCTCGGGCCCGATCGTGGTCACAGAAGACGTTACGATCTCCTCGCGGATGCAATCGATAGGCGGGTTGGTAACCTGAGCAAAAAGCTGTTTGAAATAATCGTAGAGCAACTTCGATTTGTTCGACAGCACGGCCAGCGGGATGTCGGTGCCCATGGCGCCTGTGGCTTCGACTCCGTCCTTGGCCATGGGAAGAAGGATTTTCCTTTGATCCTCGAACGTGTAACCAAAAGCGTGTTGGCGCTGGGTGATGGTGGCGAGATCGGTCTTTGCCACGGCAGGGGCTGCTTCCACGTCGGCAAGTTTGATGAGATTCTCATCCACCCACTGGCGATAGGGTTGCTCGCTGGCGATGCGTTGTTTGATTTCATCGTCGGCAACGATGCGACCCTCGGTCATATCAACGAGGAACATGCGGCCTGGCTGCAAGCGGCCTTTGCTGGCGATGTTTTCTGGTGGGATCGGCAACACGCCGGCCTCCGAGGCCATGATCACATAGTCGTCCTTGGTCACGTAATAGCGCGAGGGGCGCAAGCCGTTGCGATCAAGCGTGGCGCCGATCATAGTGCCATCGGTGAATGCGACTGATGCCGGACCATCCCATGGCTCCATCAGGCAGGAGTGATACTGGTAAAACGCTTTTTTCTCCTCGCTCATCGACTCGTGACCCGACCATGGCTCGGGGATCATCATCATCATCGCGTGCGGTAGAGAGCGACCACCCATGACGAGCAGTTCGAAAACGTTATCAAATTTCGCCGAGTCCGAGCCATCCTCATTGACGATGGGTTGGATTTTTTTGATCAAATCACCGAACAGCGGGCTTTCCAGCAGTGGCTGGCGAGCATTCATCCAGTTCACATTTCCGCGCAGCGTGTTGATCTCGCCATTGTGGGCGATGTAGCGGAATGGATGCGCGCGTTCCCAGCTGGGGAAGGTATTGGTCGAGAAGCGGGAGTGCACCAGTGCAAGGGCGGTGTCCATGTCTGGATCTTGCAGATCGACAAAATACTTGCCGACCTGTTCGGGCATGAGCATGCCTTTGTAAATCGCTGTGCGTGCTGATAGGCTGGAGCAATACCAGTGGTCGTCAATTTTGCCACTGCGGATGCGGAAGTAGCTGATCTTGCGCAGGGTGAATAGCTGACGCTCGAAGGCAAGATCATCGGTGCAATCGCTGGGGCGAGCGATGAAGACCTGACGCATAAATGGCTCGCTCGCGAGAGCTGTTTTGCCAAGTGATGAATTGTCCGTGGGCACATCGCGCCAGCCCAATACACTCAAGCCGAGTTCGGCAGCAACTTGCTCGAACAAGGCCTCGCTGGCTTTGCGAACGTGGGGATTGGGCGAAAGATAAGCCATTCCCAGACCATAGCGGCCTTGCTCTGGCAGCGTGAAACCGAGTGAAGCGGTTGCTTTTTGCAAAAACTTGTGAGGCACCTGGATCAGAATGCCTGCCCCGTCGCCCGTGTTCGTCTCACAACCGCATGCGCCGCGGTGATCCATGTTCACCAGCACCGTCAGCGCTTGGCCGATGATTTCATGGGCCCGTTTCCCTTTCATCTGGCAGATAAAGCCGACGCCGCAGGCATCGTGTTCATTGCTGGGATCGTAAAGTCCTTGTTTTTCAGGTGGTCCGATTTTTCTCATGTCGATGATGGATGAAAGGGGAGAGAAATGATACGTGATCCAGCACGCACTAGCAAGCTAGAAATGTGACTGTATTGCGATTGTTTGTAATTTTTTGATGTCTTGGTTAGATTTTCCATGGAAATTCGGCAAATGCCAAACGATGTGGTGGGAGATGACTATTTGTTACGACTTTGATTCCGAGTTGGAGTTGCTTGATCAGGGTTGATCGAATTGGGCCAATTTTCGATCGATCACGAAAGGCCCGAAGGGCAGCAATGTCGCTACAAAGGCAATCGCTGCCCATCGGAACGAGAGGTTTCCGCCAAACCATGCAAGCAAGAGAACGAGACAGAATGCCACGAAGAGCACACCATGCGCCATGCCGACGAGGCTTACGGCTTTAGGCATGCCGGCTAGGTATTTCAAGGGCATGGCAACGCCGAGCAACAAAAGAAAGGAAATACCTTCCACGGCACCCACCAAACGAACGCGTCCTACCGGAGTTGTGAGCAAAGCAATCATCTTGAAAAAAATATCGGCCAGCACCGATACGCGGGATCATGCATTTGGCAAGCAGGAGTGTTCGCAATGGTGTATTTTTGTGCTCTCGCTCTCAAGAAGTCACAATGTTTCCTAGCGCGGCGATCTAGCCAGGGAAATGATGCCATGCGGGAGAAATCCATCTGACTCGTCAAAGATCCATGGCGATCGGTGGAATGAAAACGATTCCCCCTTGCCCAAATCAACATCATCGATAGGATGTGTTGCATGCCGTCAGCACTGTCCATGCCGATTCTGCGTCTGATCTGCCAAGTGGCGGTCGGCATGGTGTTTTTGTATGCGGGTGGGAAGAAAATTTTTGTCGACGGTGTCTCACAATTCGCCACTGATGTGGAAAAGTTCCAATTGTTGCCCGATGGCTTGGTTTCCTATGTAGCTTATTTTTTGCCGTGGTGGGAAATCGTTGCGGGTGTGTGCTTGATGCTTTCCATCATGCGCAAGGGAGCAATCGTCAGCGGAATGTTGATGACCTTGATGTTTTTTGGTGTGATCTTGTGGGCATGGAGCCACGGCCTGGACATTTCCTGCGGCTGCTTTGGCAAAAGCAATGCGACGATTCAGTATCCGAGGAAAATCTTCGAACTCTCCTTGCAGCTCGCCGCATTGATCCTCGCGGCATCGGGACCGACTCTCCATGGTAGCAGGGCAAATACGAGCCGCGTGGATGAGCTTGAAAAATCTTAATTTTCGCAAGTCCATGTTGCGGATGTCAGAAAATCCGCTATGCAGGAGCAAGACAATTTTTTTTCATCCTGATTTGTTAGTTGGCCATGAATATTCATACAGATTTTAGCAGTCGCCATCTTGGTGTGCTTGGTTCGGACCGCCAGTCCATGTTGAACATGTTGGGATACTCGGAAATGGACGGTCTTATCGCCGATGCCGTGCCCGCCGTGATTCGCAATGCCACTGCCATGAATCTGCCCGCGGCCTTGTCGGAGGTCGATGCCCTTGCTCGTTTATCCGGCATCATGGAGCGCAACCAGTTGAAAAAATCGTTCATCGGTCAAGGATACTACGGCACCCACACACCCACGGTGATCCAGCGCAATATTTTGGAAAATCCCGGTTGGTATACGGCTTACACGCCGTATCAGGCGGAGATCGCGCAAGGACGTCTGGAGGCGCTGTTGAATTTCCAGACCATGATCACCAATCTCACGGGACTTGATGTGGCCAACGCATCGCTGCTCGATGAGGGCACGGCCGCTGCCGAAGCGATGAGCCTGGCACTGGCGGGCAAACCAAACGGGAAAGTGATCTTTGTTTCCGAGCGTTGCCACCCGCAGACCATCGCGGTGATCCAGACGCGCGCCGAGCCTCTGGGCATCGAGGTGCTGGTCGGTGATCATCAAACCTTGCAACCTGCTGCGGTTCCCGGTTTGTTTGCTGCCGTTGTCCAATATCCCGACACGTTCGGTCGGGTGGATGATTTTTCGGTTTTCTTCGATCAATTGCGCGCAGTCGGGGCTCTGAGCATCGTCGCTGCAGATTTGTTAGCCTTGACGGTGCTGCGCGCGCCGGGAGAGTTCGGAGCCGATATTTGCGTGGGCAGTTCCCAGCGTTTTGGTGTGCCCATGGGCTTCGGCGGACCACATGCCGCATTCATGTCGTGCAAGGATGCCCTCAAACGCAAAATGCCCGGTCGTCTCATCGGCGTCTCGGTGGATGCTTATGGCAAGCCTGGCTTCCGCCTGTCGCTGCAAACGCGTGAGCAACACATCCGTCGCGACAAAGCCACCTCGAACATTTGCACCGCCCAGGTGCTGCTCGCAGTGATGGCTTCGATGTATGCGGTCTATCATGGTCCCAAGGGGTTGCGGCATATCGCCGCTCAGGTGCACCAGCGTGCCCGTCGCCTTGCCAACGCGTTGGTGAATGCGGGTGTCATCTTGGATAACACGCATTATTTCGACACGCTGACGGTTTCCGTTCCCGCTAGAGCCCAAGACATTGCCACCGCGGCGGTGAAAGCGGGCTGCAATCTACGGGTGATCGATGCGGATCGTCTCGGCATTTCCCTTGATGAAACCACCACCGATGCCGACATCGCCACAGTTGCGGGCCTGTTCGGAGCCTCATTGCCTGCGAGTGAAACGGGCTGGGTCGTGGGCGATGCGCATCTCCGCCGTTCGGAAATTTTGCCGCAAGCGGTGTTCCATCAGTATCACTCGGAAACGGAAATGCTGCGATATCTGAAGCGACTGGAGTCAAAGGACCTCGCGCTCAATGAGTCAATGATCGCTCTGGGCTCTTGCACCATGAAGCTGAACGCTACATCGGAAATGATGCCACTGAGTTGGCCCAAGGTCGGATCCTTGCATCCTTTCATCCCTGCGGATCAATCCGTGGGATATGTGGCGATGTTGCAAGAGCTGGAACAATGGCTCGCCGAAATTACGGGCTTCGCCGCAGTCTCGTTGCAACCAAACGCCGGCTCGCAGGGTGAATACGCCGGCTTGCTCGCCATCCGCCGTTATCATCAAGCCCGCGGTGAAGGGCACAGGCACATCTGCCTTATCCCCGTCTCCGCGCATGGCACCAATCCCGCCTCCGCCGTGATGTGTGGCTTCAAGGTGGTTGGCGTGAAATGCGACGACCAGGGCAACATCGATTGTGCCGATCTGCAGGCGCGCATTGCCGAGCACAAGGATCATCTTGCCGCGTTGATGATTACCTATCCCTCCACCCACGGGGTCTTTGAGGAGTCGATCAAGGAGATATGTCAATGGATCCACCACGCCGGTGGACAGGTCTATATGGACGGTGCCAACATGAACGCGCAAGTCGGTCTCACCAGCCCCGGCTTTATCGGTGCTGATGTGTGCCATCTCAATCTTCACAAAACTTTCTGCATCCCGCACGGGGGCGGTGGTCCCGGCGTGGGGCCCATCGGCGTGGCAAAACAATTGGTGCCGTATCTGCCCGGACATGCTTGTTTCGATCAACATGAGGGCGCCGTTTGCTCCGCGGCCTACGGTAGCGCGTCGATCAATACGATTTCATGGATGTATATCGCGATGATGGGACCGCAAGGTTTGAAGTTGGCCACGGAAATTGCCATCCTCAACGCCAACTACGTCGCCAAGCGCCTATCGCCGTTTTACCCCATACTTTATACTGGCAATAAGGGGCTTGTCGCTCATGAGTGCATCATCGACATTCGTCCGCTC
>JBJOMZ010000074.1:0-13198 GCA_046052105.1 Verrucomicrobiota bacterium | reverse complement strand
GTGAATGCCACACTCGCGGTGCGCGGATAGTCCGATCCGAGTTTCGCCGCCATGGCGAAGCTCACGAGGAACATTACGGCAAAATAGATCACGAGCGGAATCGCGATGCGCAGCACATCCATGGGCAGGCGCACGATCGCATCGCCCTTGTAGGTGAACATCAGCACGATCGTGAATAGCAACGCCATCAAGGTTAGTGGAGCGATTTTCGGCAAGAACTTGCTCTCATACCATTCCTCGCCTTTGGCCTTCACCAAAAGCACCCGACTCAAGACACCTGCGGCAAAGGGAATGCCCAGATAGATCAGCACGCTGTGAAAAATGTCCGACATCGCGATCGGCACGATCACACCTTTCAACCCGACGTAAGGCGGCAGCACGGTGATGAAAAACCACGCATAGGCACCGTAAAAAAGAATTTGCGCGATGCTATTCAATGCGACCAACCCCGCCGCATACTCGCTGCTGCCCTTGGCGAGATGATTCCATACCAGCACCATCGCGATGCAGCGCGCGATGCCCACGAGAATCAGACCGATCATATAATCCGGTTGATCGCGCAGAAACACCACCGCCAGAATCCACATCAATGCCGGACCGATGATCCAGTTTTGCACCAAGGAGAGCGAAAGGATTTTTTTGTTAGAAAAAACCTTGGGCATCTCGGAGTAACGAACTTTCGCCAAGGGTGGATACATCATCACGATGAGACCAATCGCCAAGGGAATGTTCGTGGTGCCCACCGTCATCGGCGCGAAAAAGTCCGATGGGTCATCAATGACCACATTCCCTAACAAAACGCCAATGCCCATGGCAGCGAAAATCCAAACCGTTAGGTAACGGTCGAGAAACGACATGTTTTTTGCGATCGATTCCGTCATGATGTTTTTGATTCAGACAATGCTAACAAAGCGGCGACGCCCACGGGCTCCAGTTCTTGCCACGGCAGCCAGGCGAGGCGCTTGGCGTGCACGTGCGCGACTTCTGTGAGATAGCGATGCTCGGACTCTTCCCGCCGCATTAGCAAAGGATCACAAGTGCCGCATCCTAACAAACTCTGGTTCACCACCCATGCGAAGGGCTCGATCTGCGCACGACTCAAGTCTTCTTGGAGTGCAGCGGCTTCATGAATCGGCGTCGCCTCGGGCAAGGCCACGATGATCATCGAGGTGAAATCCGGATCCCGCAAACGCTGCAGCAAATGCAATACTTCTTCCGGTTGCGAACTTCCCGCCTGCCGCTCTAGTTCGCGTTGATAGGCCTCGCTGGCGTCAAGCAAAAGCAACGTGTGCCCGGTGGGCGCGGTATCCAGCACGACAAAGCCTTTTTCTCCACGCGCCACTTCTCTGGCGAAAGCGCGGAAGACGGCGATCTCCTCGGTGCACGGTGAGCGTAGATCCTCTTCCAACAGAGCACGCGCCGCATCATCGAGCTGCGCCGCCTGCTCAGCGATCACGGTGGCGGTATAGGCTGCTGTCTCGGCGGCGGGATCGATCCTGCTAACAGTCAACCCGTGCAATCGCCCATCGAGAGTCTGCGCCACATGCGCCGCGGGATCAGTTGTGCTGAGGTGGACGGCATGACCGCGCTTGGACAGGGCAACGGCTATCGCTGCGGCGACCGTGGTTTTTCCCACTCCGCCTTTACCCATCGTCATAATCACACCGCGATCTTTTTTCTCCAATTCGTCAACGATGGCGCCGAATCGCAACATCACTGGGGACCTCCAGTCACTGGCGACGAATGCCGTTTCTGGCGATGCTCGATGATCCAGCAATTGTCTCAATCCTTCGATGCCAAGTATGTTGACCGCTTTCAAAGGCACCTCAAAACTGGGCATGCTGGCGAGAAAATCACCCGCGTCCACCAATGCCATGCGGCCGCGTTCTTGCATCGCTTGCGCCACTTGGTCGTGGGGACAATCGGTGGTAAACACTCCATTGATGACCAACTGTTGCCGCGATACGCCCAGCTCTCGCAATTCCATCGACGTGCGCTGCGCTTCGCGCAGGGATGCCCGTTGAGGACGACTTACCAATACCAGAGTGGTGAGTTGGGGGTTCGCCAATGTAGCGACCGCAGTCTCATACATCGCACGCTGCTTGTCCAATCCCGCCAAGGGGCCGAGACAAGAAGTGCCGCTTTGGTTGTTATCGAGAAACTGATCCCATGCTTTCGCCAAGCTCATAAGGCGAAGCGTATGACCCGTGGGAGCGGTATCGAACACCAAATGATCATACAGGGCGACCGAAGCGGGATCGCCAATCAATCCGGCGAACTCGTCAAAAGCCGCAATTTCCACCGTACACGAGCCCGAAAGCTGTTCTTCCATGCTACGCAGCGCGGCATCGGGCAGCAGACCACGCATCGGCCCGATGAGTCTTTCACGATAGGCCGCAGCCGCTTCTACAGGATTGATGTTCAGCGCATCGAGCCCGGTTGCTCCAGCGATCGGAGTCGGATGATTCGTGAGTTTCGCTTCTAACACCTCATCGAGGTTTGATGCCGGGTCCGTGCTCACTAACAACACACGCTTACCTGCTTCAGCGAGACGCAACGCTGTGGCACAAGACAACGACGTTTTTCCCACTCCACCTTTTCCGGTGAAAAACAGATAACGCGTCGCCGTGACGGGATCGGGTTGATATCGCGATAGGATCACGGGCATCTCTCCTGTATTTGTCTCTCGGCCCACAGACGAGATTGCTGTGCTCCTTTCGACTTTCATTCCGCGCCCTCCTTGCTCACTGCTTCCTTGACCCACTCACGACGTTCCTCTTGTGTGGGATAACGGCCCTGCATGCGAAGAATGCCATCCCAGAAAATGAGAGGAAGACACTCCGTTCCCTCCGTGCGAAGTTTTTCTTGTACTGCGGAATTTTGCGTGAAAGCAAGCGCTTGTTGACCGAGATTGTATCGCTCGACCTTCACTCCGCGTTGAGCGAACTGGGCAAGCATCGCTGCGAAATTAATCAAATCCGGATCTATGCTCGGGCCACAAATGCCGGTAGAGCAACACATGGGAGGATCGTAAACTTGGAGACGAGTGATCATCATTTATCGTTTTTGTTCTTCAAAATCATCGAGACAGCAAAACAGATTCATCAGGCAGGCTTTGCGTAAAGAATAAAACACCTGCGTGCCCCGGCGCTCATCCACCACAATTCTCACGCTGCGCAGCACGGACAAATGGTTCGAAACCGTGGACATATCCAATTCCACCAGTGCGGTCAAATCCGCCACGCATCGCTCGCCGCGCGACAACTCCTCCACTATCATCACCCGCGCCGGATGGCCCAACGCTTTGAACACGTCTGCAGCACCGCGAAAATCCGCTTTGCTTTTCTTCCCATGCTGCACGCACATCACCATACCCCACTATTTTGCTATTTTGCCAAATAGTCAAGAATAAAATGAAATAGAGGCTTTTTCCCGACGATGCCATGAATTGAACTTGTGATTGTCGATCGTCGTCGTTACATCACCCTGACAAACCACATCACTGCATGGCACGTTCTTCCAATCTTTCCATGTGTTCTTTCTGCGGCAAAGGGCACTCCGAAGTCAAAAAACTTATCGCCGGTCCGGGCGTCTACATTTGCAATGAATGCGTCGATTTGTGCGTGTCGATTCTTGAGAAGGAATTGCGCAGTGTGGATACGGTCAAGTCGGGTGGTCAGCGTGGTAAGCGTTCTCCTTTGCCAACACCTGCGGAAATCCGCACAAAGCTCGACCAACATGTGATTGGTCAGGAACATGCGAAAAAGGTCTTGTCAGTGGCTGTTTACAATCACTACCAGCGCCTCAACCAACCAACGGGAGCCGATGCCAAGGAATACGAAGGTGTCGAAATCGAGAAGTCCAACGTCCTGCTGCTAGGGCCCACCGGTTCCGGCAAAACACTGTTGGCACGCACGCTGGCGCGCACCCTGGATGTACCGTTTTGCATCGTCGATGCCACCACGCTGACGGAAGCGGGATACGTGGGGGAAGATGTGGAAAACATCATTTTGCGGCTATTGCAAGCGGCTGACTTCGATATCGCCAAGGCCGAGCGCGGGATCATCTATGTAGACGAGATCGACAAGATCGGCCGCAAGACCGAAAATGTTTCGATCACCCGTGACGTTTCCGGTGAAGGCGTGCAACAGGCATTGCTGAAAATACTCGAAGGAACGATCTGCAACGTGCCGCCACAAGGCGGGCGCAAGCATCCGCAACAGGAATACATTCAGGTCAATACCGAAAAGATTCTCTTCATCTGCGGCGGGGCTTTTGTGGGACTTGAGGATAAAATCCGTCGCCGCCTTGGCAAAAACACGCTTGGTTTCCATTCCAGCGAAACCGCGAACGAGGTATTGGACCCTTCCAAAAATGTCTTGGAAATGACGGTGCCCGAGGACTTGCTGCATTTCGGTTTGATTCCCGAATTCATCGGTCGTCTGCCTGTGATTTCATCCCTGCGCCAACTTACGGAAGATGAGCTGATTCAGATTCTCACCGAGCCCAAAAACGCGCTTTGCAAGCAATACGCCAAACAGCTATCGCTCAATGGTGTGAAACTGAATGTCACCCGCGATGCCCTCAAGGCTTTTGCCGAAGAGGCCATCAAACGCGGCACGGGAGCGCGGGCCCTGCGCTCGATCTTTGAGCGGATCATGCTCGATGTGATGTACGAAATCCCTTCGCGCAAGGATGTGGAAATGGTCACCATCAACCGGCAATCGGTGCTGGGAGAAAAACCACCCACCATCAAAAAACGTCGCTCGGAAAACAGCGAGGACGCCGCGTAATTGTCTTTTGCCAACCCATCTCCCATTTTCTTTTCCCATCCGACCATGCCGAAAAAAGTATTCTTGTCCATCGACCTAGGGGCCGGTTCCGGCCGCATCATCGCCGCAAAAACGGATTTGCAACGCCTTTATCTGGAGGAGGTCCATCGTTTTGGCAATCCGGGCACGGATCTGCCGGGTGGATCCTATTGGAACGTGATCGGCCTTTATCGTGACATTCTCGAAGGCCTGCGCAAGGCGGTTGCCACCTATGGTGACAGGATCTGTTCGATTGGTATCGACACCTGGGGTTGTGACTTCGGCTTGCTCGATAGTCACGGTCGCCTCCTAGGCATGCCTCACCAGTATCGCGATTCCCGCTTCGAGGGAATGGCGGAAAAAATGCACGAGCGTCTCGACGAGCGCACCGTCTTCGGCCACACAGGAGTGCGCACGAATTTCTATAACAGTTCGCTGCATCTACTGGCGGAACAACTGCGCCAATCTCCCTCGCTGCTGCATGCGGAAAGGCTGCTGTTCATTCCCGACTTGCTCGCCTACTGGCTGACCGGAGTGATGGCCAACGAGCGCACCGTGGCATCCACATCACAACTGTTCGATCCGAACACCAACGACTGGGCATGGCCGGTCATCGATGCTCTCGGTCTGCCGCGGCGGATTTTTGGCAACGTGGTGGAACCTGGCACCATTCTTGGCCCCATCCGCGCGGAAGTAGCCGACTACATCGGCAAGACGGATATTCCGGTGATCGCCTCTGCCAGTCACGACACCGCATCCGCCGTGGCTGGGATTCCGATGAGCCAAGGCGACAATCTGTGGCTTTCCTCCGGAACCTGGTCCATCATGGGACTGGAAACCAACCAACCCATTACCAGTGAGGCGGCGTTTGATGCTGGATTCTGCAATGAACTCGGCCATAGCGGCACGGTTCGCTTTTTGAAAAACATCTCCGGGCTGTGGTTGATTCAGGAATGCAAACGCCAGTGGGCCATCGATGGCGAGGATCTCGATTACGCGGCGCTTGCCGAACTGGCCATCGAGGCGCCGGCCTTTACCGCCTTCATCGATCCGGATCACCCCAGTTTTTCCACCGCGGGTGACATGCCTGAAAAAATCCAGGAGTATTGCCGTGCAACGGGACAAAACGTGCCGCAGGTCAAAGGAAAGATTCTGCGCATCGCGACCGATTCGATCGCATTGAAATACCGCGTCACCTATGACAAAATCTGTCATCTCACCGGCACAACCTTCGCGCGACTGCACGTGGGCGGAGGCGGCATTCAAAATAGCCACCTCACTCAAGCCACGGCAAATGCTTTGGGTATCGAGGTGATCGCCGGACCGGTAGAAGCCACCTCCTGCGGCAACATCGCCATCCAGATGATCGCCACAGGACATTTGCCATCGATCGTGGAAGCGCGCGAACTGATCAAGGCCTCGTTCGAGTTCAAAACATTTGTTCCGTGCGATACTGCTGAATGGGCACGGGCTTACGAAAATTTCCGTACCATTATCGGACAATCGTAAAAAAACACAGCTCCCACAGGGAATCTCGCCAAGATGGCGCGATCCTTGCTTGGATCACTCGATGAGCGAGATAGGGCTACGCCGTTAGTAGCCCGATTTGTCTCTCGTGTGTTTTTTCCTTTTCGTTCCGACATGGCCCACTTTTCTTTTGTTCCCGAAGATGCTCCCTTTACGCCCGAACAGCGCTTGTGGCTCAATCGTTTTTTTGCGGCCCACCTGCCGCCTGCAACCGAGGCGTCAAGCAATGCGGGTCCACCGGTAGCTGTTACCGTTCTCTACGCCTCACAGACGGGAAACGCTGAAGGCTTGGCCAAAAAGCTCGTCAAGGATCTCAAAAAAGGAAATTTCCTCGCGACGGGCTCGAACATCGCTCAATACGATCACCACAAACTTGCTCAGGAAAAGCATGTGCTGTTCATCGCTAGCACCTATGGCGATGGAGAGCCGCCTGACTCTGCTACGAGCTTTCATCAATGGCTGAATTCCGATGACGCGCCGTCTCTCGCGGGAATGAAGTATTCGGTGCTCGCTCTCGGGGACAGCAGTTATCCTGATTTTTGCCAATACGGTATCGACCTCGACGAACGATTCGCCGCCCTAGGAGCCGAGCGTTTGCATGCGCGGATCGATTGCGATGTGGAATTCGATACCGAATACCGATCCTGGTCTCAGGCAATCATCGCGCAGTTGGCTCCTGGTGCTACTGGTACCAAAGCCCCAAGCTCCGTCGATCAAGACGAAGAAGGTTACTCCAAAAACCGTCCATTTCCGGGACGGTTGCTGAAACAAGTCAATCTCAACGGCAGGGGTTCGGAAAAACAAACACATCACATCGAAATTTCACTGGAAGGTTCCGGGCTGACCTATCAGGTTGGCGATGCCCTCGGTGTTTTTCCGCGAAATTCCGAGGCGCTCGTCGATGAATTGCTGAGCCATCTTCCTTTCAACACCAGAGCAGACGTAACGGCGCCGGATGGCGAGGAAATTTCCTTGCGTGATGCTCTCATCCGTTACTTCGATCTACGCACGCTGAGTCAACCCTTGATTGAGAAATGGCAATCGCGCAGTGGATCGCCCTACCTGCGTTCGCTGGTGCAGGCCCAAGACAAAAAAGCCTACCAAGATTTTATCTGGGGTCGCGAACTGATCGATCTGGTCATCGATTACCCCGCCGATTTTTCGGATGCCGAGGATTTCGTCGCCGTATTACGCAAGCTCCAACCTCGGCTCTATTCCATATCCTCCAGTCCTCTTGCCCATCCCGGTGAAGTACATCTAACAGTTGGTGTGGTGAATTACCAAGCCCATGGTCGCGCGCGCGCGGGTGTTTGTTCGTCCTTTCTTGCCCGCCTCGCCACGAATGACACAGCCGGCGTTTACGTCCACCAAAATCCCGCATTTCGCCTTCCTGCCAATGCTTCCACACCGCTGATCATGGTTGGCCCAGGCACGGGAATCGCCCCCTTCCGAGCTTTTCTCGAAGAGCGCCAAGCCACCGCGGCCACCGGCAAGAACTGGCTCTTTTTCGGCAACCCGCATGCGGCTACGGATTTCCTCTATCAGAAGCAGTTGGAGCAATTTGTCAAAGATGGCGCGCTGCACAGCATCGATACCGCATTCTCAAGAGATCAGTCGAAAAAAATATACGTTCAAGATCGCATGCGCGAGAAGGGTGCTGAGCTGTGGAAGTGGCTGGAGGAAGGTGCCGGATTTTATGTCTGCGGTGATGCCTCGCGCATGGCAAAGGACGTCGACCTCGCCCTGCACCAGCTCATCCAAGTCCACGGCCAGAAGTCCGAGGAAGAAGCCGCGGTTTATGTGGCACAACTGAAAAAAGACAAGCGCTATCAGCGAGATGTTTACTAAAACCGTGCCTATGGCATCCATGCTTTGAACTGGAAAGTTCCGTTCTGGGTGTTAGTTTCAGCCCACCTCACGGACTTTTCCCGAGGTTTTCTTTTGCCATGAAACGGTTTTTATTTCTATTGCTCTGTTTGCCGCCCGCATCGGGCATCGATATTCCTGCGTCAGGAATGCCTCTGGAACTCAAGGGGCTTGCCGCCCATGTGTTCGAGGGGCACGGACGAACGAGCAGTCCCGGGGAAGGGAAACAACAGATCGAAGTATCCCGTGCCGATTCCTCTCGTCCCTTTGTGGCGCAGTGCTCAGTCACAGCGACAAAAACGCAGAAGATCGCCAAAAATAGCCCCTTGCTGGCTGTTGTTCGCTGTCGATCGCTCACACCGAAACGAACTGCCTTCCTCGCCAAGTGGCAACTTGGTGCAGCCCCCTACTCTGCCTACACCGGCACGATGGAAGTGCCCGTAAATGCCGAATGGCAGGACTACCCGGTGCTTTTGATCACCCAAGAAGACATCGATACAGATCGACTGCAAATGACCATGCTCTGTGGACAACAGGAGCAGGAATGGGAGATTGCCCAAGTGCGAGCATGGATCTATCCGCCCGGCACCGATGTCAGCCAATTTCCTCGCATCCGGCGCAGCTACGAGGGTCGCGAACCAAATGCGGCTTGGAGGGCGGATGCCTTGAAACGGATCGAAAGCGAACGCAAAAAGAATTTTCAACTGACTTTGCGCGATGAAAAAGGGAAACTTGTGCGCCGCCGTGAGGTAACCCTCAGCCTACGCCGACATGCCTTCGGTTTCGGCTCGGCCATCCCTGTGAGCCGACTGCTCGACCCATCGGCCGATGGCGAAGAATTCCGTCGCGTCGTTGATCGATACTTCAGCATGGTGGTATTTGAAAACGACCTGAAAGACTACGGATGGAATCCCGATGCGGGCGAAGCACAAAAGCAAAAGCGTAATCAACAACTCGATCAGGCACTAGCGTGGTTGGAACAACGGAAAATCGCCGTCAGGGGACACTACCTGATGCAAACCGCACGACCGCACAACTTGCATGGAAAATCCGCTGAGCAAGTGCGCAGGCATTATCTCGAAAGCACCCGTGAGCGCCTCGCATTTGTTGGCAACCGCGTCTGCGAGTGGGACGTGATCAATCATCCTGTGGCGTGGGCCGGAGCCGATCTGCTGACAAAGCATCCGGGGCTGGAGCGAATCGATCGGGAGGTTTTTGATCTCGCTCGACAACTCAGCACTCTGCCCTTTTTCGTCAACGAAGATCAGATCTTCCGCCCAGGCGCGCAGAGTGATGGCACGTTTTCCTATCTTCAATCGTTAAAGTCAGAGGGTTATCCAGTCGCCGGTCTGGGCAATCAGGCGCACTTCGACGAGAGTTATCTACCGTCGCCTGTGGAAATGCTCGCCACCACTGATCGTTTTGCCGCTGTTGCACCAAAGCAAATCATCACCGAGTTTGATGTGGTCACTACAGCGGACGAGGCCTTGGCGGCGGATTTCACCCGCGACGCCATGATCGCCGCCTTTAGCCATCACGCCTATCATGGCTTCATGCTCTGGGGGTTTTGGGAAGGCTCCCACTGGAAACCGCAGGCGGCATCGTGGAATCGCGACTGGACCATTCGCGGTCGCGGTCAATCGTTTGTCGATCTGGTGGGTCGACAATGGCATACCGAAGTCACCCTGACCACCGATGAAAACGGCAACATCTCTTGGCGTGGCTTTCCCGGTTGGTATGAGATCAAAGGGCAAGACGTCCAGCAATGGCAGGAAGTCAAATGAGCCGAAAAGACAACGGGCGGCTTTTCAGCCGCCCGCATCAATGACATGATGGACTCTAGTCTCAACCGACCACTTCCACAGTTTCGGTGGAACTTTCTTCCGTTTCACGGTAGTCGGCATTGTTGATCTTAGCCCACCACAGCACGAGCGCGGAAGCCACGAAGATCGAAGAGTAGGTTCCGACCACGATACCAATGAGAATCATCAGTGAGAAATCGCGCATGGCTTGACCACCGAAGAGATACAGCGCCGCCACCGAGAACAGCGTGGCGCCAGAGGTCAGGACCGTCCGGGACAACGTGGCGTTGATGGCCTCGTTCATGATGTCTTTCAGACTTCCCGTGCTGTAGCGCAACTGCTCGCGGATCCTGTCGAAAATAATGACCGTGTCGTTGATCGAGTAGCCTGCAATCGTCAAAATGGCAGCGATATGAATCAACGAAAGTTGGTTGCCCAGAATCACGATCATACCACAGCAAATGATCACATCGTGGAAGAGAGCAATGGTCGCTCCCACCGCGAAGGCCATGCGATAACGCAGAGCAACGTAGAGGAAAATCAGAACCATCCCCATCAAGAGAGCGAGTCCGGAATCCCGCAAAAACTCCTCACCCAGCAGAGCTGAAACTCCTTCACGACTCGGTTTGCCCGTGGCGATCAATTCCGGTAGAGCCTTGGCTAGAGATTCCTCCAACAAGTCGGCGTCTTCCTTATCGCATCGCACGGTAAGCAGTCGACCGGTAACCAGATTCTGTTCCTCCTGCGGAACCGCAGCTTTTTTCAAGGAGAGCCCTTTGATTACGTTCTCCACCTCGGCGAACGGCACAGCTTGATTCGCTCCGAGATTGTAGGTGATGATCGTGCCGCCGGTGAAGTCGATGCCCAATGACTTCTCTTTTTTCACCACATACACGCCAAGCGAGGCGATGATGAGGCCCAAAGAAACCATCGCCGCCGCACCGCTCTTGCCGAGGAAGTCAAAGTTCGTTGCCTTGACCAAGTTCGCAAACTTGAAGGTCTTGATCATGTTTTTGTCAACGCACCAGCGGAACAGCACGCGAGTGACCAGAATCGAAGCGAACATCGATGCCACCAGACCAATGGTTAGGGTGATGGCGAATCCTTTCACCGTGCCGCTGGCGCGCCAGAACAGCACGATGGCTGTAATCAGCGAAGTGAAGTTCGAATCAAAAATGGCCGTGAAGGCTTTTTCGTAGGCGAGTGACAACGCATTTTTCACCGACTTGCCTGCGGCAATCTCTTCGCGCAGACGTTCGTAGATCAATACGTTCGCGTCGACCGCCATGCCGATCGTCAGAACGATACCGGCAATACCAGGCAGCGAAAAGGCGAAACCGAACATCGCCATGATACCAAACAGCATGACCGTATTGATCACCAGACCGACTAAGGCCACAAAGCCCGCGAAACGATAGTAGAGCAAAATGAACACGAAGGTCGCCGCCAATCCGAGCAGGCCCGACATGACCCCCTGCTTCACCACCGCGGCACCGAGCGTGGGAGAAACGGTGCGCTCTTCATCGATCTCAAGCGGGTTGTTGATGGGATTCATCAGGTTTTTCGCAAGGGAAACGGCTTCTCCGTCGGCATTCAGACCAGTGATCTGGAACTGTTTGCCAAGCGGCACCTGCTGCACCGTGGGAGCACTGATGCACTTACCGTCCAGCACGATGGCGATGCGGTCGCGTCCGGCATTCATCGGCGCCGTCAGAGCGATCATTTTATCCTCGCCCTCGCCATTGAGCGTGATGTCCACACGACCACCCCCCATCGGATCCGGGGTGGCGCGAATGATGTTGTTGCCCTGCACGGCGGGACGGCGATTCAGCAGAATGTTGCGCGTGAGCTCTTTTTCCTCCGGAGTGCCTTCTTCCACCTTATAAACATACTGGAACACCTTGTAACCTGGCTCAATGTGTTCACCGGATGCCACTTGATCAGCCAACATGTCGGACTGTGGATGAACCTCACGCAATTCCAGCTTCGCAGCCTCCTGCAGTTTTTTGCGGATGCTCTCGGAATCCTCAGGCTTCACACCGGGCATTTGCACAACGAAGCGATTCACTCCCTGACGGAAGATCACTGGTTCAGCAACGCCGGATTCATTGAGCCGCTTTTCGATAATGGCAATCGCGTTATCCGTATCCTGTTCGGTCACCTGCACCTTGTTGCCCTCCTCGTCATCACGAGGCTGCACTTTCATGGTAAAAGAAGAGCCACCCACAATATCTATCGCTCCCTTGAGTTTTCTCTCCAGCGGCAATAGGGCGATCAAGCAGAGCAAGGTCACCAGAACCAGCAATACGGATCCTACGTCGCGCTTGCGGCGATCGTGCTCGGTGGCGAAATACCAACCGAAAAGCACCAGCAGCAGCATTCCATAACAAAATAGCCCGAGGGGATCGGCGGTGACTTTTTCCATCCATACGGGAAATGAAAGCTTGTTCAACCACTCGGGCAAAACAGCGAGAGTCGCGGGAAATGATGACATGTGCATACGTGGGTTAGATTCCAAAAATGATCAATCAAGTGTCTTACTTGATCACGACGGCCACCGCCGTTTTGTCAAACTCGACCATGGTGCTATCGGCAATTTTGATCACCACGGTCTTTTCTTTGATATTGTGAACCAGACCGTGGATGCCGGCGGTGGTCACGACTTTGTCGCCGGCTTGCATCGATTCAATGCGCTGTTGCAACTCCTTGCGCTGGCGTTGTTGCGGGCGGATGAGCAGGAAATAGAACATCACCACCATGAGTCCCATCATGACCAGGCCTTGGTAACCGGGTGCACCACCCTGGCCGGAGGTTTGCGCAAAAAGGGAAAAGAGGGTCGGAGTCATGATCGTTGTTGGTAGCGTTGGATGAAGGAATTCTTGAAAGACACGAAGGTGCCGTTAGCGATGGCTTGGCGCGCGTCGCTCACGAGACGCAAATAGAAATGCAGATTGTGGAAAGAAAGCAATCGTAAAGAGAGAATTTCTCCCGCCCGGAACAAATGGCGGATGTAGGCGCGGGAAAAGCGAGCCACGTGCGGATGGGCGGTTTCGCAGAGCGGACGGTTATCGCGGGCGTAGGCGAGGTTCTTGATCTGGATCGGACCATCGAGGGTGAATGCCGTGCCATGACGAGCGACGCGGGTGGGCATCACGCAGTCAAACATGTCCACACCACGGCCAATCATTTCCA
>JBJOMZ010000073.1:0-14804 GCA_046052105.1 Verrucomicrobiota bacterium | reverse complement strand
CTCTTCCAATAAAGTCGCGATCAACCAGAGAGTCTCTCACGTGCCGGGCACTTCACCGCGGCGGGGCAGACTCTACCTTTTTCTCAAAAAACGTCAACGATTTTCTCCATGTTTTTTGAGATTTTTTTGCGAAATCGCTCCAACCCTTGATTTATCAATGAATTTTTCGCAAAAGATTTTCTTCGCGTCACCGATCTTTTGCTGAAAAAACATGACGACTCACTCTCCCAAACTCGTTTTTGATCCTGCCCTCGAGACATAAATTCATTTTTCATGCACGCCTACGATGAACATAGTAATTGCAAAGTTAGGCTTTCGCCTCTTATATTCCATTCATGTTCGCTCCCAATTCCATCCTTGGCATGGTGTTCATCGCGACGGCTCTGAGTTTAAGCCATTGTCGCAGTCATCATGATGCGGATGACGAAGGCGCCAACCGTCAAGAAGATCCCACGAAGCATGCTGCGGGAATTTGCATCAACGAGAATTCCTTTCTGTGTATCACGGGAAACACGCACGAATTGCTGTTCCGCTGTCTGCAGCATGAGAAAACGAGTTGGAAGGCACCCGTAACTGCGACCCTCAGCCGACTTCATCCCGGGCCGATTGCTCAACCTCTTGTGTTCCCCTCTCGGTTCCGCGTGCATGAACAAAGTTTCAAAGAAGGCAACGTGACCTACTTTTTAACCACGGGCTATGTGGCGCGGAAGCGATTGCTGTTTCACCGCGTTCGCTGCGACCATCCGGGAGCACTGCACGTCAAAGCAACCATGGCTCCCCACGGGCAAGTCAAGGCCCAGAAGATAGAACAAGATCCGCCTCATGCTTCCCATCTGTGGTTGTTACCTCTCGAAGCAGAAGTCGTGAGCGACAATCGCTCCCTTGTGATCGAGAGCGAGGGAGAATTGTTATTGCTGTGGCACTTTCCTCAAGCCGGTGATAACGAGTCGCCATCGTGGCAGAGACTTGTAGGCGATTATGATGCCGGATCGGAAGAGCAACCTGATCTGACAATCGTGGCCGACGCGCTGCATGCGGATGCCGCCCGATCGGAGGATTGAGAGAAAAATCATCAATCAAAACATTTGCTTGCCTGAGGCTGCCCATTTACGCTGCAGCCACTGCAACCAAGTCATTCGATGTCGGAAAATTTCTACCAACAGACAGCCAACGCGCCGCAGAGTCATTTTGATGTCTCCCTGCGACCACCGGTGTTTTCCGAATTCATCGGTCAGGAGAAGGTCAAGGAACGTCTGATGTTGATGGTAGATGCCGCCAAATTGCGCGGCGACGTGTTAGCTCACGTGCTGTTGTCCGGCCCTCCCGGCCTTGGCAAGACCACCTTGGCGACCATCCTTTCTCAAGCGGCGGGTTCGACTCTGCACACGACCTCGGGGCCGCAAATTGAAAAGGCTGGTGATCTAGCAGGGATTCTCACCAACTTGCAAAAAGGCGATATTCTGTTCATCGACGAAATCCATCGGCTGCACCCTGCCATCGAGGAATACCTCTATCCAGCGATGGAGGATTTCCGCCTCGATATCATCATTGACTCCGGTCCATCGGCCCGATCGATTCAACTCAATCTGCCGCGTTTTACTCTGGTGGGGGCCACCACTCGTTCTGGGATGCTCACCGCGCCGTTGCGCTCCCGGTTCGGCATCCTCAACCGTTTGGACTACTACACCACGGCGGAACTGGCGGAAATTATCAAACGTTCGGCCGGCCTGCTCGAAATCGAGATCACGCAGGAAGGCGCACTGCAAATCGCCTCGCGCTCACGAGGCACACCTCGTGTGGCCAATGCTCTTTTGCGTTGGGTGCGAGACTACGCTCAAGTCCGCGCCGATTCCGTGATTGACGGGGCCACGGCTGATGCCGCATTGACCATGATCGAAATCGATCAGGATGGTCTCGATGAAATGGACAAGCGCATCTTGGAGGCCATCATTTACAAATACAATGGTGGTCCCGTAGGACTCAACTCGCTCGCGGTGGCGGTGGGTGAGGACGCATCCACGCTGGAAGAGGTCCACGAGCCTTTTCTCGTCATGCAGGGTTTCTTGCAGCGCACTCCCCGTGGCCGTGTGGCGATGGCGTCTGCATATCAAAAAATCCAGGCTCCGATGCCACAAACCATGCAAATCGCATCACAAATTCCTCTTCTCTGAACATCCCATGCCCACTCGTCCTTTGATCAAAGATCTGATTGATCGCTGCCGCGCCACCGGACTGCGGCGCACCAAGGCGCTCGAACAACTGCTTGTGACTCTGGTTGATGCTGATCGCCCGATGACACTGAGCGAGCTCTCCCATTCAGAACGCCTGAGCGACCAATGTGATAAAGCCACGGTGTTCCGACTGCTTCAACGACTTGCTGCCATAGGCATCATTCGGCGTCTGGGGCTTCACGAGCGCGCGGCCTATTTCACTCTGCTGATCCCAGGCCGACACCAGGATTATCTGATTTGCACGGAGTGCGGCAGCATCCAACCCATTCAGGCTCCTTGTCCTGTTCATCAACTGGAGCGGGAAATCAGTGAAAAAACCGGTTATAAAAACCTCTATCACGAATTGGAATTTTTCGGCGTATGTCCGGTTTGTGCCCAACGACTTGCCTAACGACACATGAACGGACAGCATCTTCTCCTCGGCATCGAAGGCCCGGAACTACGTTCCGAAGAAGTGGCGCGGTTGCAGCGTATCCAGCCCGCGGGTGTAATCTTGTTTTCGCGAAACATCGTTTCCGCGGAACAGACCCGAGCGCTTGCGGACCATGTGCGTTCGCTGTTCTCCTACGAACCCATCATTGCGATCGACCAAGAAGGTGGTCGCGTCACACGCACCAAAGACATCGCGCCTGTATGCCCATCCGCCGTGGACTTGTCAGCGGCAGGACGCCCCGACTGGATTGCAAAGGCTGGGATGCTCACGGCGGACTTATTGCGATTGCTCGGAGTGAACGTGAACTTTGCGCCCGTTTTGGACATCGATCATTTTCCTGGTCTGCAAAACGCCCTGCGTGAACGCTGTTGGGGCGATGACCCGCAAAGAATCATCGATTACGCAGGACAGTGGAACCGTTGGCTGCGCAAGCGTGGCATTGCCTCCTGCGCAAAGCACTTTCCCTCCTGCGGTCTGGCGCAAAGCGATCCCCATCACGACCTGCCCACAGCCCAAGTAAGCAAAGATGATCTGTTGCGTCGGGACATCCTTCCCTATACCGCACTGATGCCGGAACTGGATGCCGTCATGACCAGCCACGTGCGCTTTCCCTTGCTGGATGATGAGCACCCGGCTTCGCTATCGCGCGCCATCATTCATGACTTTCTGCGCATGCAATTGGGATTCGACCGCCATCTGGTGTTCACCGATGACCTAGACATGGGCGCGATTCAGAATGCATACGGTGCTGGCATGGATGTCAAACAGGCCATTTTCGCAGGAAACGACATCGCCTTAATCTGTCACAGGATGGATCGAGCCGATGAAGCTGTGGCGGCTCTAGCGAAATTGCCCATGACCATCCTCGATGACGCACAATCACGCATCTGTCGCTTTCGCGAAAAACTCAACGGCCCGCTCCGGTGGTCCAATGACGCGTGGCTGAAAACCTGTGATGAGATCCAACAATTGCGCGATCAGGTTCCCGTGGCCGACGAAGTCAAAGCCGACTCACCCGTGGCACAATACTGATTCACGGCTTCATTCCGAACAGAAGAATTTTCCCATTGATTCAATCGCCTCTTTCCTTTCCCAAGTAACAGCGGTAGATTGCACCCGTGTTTGTCGTTGCCCGCCTCGGTCGTCTGATGCTGTCCTTTGTTCGCTACCTCGGCGAGTTGGCGCTTCTGGCATCCGCGGTGATCGAATCACTGATCCACGGGCGCAAGCGCCTGCGACTGGTGATCCAGCAAATTGCCGAGATCGGCTTTCGTTCGCAACCTGTTGTCATGATCACGGGAGCCTTCACCGGAGCCGTCCTGACGACACAATCGCTGTTCCAGTTTTCCAAATTTGGTATGGAAACATTGGGCGGTGCTCTCGTCAGTGTGGCCATGCTGCGCGAACTGGGCCCCGTGGTGACAGGACTCATGCTGGCCGGTCGGGTAGGAGCCTCGATGGCCGCGGAAATCGGCACGATGAAGGTGACCGAGCAAATTGATGCGCTGCGCGTGATGAACGTCAATCCCATCGACTATCTCGTAACCCCTCGCCTATTGGCGATGCTGGTCGCCATTCCTCTGCTCATCGGCGAATCGGCAGCGCTTGGCATCATCGCCTCCAATCTCGTCGGGATCGAGGCCTTCGGCATTGGCGAGGCATACTGGAAATACCATATGCAAAACTTCACCGATCTAACAGATGTGTCGTTCGCACTGATCAAGGGCAGTGTTTTCGGGATGATCATCATCATTGTCTCCTGTCACCAAGGGCTCAAAGCGAGCCAAGGCGCTGCAGGAGTGGGTCGCGGGACCACCAGCGCGATGGTGAATTCCTCGCTATTCATTCTCGTAACCAACTTTTTCCTCACGCTGTTATTGAACCTCGTTTTTCCCGCAGGGGCTCGCCTGGGCTGAGAAGGATCACTCGCGCTCGACGCGCACGATGACCATACCGCCCTCGGCGCAGAGTTTTCCTTCTTTTTGTATGGTGAAATTGTATTTGATCGAGGTTTTCCCTACCACCTGGACGACCAATTGAATCTCGATTACATCACCAAACGCCAGCGGCGCTCGGTAGTCACAATCCACATGCACGCGCGGCCAACCAAAGTTTTCGCCCATCACGGAAAAACCACGTTGCGCGAAAAATTCATGTTCGGCATCCTCCACGTAGCGCAGGATCGAAGTAAAATGCACCCGTCCGCTTGCATCGGTATCGGCAAAAACCACCTTGCGCGTCATGCGGAAATCATTTCCCTGTTGGAACATGCCTCATCATATCACGGGATTCGCGCAAGGAAACACGGAATGCGGGGAATTTCTGCAAATTTGTTGCGTCGAAGTTTTGACAATCGCGATCAATCAAGCCAAGTTCGCGCCGAACCACTCGAAACATTCATTATGGCATACGATCTCATCGTCATTGGCGGCGGCCCTGCGGGCTACGTTGCTGCAATCCGCGCAGCTCAACTTGGAAAAAAAGTCGCCGTAGTCGAGGCGGACCGCGCAGGTGGCACTTGCTTGAACTGGGGCTGCATCCCCACCAAGGCTTTGCTGAAAAATGCCGAGCTCTATCATACCCTTTCCCACCGCGCCGCCGAGTTCGGCTTCAAGATCGAAGGCTTTTCCTACGACTGGAGCTCCGTGGTCAATCGCTCGCGCAAGGTCTCTGACAAACTTGCCGGTGGCATCGAATACCTTCTCAAGAAAAACAAAGTCGACTACGTGCGCGGTTTTGGCTCCATCGCTGCTCCAGGAAAAGTGGAGGTGACCGCGGCCGATGGTTCGAAGTCGGTGGCTGACACCAAGCACATTCTCATCGCCACGGGCTGCAAATCCCGCCCACTTCCTCCTCTTCCCTTCAACGGCACGACCGTCATCGGATCAAAAGAAGCCATGGTCCTGCCGCAGCAGCCTAAGTCGATGGTGATCATCGGTGCTGGCGCCATCGGTGTGGAGTTTGCGTATATTTACAATGCCTTTGGCACGAAGGTGACGGTCGTGGAAATGCTGCCCCGCATGCTCCCTGTGGAGGACGACGAAGTCGGCGATGCGCTGGAAAAATCTTTCACCAAGCAAGGCGTGCGCTGCCTCACCAATACCAAGATCACTGCGACAAAAGACTGTGGCACTCATGTGGAAATCTCCGTGGAGGGACCCAAAGCCACCGAGACCATCACCGCCGATGTATGCCTCGTGGCGATTGGCGTGCAGCCCGTTCTTCCTGGTGGCTTACAGCCAGAACTGAGCGACCGCGGTTACATCAATGTGGATGCCCGCTATCAAACCTCGATCCCCGGTGTCTACGCCGCGGGCGACATCACCGGTCCACCATGGCTCGCTCACACAGCTTCCTTTGAGGCCGTGCAAGCGGTGGAAGGTCTCTACCTCGAAGGTCATACCCCACGCAAAGTCGGCAACTTCCCCGGCTGCACCTACTGCCATCCACAAGTCGCCTCCGTGGGCAAAACCGAACGCGCCCTCAAGGAAGCCGGCATCGCCTACACCGTCGGGAAAATTCCTTTCGCCGCCATCGGCAAAGCGATCGCCGCTGGTGAGGCCGATGGCTTCGCCAAACTTCTCTACGGCAAAGAACACGGCGAACTGCTAGGCGCTCACATCATTGGCGATAACGCCACCGAACTCATTGCCGAAATGGGCTTGGCGCTGGATCAAGAGCTCACCGCTGAGGACATCCACTCGACCATTCACGCCCACCCGACGATGTCGGAAGTCATTCACGAAGCCACCCTCGCCGCCGAGGGCCATGCGATCCACTTCTGATCTGCCTTTTTTCAGAAAAGCGCCCACCGTTTGCGGTGGGCGCTTTTTTTGTCTCGATCATGCCACTTTGGCGGCCGTAACAGTCTGCCTGTTTCCGTGACTCTCTGCTTGTCTTTTGCAGAAATTTCGCTAAGAAACACCGCGCGATGGCACTCACCTTGCCCATAATCCTTACTTTGTTACTCATTATAGTAACGTTATATGCCTTTCTCAAGGAGGTCGCGCCGGCAGATCTCATTGCTTTGACGATCCTATGCGCCACAGTTCTGCTCGGCCTGGTTGACTCGAAGGGCGTGCTCGATGTTTTTAAAAACGAAGCGCCGTTGACGATTGGGGCCTTGTTCATCATCGGCACCGCCTTAGAAAAATCGGGCGGGGTGCGGCAGATCTCTGGCATCATTCAACGCCTCGCAGGCGGCGGCCTACGATCGACACTGCTTATTTTCTGCGGCACCTCGATTTTTTTCAGTGCGTTCATGAACAACACGGCGATTGTGGCGATCATGTTGCCCGTGGCTCTTGGATTGGCGCGCACCAAAGACATCCCCGCCTCGAAGTTGCTCATCCCCCTATCTTACGCGTCGATTCTCGGCGGTTGCTGCACACTGATCGGCACATCTACCAACATTGTGGTCAGTGGCGCCCTGAAAAACTACGGCTTGCCTGCTTTGCAAATGTTTGAAATCGCTTGGATCGGCTTGCCGCTCAGTCTGGTGGGATTGGGATATATCGTGGCCTTCGGTCCGAAGTTGCTACCGAACCGCAGCTCGGTGATCGGGGTGTTGGATGACAAACAACGCAGCACGCCGCTGTTCCACATGTTAGTGGAAAAGCACTCACCACTCATTGGTCAACGCCTCTTGGACAGTCCGATTTTCAATCCCAAGTCCGGCATTCACATGATGGAAGTTCGGCGAAATGGAGAACGCGTGATGCAGCAGGTCAATCAGATCGTAATCGAGGCGAACGACCGTTTTCTCATCGGAGTCCATGGTCGCCGCAACAAGGTCAGCACAGCGGAAGAATTGCTACCCGGTTTGGGGATCCAGACCTTGTCCAAAATCGAGGGAGTGGTCACGGAACTGGTGATCACCGAGGAATCAGAGCTGATCAATCAAACGCTTGCAGCCCGCGACTTCCGTCAACGCTACAATTGTGTGGTGTTGGCCTTGCATCGCAGTGGGAAAAACATCACCGAGCGCCTGGCGTCAACCGAACTCGAAAATGGCGATACTCTGCTGGTGCTAACGCCGCGCAACAACCTGCAAAGTTTGCAGGACAGCCATAATTTCGTTTTGACCGACAGTGTGGAATCGCTGCCCACTCCCGGACTGAGATCACAAGCAACGCTGACCTGGTCGGTTCTTCTGGCTGTGGTGCTCAGTGTCACGCTGATTCCGGGAATCCCCATGCACATGGCCAGCATGGTGGGCGCTGTGGCGATTCTTTGGCTGCGTGTGATTTCGATGCGCGAGGCCTATGCGGGTATCGACTGGCCCATCATTCTCATGCTCTACGGCATGCTGGCACTGGGACTGGCCATGGACCAGACCGGGACCGCCAAATGGTTGGCGGATGGATTCGTCAATGGTGCAAGGGCGGTATCATCACCGGCGGTGCTCCCCTATTTTACGCTATCGGCGGTCATTCTTCTCACCCTTTGTCTCACCGAGGTTCTCTCGAACAATGCTACGGCACTCATGATGGTGCCCATCGTGATCAATCTCGCCAAGTCGCTGGAAATCAGTCCCATGCCCTTCATTATCGGCGTATGCATCGGCGCCTCCTGCGCTTTCATGTTACCCATGGGCTATCAGACTCACATGATGGTGTATGGTCCCGGGGGATACAAATTCAGTGACTTCATTCGCATTGGTCTACCGATGAACGTGATCACATGGATCATGGCATCGGCGATCATCCCCTTGATTTGGGGATTCTGAGTTCAATTTTTTTTGTAATACTCCAGCAATCCGTCCACGACGGAATCGGCATATTCGCGATAAATCGATTTGCGCGGTTTCCCCGCGACGACAGGCATTCCGGGATAGTCCCCGGCCTGGATTCGATCATAAACTTCCTGGGAATTCATGACGTAGGGCTCGAAGAATATGACCGGGCAATCATACAAACGATTGGCTAGCAAATTTCTCGCCCACAGATAAGGATGTCCGGCGACATTGCGGGCGCGTTTGGAGTCGGGCTCATACGGGTAAGGTGGCAATTCGGCCTGCTTGGAAAAGACATCCGCCATCACGCCCGCCACCGCAGCCTCCTCGTGAATGGTGCGTTGCAGGATCTTGCGTATCATTTCGTAGCGTTGATCGTCGTAACCGATTTCCTCGTCCGTGTAGGCGCCGTTGAGCAGAATGTGCAGGTGATTTTCCTGAACCAGAGTCGGATTTGCCGGATCTCCCCATCCCACGGCATTGAAATGAAGACACAGCACCAGATCCGGACGCAAAGTGCGATTGACACTTTCGGCACGCGCACGAATTTCCGACGTACGATAGAACAAACTCTCTGCCGCCTTGTTGAGATAGAATGGATTGGCGAGTGAGGGATTTTGCTGACGGGCCAGATCCAGCAAGCGCTCAGGACGATCAGGAGTAAGAGGCTGCGTGTCTTTTCTCACGAGAGAGACCTTGGCTCCTTTTGCCTCAAGCAAAGGTTGTATCAGCTTTGCCACATGCAAGGTCATATCACCCTCCGTGACCGGACTACCATCGCCGATCTTGAACCACCTTTCCTCCATTTGCGCCCACTCTCCGCCCAGGTGTCCGGCATCGATGGCGATGTGGACGCCCGCCAAAGGACGATCGCCAGTGGTAGCGGTAATCTCCGCCTTCTTCCGCCATGAACGCGGGACGCTTTTTTCCTTGCCGGGCTGCGCGAAGTTCAGCCGGTAGCGCTGCTGCATCGAGCTGCCAGCTTCCAAAATCCATGCACCTTGCTCATCGAATTCGATGTAGTTTTTCCAAGCGTCACTGCAGGTGAAATAACGACTCAGATCATCCAGAAATTGCTGTTTCGTGATGGTGGATTGGTAGACATCCAGCGCTTTCCAATCGGGAATCTTTCCCATGGGAGAGATGCGGTATCGAGTCTCCGGTGCAACCGCAGGCGCGAAAGCATCGTGTCCGCTCTCGCGATATTTCGATCGCAACCACAGCGAAGCCGCCACAGCTGCGATGATCAAAAACAGCAGAAGGACGATGGTGTTGCGGTATGAATGAACCCTCATGGTAAATGCGCTGCACCACCCATACAATCCCCCACCGAATTTGCAACCATGGTGGAACGACTGCCTTCGTTAAAACGATATTTTTCGATCCACTGCAAATTTGTGGAAATAATTCTCCATCGGGCATCGTTACTCACGTGGATCCTTTTTCCTTCATCCCATGCAAAAATACACCCTATCTCTGCTTTCCATCGCGACCGTGGCTTTGACATCCTGCGGTGACAAAGCTGACCAATACGATACGCCCGTCACTCCCGGATATGATCAGGCTGGTCCCGCCACAGCCTCTCCCACCTACGGTGCGGCCGCATACGAAGATACCGCCGGTGCGGTGGCCTCACCTGTCGTGGATACCGCCATTCCTAGCGCAGTGGTGCCTCCCGTTTCAACCGCAGGAGCAAAACAACACTACGTGGCTCCCGGCGACAGCTTGTGGAAAATCAGCAAACAATACGGTGTGTCGATCGACGCGATCAAAGCCGCTAACAACATGACCAACGATACGGTGATGCTGGGTAAAAAAATGATCATCCCCGCACCCTGAACCAACGATGAAAATCGCATTTGCGATCGTCACTCTCGGCATCACCCTGCACGCACAGGAGCTGGATCCGGCCTCGCCCACGCTGCCCCCCAAAGAGGTCGCGATGGACGCCCTGTTTGCCATTCCGGAAACAAAACAAGAACTGGATGCCGCGGAGGCCGAGGCGCGCAAGCTAGGAGTTCATGAACAAACCATCTTGGAGGCAAGATTTCTTTATCACGTCGAGCACAAGAACGACCGCGGTATCATCGAGCTGCTGCCCATTTGGGAAAAACAGGAGAAAAATTTCGATCTGGATCAATCGGAAATATTCGCCGCGCGCGAAGATTTTCTCGCAGTGATCGAGTTTGCCCGTGCGCTCAAGGCCCTGAGCGAGAACAAACGCGACGAATTCAAAAAACACATCACCGAGGCGCTTTGGCTGAGCCCTGGGCAGGCGAGTGCCTTCACACCTTATATCGAAAATCTCCGACTCAGCGAACACATCCAGAACACCAAACTTGATCTGCGGATAGAGATGGCAGATCTCGATCAGAAAAACCCCAAATCGCTCAAAGATCTGTTAGCTCAGAACCGGGCGATATTGCTGAATTTTTGGTCGCCTTGGAGCCCTGATTGCGAGACCGCGATGGCGGACTTGTCGTCCACATGCCCCTCGCTGCAAAAGGAGAAGATTTCCCTCGCTTCGGTTTTGATTGATGGCCGCACTGAGATTCTCGCGGAGGCCAAAGAATTCCTCCAACAACAGAAAACGCCGCTGCCCGGCCCTCAGTGGCTCGACCGCAGCAATGACAGCTTAGCGGGCCTACTTCGTGTCACGGACCTACCCACCCTGGTATTGATCAGCCCTGAGGGGAAAATCCTCTTCCACGGTCGCCCCGGTGACCCGCGTTTGATGGAAAAAATCGCCAATCTTCCTGCAGCCCCAGCGGAACCGTGACACCATCAAAGTGCGGCGATATTTCGTTCTCCTGAGACGATTCTGCTTTACCCTCAGAGAAAACCTGTCACGCTCGTTCCATGAAATTCCTTCGATTGTGCTGGCTTCCGCTGCTGTTGCTGACAACTCCGTTATGGGCCCAGAAAGACGACATCGAGGAGGCGGATACCACTCGGCCCGTGGCTCCCGAGGATCTTCTCGATGACGATCACGTCCGCGAAGAGCTGGCTGTGAACGATTTCACTGCGCCGTCCATCGCCAAGGTTTTTGATTCGCTGCAACATCTCGCACCACTTCCCATGGCGGATGTGGAACGCAAGGTCCCCGAGCGCATGCCTCTCGATCGCGCCGATCTCGCGATCGAAATTGGATTTTTGATTGCCGATGGATTTCTCATTGTTCAGGCCAATGATTTGGGCAAAGTCGAACCACTGGCCAAGGAACTCTCGCGCTATGGAAAAGCCCTCGGCGCAGGGGAACGCGTCGCTCGCCATGTCGCATCTTTGCTCGATAGTGCCAAGAACAACAAACCGGATCAGTTGAAAAAAGAACTGGCCGCCACACAGAAGGATGTGGAAAAGGAACTGGTTGCACTGCGTGACACCGACCTCGCCCATTTGATTTCCCTCGGTGGTTGGTTGCGCGCGCTGCATGTTGCCTCGACGGCGGTAAAAAAACAGTATAGCCCAGAACGCGGCAAAGAATTGATGCGCGAAGACATTGCCGATTACTACACGGAAACTCTCGGGACTCTTCATCCACGAATTTCGGAGCGCCCGAATTTCGTGGAAATGCGCGAAATTTTGTCTGGTTTGCGCAATGATATGGTGATGGATGATACGGAAAAAAAAGTTGTCACCGAGGCCATGGTCACTTCGATTTTGACCAAATCCGCTAAACTGGTAGAGCTCGCCTCGAAGCGAGTCGATGAATGAAATACCGCCGTTACTTTCTCCTCTCATGATCAAGCAATTCGCTCTCTGCAGTTGGCTCGCCAGTTCGCTGTCACTCATGGCACAAACCCATGACCCTTCGTGTCCGCAGCCCATTCCTGCTGCCGTGGCATCAGCACCTACCGCCGCTACCGTGAAACAGGAAGCCCGTGAAATCAACGGCATCGCCGCCACGGTGAACGGTTTTGTCATTACCAAAAAAGAGGTGGCTTTCGCACTCGCGCCCATCGTGGCCGAGCTGCGCGCACAATTTCCGCGCCGCGGACCGGAATTCGAAAAACGCATCAAGGAATCCTACGACAAGGTTCTGGATGATTTCATTGATCGCGAACTGGTAATGAGTGAGTTCAAATCCCAAGGAGGCAAAATCCGTGGCAATGCGGTGGATGAGGAAATTCAACGCCAAATCCGCGAGAGAAGCAACGGCGACGCAGCCAAATTCCGCGAGGACCTCGCCCGCTCCGCCATGACGATGGAAAGCTTCCGCACCATGACGGAAAGGCAGATGATTGTGCAGGCGATGCGCGCCTCGAAGTTCAGCGATACAGCTCCGCCCTTACCCTTTGAAATTCAGAAGGAATACGAGCAGACCAAACTAAAACTGCGCGACATCACGGGAGATACCATGACTTTCCTCAAAATCTACATCCCCGCCGTCGACCCGAAAAACCCGATCTCCTCTCCGGAATCCCAGCTCGACTTGGCTGACAGCATCGTCAAACAATTGAAAGAGGGAGCCAACTTTGAGGAATTGGCAAAAATCCATTCCCGGGATGCCTTCGCGGGACAGGGTGGAAAGCAGGAAAATATTCCCCGCACCGATCTGGCACCCGAGATTGCCGCGCTGATGATGGATCCTCCCGAAGGCACGATCATCGGTCCCTTGATGGATCCCCGCGGTTTGACGATTGTGAAAGTGCTGAAAAAAGTCTACGGTCCCGTTCCACCATTGGCCGAGGTGCACGACCAGATCGAACAACGTGTGGCACGACAGAAGTCAGCCGCTCGGTATGAAAGATGGATCAAATCATTGCGCGCGAAAGGCATGATCACCAAGAAGCAGTAGGAACCTCCTCGGGCGGTTTTCTAGCGAAAGTCGATCGTAGACGATGCTTCAGCATTCCGCATGTCTCATGCAATCAGCGCAGGGAAAGTCCGCTCGAGCACAGTAGCGAATTCCTCCACCGCAATGTGCCGCCCGGCTTCCTGAGAAAGACAGGTCATTGTTACCCCATCGATGCCACAAGGAGTGATCGCAAAAAATCCTGCGAGACTTTCGGCAGTGATGTTGATGGCGAAACCGTGCATGGAAATCCATTTTTTAACGCCCACGCCAATGGATGCCATTTTACGATCGCCCACCCATACGCCGGTAAGACCATCACGGCGCCCGGCATTCACACCAAAGTGGCGACAAGACTCGATCAATACGTCTTCAATCATCCTCAGGTGCGCATGGAGATCCTGACCGCGATGTCGCAGATCCAGGATTGGGTAGCCCACCAACTGGCCGGGACCATGATACGTCGCTTGTCCACCGCGATTGGTTTCCACGGTCGGATACGGCAGTCGCTCAGGATCGCGCAACGATGACCGATCACGCAGACGTCCGATGGTATACACCGGTTGATGCTCTAACAAAATCAGACGCTCACCGGCAGTCCCCTCAAGCAGTTCGGCCACGGCGCTTTGCTGCATCCGCAAGCCCTGATCGTACGAGATGAGTCCATTTTCGAGCATATGCGTATCCGTTAGATCAATCTCCGCTCCAGCAACTTCGCGCGCAGAGGATCCGCTGATTGCAAATGCGCCATGGCAATCGCCAGCGCGTCCGCGGCATCGGCGGGAGGCGTCTCGCTCAACTTCAACAGAGCCCTAACCATGAAGGCTACCTGATCCTTGGAAGCGTTTCCCTTTCCCACCACGGCCATTTTGACTTTGCGGGGTGCGTATTCGTAAATTTTCAGCCCATGATCTGCCGCAGCTATGAGAGAGGCAGCGCGAGCCGCGCCCATGCTGATCGCGGTCTGGTGGGATTGCACGTAAATGATGCCTTCCACCGCTACTTCATCCGGTTGCCACTTCTGCATCAGATGATACAAATGACTTCTCACCGAGGCCAGCGCTGCGGATTGAACCAAACTACTGGCTATGCTAATTACGCCATAGTCCAAAACCCGCGGGGCGCGAGCCTCCCCCTCCAACACCGCGTATCCGGTGTTGCGCACGGCGGGGTCGACAGCAAAAACACGCATGGAAAAATCTAGCGACGCTTGCGCGGACCGGAGGACTTCCTCCGCACCGGGCGAACCGGATCATCATCGAGCAAAGCGGTGTAGGTGTAAGGGAAATTTTCCAACTTCTTGCGCGGAATCGTCTGGTTTACATAGACCTCCACGGATTTGGCGTAATCCAGTTCATCCGCCGTGAGAATCGTGAACGCATCACCCTCGGAAGCAGCGCGACCGGTGCGTCCGATTCGGTGCACGTAATCCTCGGCATTTTCCGGCACCCGGTAGTTGATCACATGGGACACGCCCGAAATGTCAATGCCGCGTGCCGCCACATCCGTGGCGACCAATACGTCATATTTGCCATCGCGAAATCCCTGCAGTGCCTCCATGCGATCTTTCTGCGAGACATCACTATGCATCGCCACCACATTCGGATGGCC
>JBJOMZ010000072.1:0-14835 GCA_046052105.1 Verrucomicrobiota bacterium | reverse complement strand
CATTCGGTCAATCTTGTTAGAAATAGCGACGGTAGCCTAACTTTCACCTTGCAAAGTAGTGACGCGTGGAATCCCCGCAATACGGTCATTGCTCTCACACCAGTCGCTGTTGCCTGGAATGGTAACGAAGGAGCGAACGGTTCCGCTTCCTGGTCGGAAACGGTGGATCATTTCACTAGTGGCATCCCGATCAACACCCGCTTCCGCTCTGGTGATAATGTAAATTTTCATGGTCAGGGCGCGTCGACTTTGTTGTCGTGGGATTCGGACTTCGCCGTTGGTGACCTCAGTTTTTCAGGCAAGGACTATCTGATTCAATCGTCCGGCACTTCTACCATTACACTGGCTGGCGGGCACATCAACGTGGCTGATGGAGTCACTGCTACTTTGCAACAATCCTCGACGGGCGGGATGTTCAAACTCTTGGGAGATGCCGGGCTGACGAAAACCGGAGCCGGTAGTTTGGTCCTCGACCTGCCATCGGAAATTAACGGCAACAAATTCCTAACAAACGGTGTCGTTTCCGTTCGCAGCGGGGCCTTTGGTCCGCAGGGGAACATTGTTTTCGGCGGCGGAACGCTGCGCATGTTGCCCGGTAACCAAGATGATCTATCGAGCCGGATCCGCCATGGCGCAGCGCCTATCAAGATCGATACCGCTGGCAATCATCTTGTTTGGGCCACTCCGCTTCACCCGAGCAATACGGGCGGCCTTCACAAACTCGGAGCCGGCACCCTTTCACTGGCAGGAGGTGCTCCGGTGATGGATTCCTTCACCATCGGATCGGGTAAGCTCACGCTAGCCCCCGCCACCACTGGCAGTGTCGCGGTTCCCAACGCTAGCTTCGAAGTTCCCTCCTACGCTCCCCAGGGTTGGTCCTACCATCCGACGGGAACGAGTTGGAACTTCCTTTCCTCAAGCGGCACGGCAGCCAACAACACGCCTTGGGTTGGCATCTCTCCGGAAGGCTCGCAGGTGGCCTACTTGCAGAACAATGGTTCGATGAACACCGAGGTGATCGTCAGTTCAGACGGCCATTTTCGGCTTTCTTTTCTTGCATCCAATCGCCCGAACTACTTGGCCAGCGGCGTGGTTGTGATGCTGGACGGTGAGGTTATCGGCACTCTGACTCCCGGTCAGATTGGTCAAGGCGGCGATTTCAACCGCTTCGAGTTACCCGCCGTCCACCTCACCGCGGGGATCCATACGCTCGCCTTCCAAGGGCAGCAGAACGGATCGGACAGCGACACGCTCATCGATGACATCCGCTTTGTCGCAGTCGAAGCCGGTGCTCTTCCCGTAGGTTCGAGTCTTTCGCTCATTGGACCAAGCTCGGTCTTTGAGCCTGGTCCGCTAACTCTTATGTTAGATGCTCTTTCAGCCGTGGACGGTAGCGTGGTCGACCTGTCAGATACGCAGGTTGTAGTCACAGGTAACAATCATACCGCCACTTTCGCCGGTGACCTGAAGGGTGTGGGAACGGTTACTGTGAATGGCACGTTTCGTCTCGTCGGTGATGCCTCGCTCTCCTTCTCCGGGGCTTTCGTCAACCATGGTGTTCTCGACATCATGACCTGGAATGGCACGCTGCCTCCTAGCTTTGTCAACAATGGCATTGTGCTCGATCGCAGCAAGATCCGGGTGAACTCGTTCGTGAAGTCGGGAAACACCTGCACCATGGAGATCACCGGATACATAGGTCACAACTATCAACTCCAGCGTAACGACGACCTCTCGGGCTCCTGGCAAAACATCGGTCCAGCACAAGCTGGCAACAACGCGCCCATCACTTTCAACGATTCAACAGGAGGCTCTCCGGTCCATCGTTTTTACCGCATTTCGGTATCACCTTAAGTTTTTATCAATCATAACGCCATGTTCGCCAAGATCCTCCTCCGTGTTATATCCCTCAGTGCAACCATCGCTGGACTGCCGCTTTGGGTAATGCCTGTTTGCGCTGCAGACCTCGCCGGTGGCAATGGAGGGTTCGAAACCAACAATTCGAACGCAGTGACACCGGCTGCCACTGGATACTGGTTCGCCAATCAGGTTTCGATCCCTGGCTGGTCCTTCAACAACACAGCGCGCTGGTTTCAGTCTTCGACCGCCGGTTTCGGGGCGACTCGCAGCGGTTCCTACGCGTTGAACCTCTGCAGTGCCGGCAATGCCTACACCGTCAGCACCCAACTCACCGGTCTTGTCAGCGGCACGTCCTACCGTGTTTCGTTTTATGCATCGCGGCGCAATTTGACGACAGCGGGCGATTCGCTGTCCGCCAACGTGGATACCGGCGGTGCTCCGACGGCGAAGAATATCACCTTCGCCGAACTTCCTGCGGTTGGCGGTGGCAATACCGACGTCAACTACGCGTTGCAGACTCTCGACTTCACCGCCACTGCCACCACGCACACCCTGAGTGTTACCGCGAATTCCTACTTTGGTTTCATGCTCGATGATTTTTCGATCAGTGAAATCGTGCTTCCTCCCTCACCTCCCGCGATCGCGGGAGGCAACGGCGGATTTGAAACCAATAACGCGGCCTCCGTCACACCGGCTGCCACTGGATACTGGCTCGCGAATCAGGTTTCCATTCCCGGTTGGTCCTTCACCAACACCGCGCGCTGGTTCATGTCATCTGCCTCCGCTTTCGGTGCAACGCGCGGAGGATCCTACGCGTTGAACGTTTGCAGCGCCGGTAATACCTATTCCGCCACCGCTCAGATCACAGGTCTCACCAGTGGTTCGTCCTATCGAGTATCGTTTTATACGACTAGGCGTAATTTAACGACGGTAGGTGATTCATTCGCTGTCAGCGTCAATACCAGCGGCGCTGCGACGATAAAAAAAATCGCCTTTGCCGAACTCCCTGCAGTTGGCACTGGCGACACTGACGTCAACTACGCGCTGCAAACTCTGGACTTCACTGCGACCTCGCCGACGCACACCTTGAGCATAGCCGCCAATTCGTATTTCGGATTCATGCTCGATGATTTTTCGATCAGTGAAATCGTGATTCCACCTTCGCCTCCGGGAACCCTAACGGATTACAACGAAGTCTGGACCACTCCAAGCACCTACTCGTGGGAGTCGATGCCGCTGGGCAATGGCGAAACCACGCTCAACCTCTGGGTCGAGGGAAATGGCGACCTGTTGTTTTATATCGGTCGCTCGGACGCCGAAAGCGAAGCCAATACCAACATCAAGCTCGGTCGCGTGCGGGTGAAACTCTCGCCAAACCCCTTCGCCACGGGGCAGCCTTTTAACCAAACACTCGATCTGGCCACCGGCCGCATTCTCATCACGGCGGGAAATCCTGCTAGTCAGACGCGCCTGCAAGCCTGGGTGGACGCGAATCATCCGGTGATCCGCGTCGCTGGCGATAGCGATGCTCCAGTATCAGTTGAAGCCTCTTACGAGATGGATTTACGCCCGTTGAATACCGTAACGGCCATCGCTGACGGGCATCAGGGCGACTACGTTCTCAACGATGGGGCAAACGCTGTCACGTGGTATCATCGCAACCGCGCTTCTGCGTTTTACAACAATCTCACATCCGAAGGGCTCACCAACTCTCTTGCCACTATGCAGGATCCGATCATGAATCGCACCTTCGGCGGCCGGATGAGCGGCGCTGGTATGACCCGCAGCGGCGCGCAGAAACTTGTCCGTAACAGCACCACCAGCATCGACCTCGCCATCGACGTCCATGCTGGAGTTTATCCCGCCTCCGCAAACTGGAAGAGCAACCTCGAAGCACTCGCTACGTCCAGGCTCGCAAGAAATGCAGCCGCCGATCTCACTGCGCACCAGAACTGGTGGGCGGCATTCTGGAACCGCAGTTACCTCCACATTGGAGGCAGCAACAACCAGCCACGTCTCATTTCGAAATACTACGCCCACCAGAGGTTCATCAACGCCTGCACCACCCGCGGTAAGTATCCCACACCATTCAATGGTTCCACGTTGACCATGGATCGCCCAGTTGGTTATCCGAGCTTCTTCGGTGTCAGCGGTAGCGCCCAGAATGCCGATTACCGCGATTGGAACGGGAACAGGCTATTCTGGCAGAACACACGGCACATCTATTGGCCGATGCTTACCAGCGGTGATTACGACATGACCGAACAGATCACCCGTTACTGCCGCGAAATACTGCCCCTCTGTCGCGAGCGAGCCATGGTTCACGAAAACAATCCGGGTATGTTGCTCTATGAGGGCACCGGTGTCGGTGGGGATTGTGTGTTCGGCAGGAGTATTCCCGCGCACCTGACCGAGCACCGCGGAGGCATGACTGACTTGGCCATTCTGCTCGCCGACATTTACGACCACACGCGCGACCAAACGCTTTTTACTGAAACCTATCAGCCTTGGGCCGACGCAACGGTGACCTTCTTCGAAAAAAAATTCCCCAACCGCGATGCTCAGGGAAGAATCATACTGGGCCCATCAGCCGCGGTGGAAACTTACAAGAATTCGACCAATTCCGCTCCTGAAGTTGGGCCGTTGCGCCGCATCCTCTCTGACCTGCTCCGGTTGGACCCCGGCACGCTGACTTCAGCCCAGCGCAGCCGTTATCGGGCTCTGCTCAACAGCATGCCGCAGCCGCCGCTGAAAACCGTGCTGAACCAGCCGATGTTAGGCGTCTATCAGACCGGCGATGCTGGGCGTGACATGATCGAAACCCCATCTCTTTATAGCGTCTGGCCCGCACGCGAATCAGGCCTCGGCAGACTCTCACTTCTTGCTGCGGGTCGCCGCGACCATGGAACGCGCATGGTCACCTTCGATGGCACACCGGGTAGCTCCTCCGAATCCGGGGGCTGGCTTTACACCCCGACAGTGGCCGCTCAACTCAATCTGCCGCAGCAGGCGAAATTCTACGCCCTGCGCAATTTCCTCGAGCCGGTCCCTAGCACCGTAAGCATTGGATCGCAAACCGTCTCGAATCCCTATCCCGGGCAACCACGCTTCCACGCTTTCTGGGAAAGCCGTTTCGATTACATCCCTGACCAATGCCACGGCGGCTCCACCATCCACGGCTTGGAGAACATGATCGTGCAATCCCAGGGCAACAAGATCTATCTCTTCCCCGCATGGCCAGAAGAATGGGATCTGAATTTCAAGGTTCACGCCGCGCAGAATACCGTGCTCGAGGGCGTCTATCAGAACGGTGTGCTGCAATCGCTCACTGTGACTCCCTCCTCGCGTGCAGCTGATGTGATTAACATGGCAACCGCTGCCAACCGCGTCCGTGGCATCGTGGGAACCTGTGTTGCGGATACCAGCTATCTGTTAGGTTTGCCCGCGATGCGCGATGGTCTGCCTTCGCTTGCCGCCGCCAGTGCTTCTTCGGTCACGGGTTCATGGTTCTCCCAATACGGCAGTGCCCTAGATGGAGGTCTCGCCGGTCCCTTCATCTCTGCTGATTGGGGTGGCAGTATGGCCAAGGGGAATGCGATTTATCTCCATGTACTTGATTGGCCAGGGGAAACACTCACCCTTCCGTCGCTCGCGCTCGGCCGCCAGATCACGGGCCATACCGTGCTCACCGGTGGCAGCGCCACTGTCACGCAATCTGCCACTGCAGTTACCATTACTCTGCCTGCTGCCAATCGCGACCCTGTCGACACCATCATCCGTCTCGATCTCAATGGTAGTGCGGAAGCTCTCGCCCGACATCAGCCTTACGTCGGATCCACCACCACCGGCATGACCGCCAGTGCGAGTGCTGCAAGCGGCGGATTCGAAGCCGCTAAGGCTTGCGATGCGGATGCCTCAACTTCTTGGCGTCATGGCGCGAGCTCCGGCGTGCTGACCATTCCGTTTGCAAACACCCGCAACCTCAACCGCATTGACGTCCAGTTCGACAATGGCACTTCGGTCTACGGCCAGAACATCAGTGTCACGCTAGAAGCACAGAGTCCGTCCGGAAGCTGGTCGACGCTCTGGACCGGCACGTCCTACACTCAGATCCTCAGCCGCCCGCTCGAACCGGTTCAGGCCACGGCGATCCGGCTCACCACCAATGCCCAGGGCATTCGCCAGATGGATGCCTTCATCGAGCCTCCACCCTACTCCCGCATTGATGACGCAAGCACGGGAAGCACGACGATTGAGGTGCCCGCTTATGATGCCTTGTTCCGTGAGTCTCTTAGCGGCAGAGTGGAGCTCGTCAAAACAGGATCGGGCACGCTCTCATTGATCGACCTTACCGCGCACTCTGGAGCCACCCGCATTGTGGGTGGCACTCTCATGCTCCATCCACCGCTTAGCGCGCCCACTCCTGGGTTCGCCCGTCGTTTCGATGCCTCGACGCTGGCTTTGTCGAATGGCAGCAATGTTTTGCAATGGAACGATCTCAGCCCTAACGGCGCCCATGCTACGGCTCAAACCGGACGTCCTCCGACTTTTATTGCCAACGCTGTCAACGGTCGCGGTGTGCTTAGATTCACTGGAAGTGCCGCCAACACCAGCCAGAGTCTCAACTTCACGCGCGATTCTTCCATTCGCACTTTATTCTCTGTCTTTCGAGGTGCGAGCTTCCTGATTACCGACAGGGATGCATGCCACTTCCATCGGCCCGACGATAGCAATGCAGCCTCACCGATCTGGGCTCCTGTGGCCAACGGTTGGAACAGCCTCTACGTCCTCAACGGCAGGACGTGGGTCAATGCAGCAGAGGTGGATGGCAGCAACTGGCCCATGCCTACTTCGCTTAATAACGGTTTCAACCAGATTACCCTGTCTACCACCGGTCCCACCCAGGCGGATGGTTTCAACCGCGATCGCATCTATCACGCTGGCGATCAGGATCACGCAGAGGTGATTCTCTATGACACCACCCTTAGTGAAAGTCAGCGTCTGGGCACTGAGCGCTACCTGCGTACCAAATGGTTTGGCGAAGCGCCGGTCACCAGCATTCTGCCTGCCGGAACCGCGCTGTCGGTGGAAAACAGCGCTACTTTCGATCTCAACGGTGCCAATCAGACGATCGCATCGCTCGATATCGCGCCGGGTGCGACCGTCAGCCTCAACGGCGGGCATCTCACCATTGTAGGAAATTCCGGCAGTGCTGTGATCCAGGGTTCTATCACCGGTAGTGGATCGCTCACCAACACTGGTACGTTGCGACTTGTGGGAGAAGCGGCCCTCTCGTTCAGCGGTTCCTTCACCAATACCGGTGTGCTCGACATCATGACATGGAAGGGTGCTTTGCCCGCAGGATTCGTCAACAACGGCATTGTGCTCGATCGCAGCAGTGTTCGAGTGAGTTCCTTCCTTAAATTAGGAAACTCCTTCACCGTGAAAATCGCCGGATACACAGGCCACAAGTATCAACTGCAACGCTGCGACGACCTTTTAGGGCCTTGGCAAAACCTCGGTTCCGAGCAGTCGGGGACTGGAGTGGATCTTACTTTCATTGATCCGGACGGCGCGGGAATGCCGAGGCGTTTCTATCGGATTTCCGTGAGTCCATAAACTTTCCGAGGCGCCGTAACGCAGCACTTCAAACTCAAGTAATTCATGTTTCGCACGATGAAAGTTCTGATCCCGCCATATCGCCAATGATCGCGCGCTCTTCTCATTTTTCAAACATCGCCCTATGAGACGTTTCACTCCACTTGCTGTTATCCTATTCCTTGTTGCCATCATGCCCACAGGTTTCTGCTTGGCGGAGATAGCCTGGGGTGATTCCTCTGTCACCCGAATCGACGTGCCTCTCGCCGGCAGACGCATTGATGTCCCCGTCGTCGAGAGTCGGCCCAATTGCTGTTTGGTCAAAAGCGGCCCCGGAACCCTCGCGATCACTGCTACCCTCAAGCTCAGCGGTTTCATCACCGTCGAGCAGGGTATCCTCGATCTCTCAAGGTGCGATCCGGCGCCCGATCTGAAATTCAATGTCGCGGAGGGTGCAGGTCTCGTGCTTCCCGCGGGCTCTGCCATTCCTTGCGGTGCTCTCTATCTGAACGACGAGAAGCAGGCTCACGGAACCTGGGGCGGCAAGGGCAGCATCGCAGCGGGAAAGACGGTCTTTGAGTCTGCCGCGATCCGCGGTGGCACGCTGGTAGTGAAGGATAGCGGACTATCCGCCCGCGAACGTTGGAAGCGGATGAAATACGGTTTCTTCGTACACTACGTGAACGATGGCAACGGCCATACTACCCTCAACATGGACGGAAGCCCGAACGCCGGGGCTGATTTCATCGCTGATAGTTTTGACGCAGCGGGCTTCGCCGACGACATCGCTTCCATGGGAGTCGAGTATCTGATCTTTACCGCGTGGCATTCGAACTTTCACCCGCTCTTCAATAGCGCCGCCGTCGAGCGCGTCCCGGCTCACGAGCGTCCGCGTATCAAGACCCCGAAGTCTGACATGCTTGGCCGCATGGTCGCCGCTGTCCGCTCGAAAGGTGTGCGTGTCCTTTTCTACTGCCACCCCGGTCAGCAGCTTTTCTGGGGCGAAGACTGGAACCGCTTCATGGAGGATATCCATGGCGAAATGATCGACCGCTACGACATCGACGGATTTTTCGTCGATGAGAATGATCCTGGAGGTAATAGCGACCGCAATATCGACTTCCACCGTATGGAACGTTCGATCCGCTGGCGCAAGCCTGATGCTGTGCTCATTCAGAACTTTTATGGCAACTTATACGCCTTCGATGGTCCGATCGGCGAATCTGGTCCCGCCAGTCCCAATATGTCGCCTGACGTGGCTTGGACCATGCCTCATCCCTACGCCCAGGTGATTTCAAAAACTTGGAGCGCGCAAGTCCCCAAGGTGCCCGTACCAACACCCGCCGTGACCCGCAGTCCCGAAGGCATCTTCCGCGCTACCGTAGTCGCCGCGGGTTCTTGTGTTGAAGGCGGTGGATGGGCTTGGTCGGCCGGCCCCTATCCCGGTGATGGAACCTGGACCGACCCCACCACGGGTCAGAAGAAATTTGTTGGACGTTGGGAAGAAGGTGTGTTGGAAGCGATGCAAAAGGCTGGATCTTATATCGCCCCTATCGCGGAATCCATCAAAGGCACCTACCCAAGCACATCGTGGCAACCCAAGGGTTTCATTTCAGACTTGTCGTGGGGAGTCGCCACCCGCTCACCCGATGATAAGATGGAATACATCCATGTCCTCAAACCACAGGCCGGTATTGCTCTAACACTTCCGCCGCCCGATGACGGCAAGACCTTCGCCAAAGCTCGTCTGCTGCCCGGAGGCAAGCCTGTAAAACTTCAACAGTCTCAGGCCGGAGTGTGCCTCATATTGCCCGAAGGCGAAACTTGGAATCCTCTGAACACTGTGATCGCCATGGAAGTCACCGGCAAAGGCCGATTCAAGTCGCGCATCTTCGGCACCGACGACCCCTCGGTTGTTTTTGGTACTCGTGAGGTCTTCAACAATACCGCCACTCAGCCCGGGGGAGCTGGCTGGATTGATTACCAGGGCAACTGGCAGCCTCAGTGGCGCGACAGTGGTGAGTTCCAAAGCGACATCCACTATACCGCTACAGATGGTGATATTTTCACGATTCACTTTAGCGGTACCGGCGTGATGATGGTGGGCAATGGCATGGGCGAAATCGACTTCTCCCTCGATGGTAAGCCGATCAAACGTGTCAACATGAACGCTAGTGGCAATCGTCCGCACGTCGTCGGTATCGACCTTACCGGTCTGCCCAACGGCAAGCACGAACTCAAAGGTGTCAAAGTAGGAGGTCCCTATGTCCAAGTTGACATGTTCCGCATCTACAATCCGGCGGGAGGAAATTGGAGCAAGACGGGGGCCAGCGGCGGCATCCGCAGCACGGATCGGAACGAGGATTTCGCGCAGTTTGAATTTACCGGCAACGCTGTCCAATTTCTCGCGCCAAAAGGACCGGACTGCGGCACGATCGAGGTGTTTCTCGATGGCCACAGTGTTCGTCACGTTAACCAATACCGTGGCACGCCGCTTGCATCTTCGCCCTTTTTCACTCTCACTGGTTTAACCCCGGGCCGACACAGTCTTTGCTTAGTAAAAAGACGAGGGAAGTCTATGCACGTTGGCGCATTTCGCGTCTTTCATCCAATGCCCTAATACGCTCGATGTATTCGCTCCTGAAACCTTTCTTCATCCATCTCGTGTTCACCTCGCTGACGCTTGCAGTTGATCTGCCAATCGTCGTTGACCCCGCCACCCCGCTTACCGGCACTTACTCGGTTGAGTGGAATACACCGAACGATTTTGAAACCTGGATCACCAGTCAGGTCAGTTCTGCCACGGTCAGCGGCGGCTTACTCTCAGGAACCACCAGCGGCTCTTCGCCGCAAATCACCTGCGCTAGTTTGCTTGGTCCCGATCTCGATCTCGGCTTCAATGATTACCTCGAACTCCGCATCCGGGTCCCAGCTTCGCATACTGGCGACATCAAAATTTTCTACGGCACTTCTGCGACGACTGGCTTCAGCAGTGCCCGTGTTTTGATGATCCCAGATGCACTTGTCCCTGCGGATGGCGCATTCCACACGTATCGTATCGATGTAGGTCCGGAACCGTGGTGGCGCGCCAACCTGCGTAACCTGCGTATCGAGCCAACCGCTACCTCTGGCCAGGCTTTTGCCATCGACTACCTCCGCGTTGGGGATCTACCTGGTGATGTTTATCTAACGAACAACGAGTGGAGCAGCGACAACGAGATGTCGTCGAAACATTTCCGTTTCGTTTGGGACGCCAACCGCGCCGCCCAAGGTGTCACCACGACAACCGCCCGTGGTGCATTGCGCAATGCTGAAGAGGCATGGCAGCTTTACGTCAAGGTGATGGGCTACCGCGAACCCGCCGAATCCACTTACAGCCCGAACGGCAACAAGTATAGAGTCAACTTCCTCTGTATTTATGATGGTTACTGGATGAACTCCACGGGGGGTGGTTTCGCGTTCATGAATATCGAACCCAGCGGCCTGCGAGTCGATCCCCCCTCCGAAGTCGTGCCGCATGAACTAATGCACGTCTTCCAGCATCACAACAACAATGGCAATTATTCCGGCCAGTGGGAAACCCATGCCAATTACGGTCGTGCCCGTTGGTTTAAGCACTACCAGAACCTCTTTCCAAATCAAGCTGGCATTGAGGCGCTCGGTGTGCGCGACGGCCATTTCATGATTTCCTCTGGCCGCAATTACTACCTTACCTGGCCGTTCTTGTATTACGTCGACGACAATCCGGACAACCTTCCAGACCTATCAGACGGCATGATTAAGCGCCTTTGGCAGGAAGGCCAGTATGGAGAATTTTGGCCGACCACGCTCGACCGCCTCACGCCAACCACTTCTCTCAAGGACATCTCCGGCTACTACGCTCGGCGCTGCGCAACCTGGGATTTCTCCAACCAGGCTGCCATGACAGCCGAACTCAACACGCAGGACCCCACCCGCAACGCGCGCCATCTTTTTGCCGATTTGATCCAACGTCCCGATGCCCCCGGATGGTGGCGTGTCCCACCGAACAAGGCACCCGCCCAAGGCGCTTATGCGATGCATGAACTCATGCCTACTGGCACCGGGGCAGGGCGCGTGGTCACGGTGAATCTTCAGGGGCTGACCGATACGGCCCGCGGTGCCGATTGGCGTGCATCATTCATCGCCGTGAGCGACACTGGCGTCGAACGTTACACGCCCCTGTGGAACAATGGCAGCAGTTCGATCACGCTCGCAGCGAATGAAAACAAACTCTACCTCTCCGTTGCGGGAACACCAGATTGGTATGCCAATGGTGGGCATAACGAGGCGACTGAACCATTCCGCTCCCATCCCTCGCGTTCTCGTTTTCACTATCAGGTCCAAGTCACTGGTGCCACCCCGCGCGAGCGGAACAATGGATCCAGCGCAGGCATGACCCAGCATTCTAACGGCGGCGGCTATCGCGCGGTTGCCGTACCTGCAAGTGTTTACATCGGCCCCAACGCACGGGTGATCGGCGGTTCTGTCAGCGGCAACGCTCGCATCGAAGACTACGCCGTCGTTTCGGGTGGAACCGTGAACAGCAACGCGGTCATCGGCGGCCACGCCTGGGTCAAGGGAGGCACGGTCACCGGCAACGCCCGCATCCGCGACTGGGCTATCGTGGACAGCGGTACGATCTCGGGGAACGCCCGTGTCCTCGAACACGCCACTGTGGAAGGAAACATGCAGGACACTGCCGTGGCCAAGGGCAGCGCCTGGCATCAGGCAGGCGGCACGCTCAGCGGAAATGCTATCGTCGATGGCGATTACATGTTCAACAAGTCGATCTCCGGCGGTATTACCTTCGGCCATCTGCCCTTCGTAGGCATTCCTGACAATTTTACAACTGCCACCCCAACAGGCCACTATGCCTCCTACGATTTCAGCTCCGCCCACGATTCCCGCGCGCTCGACCGTTTTGGCGTCACCGACGCCTTCCCCATTGGCTCACCGCCATGGACCGCGACCGATTGGAAGCGAAGGGGTTTCCTCTCATTCAATGGCAGCGATCAATACGTCGCTCTCGACCGCAGTGTGGCTGATACGCGCGCCTTTACCTTCGCTGCCTGGGTGAAACCCACCGAGAGCACTGCGAACCAGGCCATACTCTGGCTCGGGGCAACCTCATCCAAGCGACTCTCCATCACACCCAAAGACGCCAACGGTCAGTTAAGGTTCTCCATTGTCAACGGTGGCGCGGAGCAGTCTCTAACAAGCTCTGCACTCCCAACCGGCGTCTGGTCGCATGTAGCTGTGTCTCTCGATGGATCCACTGGTATACTATTCATCAATGGCGCAGCTGTGGCCACGGGTGCTATCACGATCACCCCTGACCAGTTGCTTGCAGCCAATACCACCACGGGAGCTCAGCACAATTATCTTGCCCGCTCCGAAGGCACGATCATGTCGATGTTTAAAGGTGACATTGATGACGTGCAATTTTATTCCAGCGCGCTCAACGCTACCCAGCTCGCAGCTGTGACCGTTCCACTCGCGAGTGATCTTCTGCTCTCCGACAATTTTGACTCCGGCAGCTATACCGCGTCTTCCTTTAACTCGACCCTCGCCGCCGACCAGCAGGGTCTGCTGGCTCCGCTGAACTACTCAGTCACAGGCTACAATGCGGACTACAAGATTCAGCACGGCAATGGTGGTCAACTGCTGATGGCCAGTTGGTTCGGAGGCGAAAGCCTCGATCTGTATGCGAGCCTGAACAACAACTTTGCCACCGAGGTTAATGGGCTGAACAAGCCGCTGAAGATTCAGTTCGACTTGAAAATCACTGATTCATCGCACGTTAGCAATTGGGCTACCATCGCCATCGGCAGCGCGCAGAATGCCTTCGTCAACAACAGTTCAAACAAGTTCAGTAGTCTTTTCCGACTCAGTGGCGGCACCCAGCAGTTCGCGTCTGGAGCGGATGTTTCCGTCAGCGGCCTTTCATGGAATCCCAACGGTTCGACCATCGCCGTGGTCCTCTCTGACACTGGGGGTAACGGATCACCTTTCAACGGCAATGGTTCTGTGGCCCGACTGTATGTCAATGGAGTCCTTTCCGGCACATGGACACTTGCTCAAATGGGGCCGACCGATGGCTACATTTCCTTTGAAGGATATGGTGTATTTGCCAACTACGATAACCTGAGCATCTCGGTGGTGACCGAGACTACCTACGGTGTGACATACAACGGCAATACCAACACAGGCGGCGGTGTGCCCATTGATACCGTAAGCCCCTACGCGCCAAACACCACTGTCACCGTGCTGGGAAATTCCGGTGCTCTCGTGAAAACAGGCTACACTTTCGGCGCCTGGAACACCGCCGCAGATGGCAGTGGCACAGCTTACGAGCCCGGTGATACGTTTTCCATCACTGCGCCCGTCACACTCTACGCCCAATGGATGCCCGGACCGGATTTCTTTTGGAACAACAGCGCGGGAACGAACCTGTGGAACACCACCGCCGCCAACTGGCTCGGTGTCCCATGGGTGAACTCGCTTTCTAACAATGCGTGGTTCGAGTCGACCGGAGGAGGCATCATGCTTGCCGCTGGACTCACTGCCGGAGCGGTGAATGTTGGTAAGCCTTCGACCAATTTCCCCGCCAGTTCCTTTTCAGGTGGCAGCCTTTCAGCAGTTAGCATCAATGTTCAGGGATTAGGGGTCAACAATGGTGATTATGCTTCGAACCCGGTGCTCACCCTCAATTCCACTGTTATACTGAGCGGTGACGCCGCGATCGGCCGTGCCAATCTCGCGATCACCGGTGGCTCGCTCGCCGTCAATCGCATCATCTCGAATACCGTCAGCGCAGATTGGGGACGCCTCTCCATTGACGGCGGTAATGTCACGGCCCATCATGGTGTGGACGGTTTTGTGAACACCGCTGCTACTTTTCAGCTCGAACTCAACGGCGGCACTCTCGAAACTTCATCGTTGCGAATCGCCAACCGTGACCTCAACGACTCTGGACCAGGCGGGAACAATGACGCCCATCTGATATGGAACGGTGGCACGTTAAAGGCCATCGGCCCAGACAATGACAACTTCATCATCCTCTACGGCGATGGCTCGAATGGCGGTAATCCCACCCAGGCCACTTACGTCAGGTCAGGAGGTGCAATTATCGACACCAATGGCCGCAACATCGGCATCCCGGTGAAACTGCTGGCTGCGGATGGTTCCGGCGGCCTCACCAAGAACGGCGGCGGAATGCTCACACTGACCGCGTCGAACAGCTATAGGGGTCCGACTACCATCAATGCGGGCAAACTTCGACTTGGCAATGGAAGCTCGAACACCAACCTCGCCGACAGCGCTGACGTGATGATCGCTGCAGGAGCTGTCATCGAC
>JBJOMZ010000071.1:0-14867 GCA_046052105.1 Verrucomicrobiota bacterium | reverse complement strand
ATCTTCGTATTCCGCGCCTTCGATGATCCAGCGCTTGAGGAGATCCTTTTGCGCATCGGTAAGGGTCTTGTGAGCCTTGGGCGGAGGCATGATTTCATCTTCCTCCTTGCTGTAAATGCGCGCGATTAGATCGCTTTCTTCGGGTTTCCCCGGCACGATGGCTTTGGCGGCGATCGCTTCCTTCCTCACATCCAGACGCAAATCCTCTTCACGGTTTTTTTCATCCGGGCCGTGGCAGTAGTAGCAGTTTTCCGACAGGATGGGACGGATGTCGCGATTGAAACTGACACTCTCCGCACACGCAAGGCATGGGATGAAGGGCAGGACGCAGATGAGGGTCGGAAAACGCATAGAGATATACTCCTACGGATGGACAGAGAGTCAACTTTCCATGAGGTCATGCAAAAAAATCACCGCGCCCGGTGTGGGGCGCGGTGATGGGGAAAGAATGACGGGAAGAAGCGGACTGAAGTCCGCGCTCCATGATCACTTGCGCAGGGCTTCTTCGCGGGCCTTAGCCTTGGCGATCACTTCGTCGGAGACGTTGCGTGGGGTCGCGAAGTAGTGGCTGAACTCCATGGAGAACTGACCACGACCGGAGGTCATGGTGCGCAGGTCACCGATGTAACCGAACATGGCGCTGAGAGGAGCCTCGGCCTTGATGCGAACACCTGTCGGACCGCTCTCCTGGCTCTTGATCATGCCGCGGCGGCGGTTGAGGTCGCCGATCACGTCACCCACGTGGTTCTCAGGGGTGAAGACGTCGATCTTCATGATGGGCTCAAGAATTTGCGGGCCGGCTTTGAGCATGGTTTGACGATACGCAGCTTTGGCGGCAATTTCGAAAGCCAGGGCCGAGGAGTCCACGGCGTGGAAACCACCATCGACGAGTGTGACTTTGAAGTCGAGGCAAGGATAGCCGGCAAGAGGGCCTTTGTGAATCGAGGTTTTGAAGCCTTTTTCCACGGCGGGGATGTATTCCTTGGGCACGTTACCGCCGACCACTTTCGATTCGAACACGAAGCCTTCACCTGGCTCAAGCGGTTCGATGATGTAGCTGATTTTCGCGAACTGACCCGAACCACCGGATTGTTTCTTGTGGGTGTATTCGTCCTCGACGTGCTTGGTGATGGTTTCGCGGTAGGCGACCTGCGGTGCACCCACGACGACTTCCACCTTGTGCGTGCGCTTCAGGATGTCGATCTTAATGTCGAGGTGAAGCTCGCCCATGCCTTTGAGAATCATCTCGTTGGTTTCCTCGTCGGTTTCCACGCGGAAGGAAGGATCTTCTTGCACCATCTTGCCAATGGCGTTGGCAAGTTTCTCGGCGTTGGCTTTGTCCTTGGCTGCCACGGCAATCGAGATCACGGGATCGGGGAACACCATCGGCTCGAGGGTCGCTGGGTTTTTCTCATCGCAGAGCGTGTGACCGGTCTGCACGTTTTTCATGCCGACGATGGCGACGATGTCACCTGCCTGGGCAATGTCCACTTCGGTGCGGTCGTTGGCGTGCATTTCCACCATGCGGCTGACGCGCTCGGACTTGCCGGTGAAGGAGTTGAGAATGGTGTCGCCTTTTTTCAAGGTGCCCGAGTAGATGCGGGTGAAGGTCAGGGCGCCGAACTTGTCGTCCATGATCTTGAACGCAAGACCGCGGAAAGGAGCGGAGGCATCGACGATGGCGAACTTGCCTGTCTCGTTACCCTCGAGGTCCACTTCTGGCTGAGGCTTCACTTCGGTGGGGTTCGGCAGGTAATCGACAACGGCATCGAGCACGAGTTGCAGACCTTTGTTTTTGAAGGAGGAACCGCAATAGGTTGGGAAGAAGGAGAGATTGATGGTGCCCTTGCGGATGCACTTCTTGATTTCTTCAATGGTAGGCTCCTGACCTTCGAGGAAGCGCTCCATGATCTCGTCGTCTTGCTCCACGGCGGTCTCGATGAGCTCGGCGCGGTATTGCTCGACCTTATCGACCATGTCGGCAGGCACGTCTTCGATTTTGAAGTTTTCCGGCTGTCCGGATTCGTCCCAGATGTGGGCTTTGCGGGTGAGGAGGTCCACCACGCCGACAAATGCACTCTCGGTGCCGATCGGCAACACCATGACGACGGGCTTGGCGCCGAGGATGGACTTCACCTGACCGACGACGCGATAGAAATCAGCACCGATTCGGTCGAGCTTGTTGACGTAAATGATACGGGAAACTTCCGAATCGTTGGCGTAGCGCCAGTTGGTTTCGGATTGGGGTTCCACACCGCCGGAGCCGCAGAAAACGCCGATGCCGCCATCGAGCACTTTCAAGGAACGATACACCTCAATGGTGAAGTCCACGTGTCCTGGTGTATCGATGATGTTGAACTGATAGCCTTTCCAGAAGCAGGAAGTGGCAGCGGACTGAATCGTGATGCCGCGCTCGGCCTCTTGTTCCATGAAGTCCATGGTCGATTCGCCGTCGTGCACTTCACCGAGTTTGTGAATTTTTCCGGTCAGTTTGAGAATGCGTTCGGAAGTGGTCGTCTTACCAGCGTCCACGTGAGCGAAAATGCCGATGTTGCGATATTTGGAGAGGTCCTTCATGAAGATATAGGTCAGTGTTTCGTATTCCGCGCCGGGCGGCGGCGCATGTTTCAGCGTATTTTGGGCAAATGATCAATAGAAATACGTCTCATAGGCGGAAATTTTCTGTTTCAGACTTGCATCCCACCCATTCTGCGCGAAGCTAGCGGCCCCAACACGATCATTCATATTATGGCACAATCGACATTACCCGCACTCGGCTACGACTACAACGCACTGGAACCGCACATCGATGCCCGCACGATGGAAATCCATCACAGCAAACATCATCAGGCCTACATCACGAATCTCAACAACGCCGTCGCCGGCAAGGCAGGGGTGGAGGAGAAGTCGGCTCTGGATCTGATCACTGATCTCGCTGCCGTTCCTGAAGACATCCGCATGGCCGTGCGCAACAATGCCGGTGGTCACGTGAACCACAGCCATTTCTGGGAAATCATCGCTCCCGGCGGCGCCAAGGCTCCTTCTGGCGAGCTGGCTGCTGCGATCGACAAGGCATTCGGTTCCTTCGATGCCTTCAAAGAAGCATTTGCCAAAGCAGGAGCCACCCGCTTCGGCTCCGGCTGGGCTTGGTTGGTGGTGAAAGCCGACGGCTCGCTCGCCGTGACCTCGACGCCGAACCAAGACAATCCACTCATGGGAGCTGCCGCTGGCTGCTGCGGCAACAAGCCCATCCTCGGCCTCGATGTATGGGAGCATGCCTACTATCTCAACTACCAAAACCGCCGTCCTGATTACATCGCCGCCTTCTGGGCTGTGGTGAACTGGGACAAAGTCGCTGCCAATTTCGCTGCGGCGAAGTAAGCTGCTTCACTCATCATGTTTCTCCTCCTGCGGTTGGTTCCGCAGGAGGCTTTTTATTTCACAGGATGCAATTGCGTTTTCAAAATCGTGCCATCGAGTTTCCTCGTCGCCCGCTGGTGATGGGGATCGTCAACGTGAACGATGATTCCTTTTGTGCGGATGGCAGCCTGGAAAAAGCCGAATTGTTTGCGATGATACGTCGACAACTCGCGCAGGGGGCGGATGTCATCGACATCGGCGCAGAGAGCGCGCGCACAAACCGCGCCGCCGTATCCGTGGATGAGGAGATCCGACGTTTCCGATTGGTGCTGGAGTGTTGGGAGGAAATCTGGTGCGAGTCCGCGCCCGTGGATGCCACTCAAGTCTGGCCGCCCGTGCTTTCCGCTAATACCTGGCGCACTGCCGTGATCGATGCCGTGCTGCGCATGGGAGCCGAGTGGATCAACGACATGAGCGGCTTGCCCGATGCCGCGAATGCACGCCTCTGTGCCGATGCCGGTGCCGCGCTGCTGATCATGCACAGCGTAGGGGAGCCTAAGGTGCCACATTTTCACCAGCAATGGGACGATGTGATGGCGAGCATAATGCGGTTTTTCGAGGAGAAAATCGCGTTGGCAGAAGCGGCGGGGTTGTCGAGGGAATGCATCATGCTCGATCCTGGCATCGACTTCGCGAAGCAGAAGGATGACAACCTCGCAATCTATCGGAATTTGGACCGTCTTACGGCATTTGGAAGGCCGTTGCTAGTGCCGGTATCGCGCAAGACCGTAATTGCCGACGTGTTGGGCATTGCCGATCCACGAGAAAGGGATGCCGCCACCATCGCCTGTCTAACCTGGTGCGCCCGGCGCGGCGGAAACATTTTCCGCGTTCACCATGTGGAAGCCGCCTCACAGGTCGTCCGCTGTCTCGATATCGGATCTTAGATGCCTTCCAGCGCCTGATGCTGGGCCTCCATGTCCCTGCGCAGGCGGGAGCACATCAGATCGCAGAGTTGATACACCACAGGATCATCGATCCGATAGAGCGTGCTCGGCCCAGCCTTGCGCATGCGGATCATCCCTGCCTCGCGCAACACCGTCAGGTGCTTGGAAACATTGGCCTGGCTGGAGCCGGTCGATTCCACCAGTTGTCCTACGCGGCTTTCTCCTTGCATCAGCAGATGGAGTAATCGCAGCCGCAGCGGTTCCGAAAGGGCGCGAAATTGCATCGCAATCATCTCCAAGGCCAAGGAAGACATTTCGCCTTTCTCCGCAGTTTTTTTACGAGCTGACTTTTTTTTCATTTTGATTTGCTTTATCGTTATATGGCGATATAATAATGAAAACCGCGAGGGAAACAACAAGAAAAAATAAAAATATGAATGCGATGTCTGAAACGATCGGAGCGAGAGAGCTGCAGCAACTCATGCATCAGGGGTGTTGTTTGGTCGATGTGCGGGAGCCGGTGGAGCATGCGGAAGAGCATGTGGCCGGCGCGAAGTTGATACCCCTGGGCCAATTGAAACAGCGGATGGGGGAGATCGATACGACCGGTCCTGTGGTGGTGATGTGCCGCAGTGGCAAACGCGGTGGTGATGCTTTGAGACAGCTGAAGACCATGGGCATCAGCGATGTGCGGAATCTGGAAGGTGGCATTCTCGCATGGAAGGAGGCGGGCCTGGCAATCGAGAAGCAACGGAAAAGCGCGCTGCCATTGATGCAGCAGGTGCAGCTCACCATCGGTCTGGGCGTGCTGACGGGCGCGATTCTCTCGCTCACCATCGATCCTCGCTGGGTCTATCTCTGTGCGTTTTTCGGAGCCGGTCTCACCATGGCGGGCTCGACTGGATGGTGCGGTCTGGCGATTCTGATGGCGAAAATGCCCTGGAACCGCGTGAATGGACAAAGCTGCTCCAGCGGAAATTGCGCAACCAATCTCTAACAAACCATTGCCATGTTTTTACGACAAATTCCCGATGAGTCCTTAGCTCAGTATGCGTATCTGATCGGCTGCCAACGCAGTGGCGAGGCGGTCGTGATCGACCCCGAGCGTGACGTGGACCGCTATCTCGCTCTGGCGGCGGAGCAAGGCTTCCGCATCACGGCGGTAGTGGAAACCCACATCCATGCGGACTATCTCAGCGGCGCGCGCGAACTGGTGGAACGCCACGGTGCCAGCGGTTATGTTTCCGCCGAGGGCGGGCCGGACTGGCAGTTCGAATGGGCCAAGGGCAAGGAACCTATGCGTTTTCTGCGGGATGGCGACACGTTTCAAGTGGGAAACATCGAGTTCAAGGCTCTGTTGTCTGCCGGTCACACGCCGGAGCATTTGAGTTATCTTGTGACGGATTTGGGCGGCGGCGCGAACGAGCCGATGGCCCTGTTGAGTGGTGACTTCATCTTTGTCGGTGATGTGGGACGTCCGGATCTATTGGAAAGCGCGGCGGGGCAGGCCGGTGTGATGGAACCCAGCGCAAGGCAGTTGTATCAAAGCCTCCGCGCCACGGCCGGGTTGCCGGAGCACGTGCTGATTTTGCCAGCACACGGCGCGGGTAGCGCGTGCGGCAAGGAACTGGGCGCCGTGCCCTTCAGTGTCATTGGCTACGAACGGCGTTTCAATCGCTCCTTGCGCGAGGCGTTGGCAGGACACGAAGATGAATTCGTGCAAGACATCCTCGCGGGACAGCCCGAGCCACCGCTCTATTTCGCCCGCATGAAGCGCGACAACAAGATCGGGCCCGCCTTGTTGCCGGATGGAAAAATTCCCACACCGCCGCGACTGACATGGGACGAGGCCATGGCTCTGGTGAAAGCAGGCAATCACGCCTTGTTGGATTTGCGTGGTGATCGCTCCGCTTTCATGGCGCGCCATGTCATCGGATCGTTATTCGCTCCTCTGGCCGGTGGCAAGCTGCCGCTGGTAGCCGGTTCCTATGTGACGGAAGATCACAAGATCATCCTGCTGGTTCGCTCGGCAAGTGATGTCGATGAAGCAGTGAGGCAATTGATCCGAATCGGTCTGGATCATATTCAGGGATGGATCCCCGTGACTGAATTGTTAGAGATCGATGCTGTTGTTCGTGAGCAGAAGTCGATCCCCACGTCAGGCCTGGAGCAGGCTCTCTCCCAACACCCGCAGGCTGCCGTTTTGGATGTGCGCGGAGCGGCGGAGTTTGCGGCATCACACGTGAAAGGAGCCAGACACATCGCATACACTCGATTGCTCGCACGGTGGGATGATCTGCCTGCCGCGTCGCCGCTCTTCGTGCATTGTGGCAGCGGCTTGCGCGCGGCATTTGCCAGCTCGTTTCTGGCGAGCCGTGGGCAGGAGGTGGTGTATGTGAATGGTGCGTTTGGAGAAATTCCTGCCAGCATCCGATCATGAGCCTCTTGGCCTTCATCGGTGCCGCGTTGATCGGGCTGTCACTCGGTCTCACCGGAGCCGGCGGTAGCATCATCACGCTCCCGGTATTGGTGTATCTGGCCGGAGTGTCGCCGCGCGAGGCCGTCAGTCTCAGCCTTTTCATTGTCGGCACCGCTGCCCTTGTGGGCGCCGTTTCGCGGTGGCGCGCGGGCGAAGTGCACGCTCATGCAGTGATGCTGTTTTCCCTATCCGGCATGGCGGGAGCTTGGATCGGATCGCGCCTGACGCATGTGGTGCCCACTCCTGTGCTGATGTTGGTCTTTGCGGGGCTGATGATCGTGCTCGCCGTTCACATGTTGCGCGGAGGCTCTGCGCGTGAGAGTGTGATGGCTGAATGCCGCCCACTGCGCTGCTTGCTGGCGGGGCTGGCGGTCGGATGCTTGACGGGATTCATCGGAGTGGGTGGGGGATTTCTTCTAGTTCCCGCCCTAGTGCATTTTGCCCGACTTCCTCTGGGCATGGCTACCGGCACCTCCTTGACCGTGATTGCCTTCAATTCCTGCGCTGGATTCTTGAGTCATTACGGCGATGCTCCCGTGAGCTGGCCGCTCGCGCTCACCTTCGCGGGGATCGCCGCTTTTGGTGTGTTGACTGGAACGCATGTGGCGAAGCACTTACCCGCACGTCTGTTGCGTCAAGGCTTCGCCTGCCTGATCCTGCTGACAGGCGCTTTCGTGCTATGGCAAAATTGGCCCTGAAGCACAAACACCTCACGCAACCATGGAACGCCGACGTCCCCGTCGGCATCCCGCGTGCCAACGGTGCCGAACAGGCCAGCCTAGGGCATCGCCCTGGGAAGAGGGATTCTCCACACCTTTGAGCCCTGAATGAGCGATACAGGACAAGGGGATCGGGAGATCGGGGGATCGGGAGATCGGGAGATCGGGAGATCGGGAGATCGGGAGATCGGGAGATCGGGAGATCGGGAGATCGGGAGATCGGGAGATCGGGAGATCGGGGGATCGGGGGATTATCTCATTCTCTGTGGTCTCGCTCACTGCTTACTGACTCGTCCGCCAAAGTCTTGCCGACGAAGGATCACTCCCCACTTCTTCCCATTTCAGCTTCCCCCATCTAGGCAAATCACGGCAACTCCTCGATGTCCTGAAGATCCTTCGGGCGTCCACTGGCGAGTTTGTTGATTTTCAGATCTTCCAAGCCAATGAAGGGCACTTCCATGCGACCGATCTTTACGAGGTCGCGCCGCTCATAGCAGCTGCCGAATGCAACGCCAGGGATGTTGGTAAACAATTCCAATCGCATCGGCTCGAAGCCCATGCGTATGATCTTCTTCTCCTCCGTAATCATCTCCGTGCACACGGCGTCTGGAGGGAATCCGAATGCCTTCAGAACCGCGACCACACGCTCTGCGTTATCCTGCGAGGCATCGATCCAAATGTCCAGATCCCCAGTGTAGCGGGGACGCGAGTGATGGATCACAGCATAGCCACCGATGACCAGAAATCGGACTTCATTCCGCAGGCACAACTTCAAGAAATCGCTGAAGTCTGCCGCCAATTTGATCTTTGCCATAAAAGGGTTCGCGAAGTTTTTCGAGAGCGTTGAGGCGTTCGGCGGGAGTGGCGTTGCGCCAATAAGCACGCGTTTCCGCCTCGGCCTCGGCGAAACTATCCGCCACCACAATGTTCCAAGTCGCACGGCGTCTAGCGGTCCGCGCCGACTCTGTTGCGGATGGTGCATTTGTTTTCGTGCGCGGCATAGCACCACTATGCGCCCCACGCGTTTTGATTTCAATGCTCATTTCTGCAAAAATTGATGTTTCGCCGTCGCCCAGGCTTTGGCGGAGGAGTCCGGGAGACAGGGCTCATCCCTCCAGCCCAACGCACCACGGAACACCGACGTCCCCGTCGGCATCCCGCGCGCCAACGCTGTCGAACACGCCAGCCTAAGGCATCGCCCTGGGAAGAGGGATTCCCACACCTTTGAGCCCTGAAAGGGCGATACAGGACAAGGGGATCGGGGGATGGGGAGATCGGGGGATCGGGGGATTACCTCATTCTCTGTGGTCTCGCTCACTGCTCACTTTTCTTCACAATCGAGATGCGGACTAAATCCCCGCGCTCCATCACTCACCTGGCGCATTCATACGCGCAAAGTTGGCCAATACGTCCGATCTTGATCTTCCCAGCCTCTCCCAGGGAATGAGTGTGTTGGACTCGATGCCCAGTCTCTCCAGACAGCGCCAACACACGGACGAGGATGAGATTTTTTTCAACAGCTTGATTTCTTTCAGCAACTCCCGCTCTGGAATGTTTCCAGCATCGCAATCATCGATCAGCAGCGAGATGTATTCCGGTAAAATCAGCGCCAACATCCGCACATGTCGTTCGGCCTGCCGATCTCCCTGCGGCAGGCCGAGAAAACAATGACACTTGCTGCGAAAGAGATAGAGGGGATCGATGACGCGGATCTTGCCATCGTTCAGGGTTCTTTGCAGCAAACGTGGATAATCCTTCACGTCGATGCCGTAAACGGACTGCAACATATCAACAACGCGAGGAGGGTCGTGGCTGATGGTCAGAATCCCCAACTGCCCGTCCACTGGCGATGATGATTTCACTAAAGCAGGATTTCTCTTCAATTTTTCCCATGTCTTGTAGCTCACCCAAATATCGCAGTCTTTAGATGTGAAGAGACGCATCGAGTTGAGGGGTGGGATATCTAGGCGCGAATCAATGTATTCCGCCCAAAAATTCACAGCTTGGCCTCCTTCAAGAAAATACTCCTCACCGGACAAGCTCAGGGATTCGAGATACCCAGCTTATGCTTCCAAACCTGCCTTGGCATTGTTCATTTTCCTATAGCAGAAGAAAAATTCAGGATCTTGTGACGCTCAAAATACCCCTCCGGAAAAATCGAGTTTTCCCGTTGAATCACCTCTGGGCTCTCGCCGTTTTCTAAGCGACGTCGGTCCTCACGGCGCGAGACCGCTTTCTCGGCGGCGCGACTCTTAAGACTTACTTTCTGCTTGGGAGATTTCATTGCACTTCCAGTGAATTGATAACGAAAACTAACCGATGGCGCACAATCGGTCAAGTGGGGAAAAAGTGGAGAGTGAGCAGTGATCAGGACTCATCCCTCCAGCCCAACGCACCACGGAACACCGACGTCCCCGTCGGCATCCCGCGCACCAACGGTGCCGAACACGCCAGCCTACGGCATCGCCCTAGGAAGAGGGATTTCCCACACCTTTGAGCCCTGAATGGGCGACACAGGACAAGAGGAGCGGGGGAGCGGGGAGAGCCAGGAGAGCGACGGCGGGAGAACACGCGAAGCGCAACTTTCCCCATTCCTCCCGCGCGACTTCATCCAAAATGCCAGTGACAAGGAACATGGCCATGGACATTTTCACACCGGAAAAACGCAGCGAGGTCATGTCGCGCATCCGCGGGCGTGAAATCTCCCGTTCAGGAAAACTTAGGAAATGCAATCTGGCTCGTTGAGTTATGATAGAGTGAACAATAGATAGCCTTATGATAATTTTAGGATAAGATGCTGTTAGCCAATTATTCACATGAGTATTCCCGAAAAAAGCATATTGCCAGTAGGTCTTTATGAAACTTTGCTAGATGCAGAGTTGCAGGCTTTGATGGATGCAAATCCTGATCTGATCCCAACCCTTGTGGCCATAGACGACGAGGCTTCGCCTCACACATACAGTCAATTTGTTGGACGTGTAATCAAGCAAGCTCTAAGAATCACAAAAAAGGAAGATCGGCTCAATTTGGTTAATCGTCTGATTGAACTATTGTCTGCGCAAGACGGCTTGAAATACACGCAGCGTAAGCATTTGTTGGAAAGGCCCAAATCACTACTGAGGGAAATCAGGCGAAATCCCCATACAGATTTTCTAGCGGTTCCAAGCACACCGATGTCCGTGAGTAGTTTGCTCACGGGGGCTGGTGATGATCCCCAACTCGAACACGAAATACGAGCCGAGATGATGTCAGCGGATCGCGTGGACATTCTGGTCTCGTTCATCAAGTGGTCAGGTCTACGGTTGCTAATCCCCGCCTTTGAGGATCTGGCGCGGCGCAATATTCCTGTTCGTATTATAACGACGTCATATATGGGTGCTTCGGATGCGGAGGCAGTTGAGTGGCTCGCGCGGCAAGATGGCTTTGCAGTCAAAGTCTCCTATGATACGACCAGGACACGCCTTCATGCCAAGGCATACCATTTTTTCCGGAAAAGCGGTTTATCTACCGCTTACATTGGTTCGGCAAATATGTCGGCGCCAGCTATGACAAGCGGAGTCGAGTGGACGGTCAAGGTGACTGCACAGGACATGCTGCATGTGCTCGAGCGGTTTACCGCTGAATTCGAAACCTACTGGGCTAAGGACGAATTCGAGGCCTACAACGAAACGCAGATCATCCGATTCCGTGAAGCTCTTGAATATGGGCGAGGAGGAAGCGAGGTGGCGGGACCGCGATTCTTTGCCGAAATTAAACCTCACTCCTATCAACAGCGGATACTTGAAAACTTAGAAGCTGCGCGCGAGGCAGGCTCTATGCGCAATTTGGTTTGCGCTGCCACAGGCACTGGAAAGACAGTGATTGCAGCCTTTGATTTCGCAAGATATTTACGGGCCAAGGGAGGCAACGCAAAACTGTTGTTTGTCGTTCATCGGAAAGAAATTCTCCAACAGGCAAGGGACTGCTTTCGAACTGTATTGCGCGATCCTAATTTAGGTGAGCTCTTAGTGGATGGTGCCGTCCCGAACCGGTGGGAATGTGTTTTTGCATCGGTATTGAGTTTAAATAATCGCAGTCCATGGCAAACTCTTGGCGCTGAGCATTTTGATTTCATAATTGTCGACGAGGCTCACCATGGTACGGCTTCGAGTTATCGATCTATCTTTGAGAAACTTCGCCCAGAAATTCTGTTAGGTTTAACCGCGACTCCCGAACGAATGGATGGCAGTTCCATTTTGCCTGATTTTGGCAACGTCTTTGCCGCCGAGATTCGCTTACCCGAGGCATTGGAAGAAAAGCTGCTTTGTCCTTTTCATTACTTTGGCGTAACTGATCCAGTCGACATTTCGAGTGAGGCATTCTGGAGTAAGGGGAAATATGATCAGACTGCGCTCGAGAACGTATACACGGGCGACGATTTCAGGGCTCTACAGAGACTCGATGTCATTATGGCAAGCTTAGCTCGCTATCAACCTGATCTCAGTTGGACAAGAGCGGTAGGGTTTTGCGCAGGAGTAGAACATGCCAAATATATGGCCCGTAAGTTCAAAGAGAGGGGGCTGAAAGCTGAAGTCCTGTTGGGTGATACTAACAAACAGAGGCGCGATCAGCTTGTGGCAGACTTTCGTAAGGGCGACATTACATTCTTATTCGTAGTCGATGTTTTTAGCGAGGGCGTTGATATTCCTGAAATCAACCTTGTGTTGTTTCTTCGTCCGACTGAGAGCATCACTGTCTTCTTGCAGCAACTGGGTCGAGGTCTTCGTCACTCTCCAGAAAAAGACTGTCTGACCGTATTGGACTTTGTGGGGCAATCTCACCGCAAATATCGTATCGACCAGAAGTTTGCAGCGCTCCTGCGCTCAACCAGACGGCGGATCGACCGTGAAATTGAAAGTGACTTTCCGAATTTGCCACCGGGTTGTAGCATTCAGTTAGAGCGGGTCGCTCGGGAGCACATCCTAAAAAATATTACGGATAGCTTGGGTAATTTGAATACTTTCATTCCTGAAGTGATCCGCACATTCGAGTCCGAGAATAAGTTGCCGCTGACTTTCGGGAATTTTATCGATTCTACGGGTCTTTGTCCGATCGAGGTATTGAACAATAGAACTTGGTCGGAATGGAAAGCTCGCGCAGATGGGACAGCAGCAGTTACCGATCCAGCGATGTTGGATCGGATGATGGTTTTGTCTGAATCAAATGTCGCGGAGGATCCTTCGTTTTATGGTTACACTGATGAACAAGCATCAGAATTGCACTATTTGCTATGGGCAAAAAAAGGTCAGAGTCTTGGTGTTGGCAGTTATCGCGAGTCATTTGAAAAGTGGCTTCGAAATACGAACAGTGTAAAAGATATGGTCGAAGTCATACAATGGCGAAAACGACAGCATCGTTATCCCACAAAAAAGATCGAGGGACCATTGCACTTGCATGCTGCTTATGGATCGGCTGAAATCAAGGCGGCTTTTGGCTTGGCGAATCTGCAGCGATCTGGTGCTGCCGGTGTTGGTGTAATTCCTGTGCCGACACAAAATACCTACATCCATCTAGTTACATTCCGTAAAGAGGATCGTGATTTCGCTCCGACAACACGCTACAAAGATTATCTGATCAGTCCTGATCTCTTGCACTGGGAGAGTCAGGCTGGAACTTCTCAAAACAGTAGGACGGGACAGAATTACATCAATTTTGTAGAGCGTGGATATAAGGTTTTATTTTTCGCGCGCTTGGAAACGCGAGAAGGTAAAGAGACTTCACCATTCATCTTTCTTGGACCTGCTACGGAATTAATTTCCTACGAGGGAAATCGTCCGATCTCGATGGTATGGCGGTTACAATTCAAGGTGCCTGCAGAACTCTTTGAAATATCTAGAGCCGTTTGATTACATCCTACTCTGTAAAAGACGAGCCGAATCACGCGTTGATTCCCACTGCTAGTCACTGCAAAGGGTTTCATATTTCAGGCCACAATCTTTCTGATCCTCCATAACAAACCCTCTGCATACGGCTGGAACGCCGGATCCTTAGGCAGTAAAAGAGATTTTCCCTGTAGTTCATGAAGTTCTTTTTCGCCATTTGAGCGGCGCGGGTCGATCAATTTGGACACGTGCCAATGCATATCGGGTCCCGGGGCAATAATTTCGCGGTCCATGGCCCAGTGATGGTTTTTGCAGAGGGCGAGACCATTGGACGGGTGATCGTTGTAGGATTCGGAGAAGGGAATCAGGTGAGCTGCATCGATGAAAGAGACATCGTTGCAACTGGAAAGACGGATGCGGAGACCGCAGGCCGCGCACTGATGATCATAGATGTTGAGAATGGTGCGGCGGAACGCGGGTGATCTTCCGTATTCGAGAGGCTCTTCCGCAGCTTTGATTTTTGGCGCTTCTTCGATGGTTTTCCGCGAAAGCAATTCCTCGCGCAAGCTCTGTGGAAAATAGCGGGTGATGAGTGCTTCGCGCATCGCCTGTCGGTTTTCAGGGATGGCAACAAGCAACTCAAAGCCATTTTGGAAACGGGCTGATACATTGCCAATATCAGCTACGCGAATTTCGCGCTGAATCGGTGTTTTGCCATCGCCTTCGTAAGCCTGCCAGAAGCCATCGCCTGCCATGTAGCGGAAAGGCAGGTCGGGATTGTTTTGGTCGTTGTGTTTTCTCACCAAGAGAAACCGTGCGGTGAAGCGATCGCGCAGCTCTTGGCTCCAAGGGATGTGAACGGGCTTGGCCTTTCCTTCATCGATCAAATCGAATGCCGCGAGTAGCAAAAGCGGCTTGTGGGGCTTTTCGTGGGGGCTGCCTTCCTCGACTTTCGTCGTGCCTACGTTAAGCGCGTAGAGGCGCTCGATGGCTTGGTCAATCGATGGGATAGATGGTTTGATTTTCTGGAAGGATTGGTTCGCCGATGACTAACGGATGGGGCACGGGGTGTCTAGGAAAAACCTTGCTGCGCGCGATTTTTCCGGTGCCTAGTTCCTGGTTCTTGGAAAAGCAGAAAGCAGAAAGAGGGGAGGATTGACGAATGCTGATCCTCCTTCGTTCCGCGTGGCGGAACTTCAGCGGACGAGTGGTTCAATCGATCAAAAATCAAAAATCAACAGTCGGCATTCGTCAATGGTTCCCGTCTCCTTGTCCTTTGTCTCCTGTCTCCTGAACTTGGCATGGTGCTTGGACCCCGCATAGCGGGACATGAAGCGCCTCCACGCGGGGCTATGGAGTGAGGTGGAGAAATTTTAGGTCAGGGAAGCGGGCGAAATCGGCGTCGAGTGATACGAGTCGTGAACCTGTGGCGATGGCGAAGGCGGCAAGATAGGCGTCAGTCCAGAGTCGGTGGGGAAGCTCTGCGGCGGTGGTGAGGGCG
>JBJOMZ010000070.1:0-15241 GCA_046052105.1 Verrucomicrobiota bacterium | reverse complement strand
TTTTTTTCTGTTAGATTCCTGATTCCAAGCGACTTTTCCCCGCCTCTGTGGTTTTACTCCGATGATGCAAATGCGCAAAGTTCCATGGATGATCGGCTTCTGGCTTGTGCTGGCGATTTTCATCGGCTGGATTCTCGGGCGTTCACCTTGGGATGACAGTCCGCAGCGGAGCGAGTCGCTGATCATGCGCGATGAGCCATGGGTCGAACGCGAATGGGGAAGACTTTCTTCGTCGAATCCCCGCAGGCCTTCCTATCGAGTCGATGAAGAGGCTCTGAATCAGGGAGCCCTGCCGGGACAGCGCACAATTCGCTTCGCGAGTGCCGATGACATGGAGGCATTTTTGTTAAGGATAGGAGACCGCGTCCGGGTAATGGATCGGATCGCCGCCCTGCATGCCCTGCGCATCAGCTTTCTAGACCCCGCTGATCTTGGTGATCTGCTGGATGGAAACGAGGAATTGGGTTTCATCTTCCCTGCCTACACACCGAATCCCTCAGGTGGTATGGTGCAAGCCGATGCCCTGCCCTTGGGCAACCAGTTGCTGTCATGGCTCGGACTGAAGCAGATGGATGAAACCTTGGGGCGGGGAGTGAAGATTGCCATTCTCGACACAGGGGTGGTTCCTCATCCCGCCTACGGTGATGTCAAGAATGTGTTCATTGTGCCGGGTTCGAACGATTATGCTGATTGGAATGGTCATGGCACGGCGGCCGCATCCTTGATTCTGGGGAACAGCAGCACGGTTCCCGGTGCGGCGCCCGGTGCCACCTTGACTTCTTGGCGCGTCGCAGATGATTCAGGATCTTCCGATAGTTGGAAAATCGCCCAAGCGATCATTCAGGCGGCCGACGCGGGCAATCAGATCATTTCGATTTCCATGGGCTCCTATGGGGACAGTCTCACGCTTCGCGATGCGGTTCTTTATGCACAGAACAAAAACACCATCATCATCGCTTCGAGTGGCAATGAGGGCTTAGCGCAAGCCGCCTATCCTGCGGGATACCCCAACGTCATCGCTGCCGTAGCGGTTGACGCGCAGAACAACCATCTGCTTTTTTCCAATCAATCGGATCCATCCGCTCTCGCGGCTCCGGGGTGGGGCGTTACTGCCGCATATCCTGGCGAGCGAGTTACTTCCTTTTCCGGCACCAGTGCCTCGGCTCCGATCTTGGCAGGTACAGTCGCAGCGGTCATGTCCGCCAAGGGACTCGGCGCGCAGCAGGCATTGGCGGCGATCTATCAAATGACCAATGAAGCCGGTGCCGCGGGACCTGACCGTTACACCGGATCCGGCGCGGTGAATCTCGGTCGTATTTTGCAGAGTGATGCATCGAACATCGCGGATGCGGCGGCCGCTTCGAATTATATTACACCGCCGTTGGCAGGTGGCGTCGCGCAGGTTCAGGTCAATATCCAGAATCAGGGAACCACGACCTTGAGCAATATTCCCGTCACCGTAACCACTCCTTCCGGAGTTACGAACCTCACCGTGCCTTCACTGGCCCCGGGTGCGGTGAAGAGTTATCAGATCGGCTTGTCGAATGTCTTATTTGCCAATGGAAAGTCGGTGCAAGTCACGACACAAATCGGGAGCACGGATGCGGTTCCGTTCAACAATGTGCGCAGCACAACCTACAGTCCACCACCGGCACCCTGATATCATGGCATCGCATCCAGCACGGTGGGATACAGGTGAATATGTTGGCGATGGCTTTCGCGAATCGCCGAGCGGATGTTTTGCAGGGCCTCCGGACGTTTTTGATCGGAGAGTGCGCGGCGGATTTCGTCCCGACACTGATCCAAGGTCCTTGTTGTGAGCGGGCGCCGAGTTATGACTTCGGCCAGATGCCAACCCAGTTTGGTTTGAAATAATCCGGGTTGATTCTGCTGCATGGCGAAGACCGGTTCGGCAAAATCGGCAGGCACACGGTTGCGAGAGATCCAGCCGAGTTGACCGCCCGCCGCTTTGCTCCGTTCGTCCTCGCTGTATTCCTGCACGAGTTGCTCGAAGTTTTTTTCTTTTTTCTGAAGAGCCATGAGCGCAGCTTCCGCCTGATTTTTGATGACTGCGGCGTCTTTGCCTAGTGTGGCCCAAAACACGTGCCGAACCTGACACATCTCCGGCATGGCCAAGTCATTCGGATGGTTCTGATAGAATTCCGCGATCTCATCATCGGTGACTTCCAGCAAGGGCCGGAGTTGTCGATCCAGATATTTTTCCATCTCAATGATCGCGGCGATTCGCAGCTTAAGCTCTTCCTCGCTGGCAATGCCCTGCGCTTTCATCGATTGCTCCATCTCAGCACGTGATACAAAACGCGCGAGCAATTGCTTCACACGCTCGCTCACCTCGTGATCCGTCGCGCGCTCTGCTTCCTTGTTGGCCGCAATCTTGGAGCGGATCAGTTGGTGGTCCACCAGTTCGGTAAGAACGGCTTTTCTTACCAGACGTCGTTGCTCGGAGGATGTTTCCTGCCATGATTTTCCCTCAAGCCAAAGACGTTCCCGTGCGGCACGGTCAACCTGCGTGACAGTGACGGGACGCCCGAGAACAATCGCGACAATGCCTGCCTTTTTGGCATCTTCGACCGCCTCTGGGCTATCGGATTTGCGGCGGTCGATGGCTTTTCTCAGGGGACCCGCACAGGCGTAAAGATCGATGGCCACATACGCGAGCACGGATGAGTAAATGAAGAGGCGAGCGGTGAAGGAAATTTTCATAAACGGGATGCAAGGGATGTGAAAAGCAAACGCAATTGCGCGGGGTCTGTTATTTTGTGAAAGGATTCGGGCGTGATTTGGGACGAGCCCATCCGAATATCATCGCGTTGGAATATCATTCTGCTAGGCATGGAATGACGGGCTGACAAGTGAAATTCGGATGCATCCGTTTGTTCGAGAAGTTCTTCGACTCGCGAGGCCATGATACCTCCGCCGGGCATGATCACCATTCTCGTTCCCGCTTGTTTGATGAGTTCTCGAAGGCTTGGAAGTCCTTTCCAAACATCAGCCTCACCACCGCTGGTGAGAACCCTTGGGATTCCCAATCGGATCAGAGTTTCCAATGAATGATGCAGATCAGGTGTCACATCGAATGCCCGATGAAACGTCACGTCCATGCTCCCAGAGGCGTCCAGTAGTTTTGCTGTGTTCGTGGTGTCGATCTCACCTGTGGCATGAAGGCATCCGAATACCACTCCATCCGCACCGTGACAACGGGCGCTACGGATGTCGTCGATCATCACTTCGATTTCTTCATCGGAATAGAGAAAGTCTCCTGCTCGTGGACGAATCATCATCATGATTTTTCCGGAAAAGATGCCACGAGCTGCTTTGAGGAAACCTAACGATGGCGTCAATCCGCCCTCGCTGAGAGCGGCACATAGCTCGATTCGATCCACTTCCGCCGCGACACAAGCCTGAACCGAGTCAAGACGGTCGACACAAATTTCGACCAAAGGTTTCATGCGGGTTTGATGGTTAGATCGTGCAAGACTACGCCATCAAGACGTGACATCGTGATGCGCAAACTCGTTTCGTCCGCAACTGCATGCATGAGTGTCGCGCGTTCGGGTTGTGGTCCACCACCCACGAGCTGGGCGATCGGCCTTTCCTCGGAAACGGGAAGATGGGCGGGTTCATGAGTGTGCCCGGAAATAACCATCTGCACGCCTCCGCGGAGTAAGAGCGCCTGCCAAGCATCGCGGCATGGCTTATGGCAGTTGTAATAGGATCGGTTTGGATCATCAGCGGTCCACCACAGCGGGATGTGACAGAATAGCAGTTTGTAGGGAGCACTGCGGAACCAAGGTTCTTCGATGATTTTTTCCAACCATCTGGTTTGCCTTGCACGCATCGCATCAAAGTGAACCATGCCCTGAAACACGGGATGAGAATCGGGTTTGTCTTCGCCCGTATCCATGGTCAGGCAGGCAACCGGGCCAGAGCGGAAGGCATGGGTGAAATCGACTCCGGGACAGTGGGTGAATTCTTCCACATGGCGTGCCGCCGGACCACGTACGTCGTGATTACCTCTCAGATAGGCGAGGGGATAACGCGAGGCAATTCCGCATCCGGCAGGTGAGACATATTGATTGGCCATTTTTTCCAACGCGTAAACGTCGTTCGTCTGGTCACCATTCCAGAGCAGAAAATCGGGCATCAACGCGATGGTTTTTTCATGCAGGGCCTGGATGGTTTTGGCATTTTCATGAGTATCATTCCAGACGACAAATCGGGTGCTCTTGTGGCCCGGATCAAGGCAGCGAATTAAGTATTCGGCCGATCTGACATCAGGGCCGCGCTGGATGTTGTATGCGTTCCGATAGAGTATGGAACAAGCCGTCACTCGGTATCGCAATTCGGCACCCGCGGGCAAGGGTGGCAGCAGGAATTTCAATACATGCGGTTCGTAGGAGACCATGCCGTGCTTTTCGGGCAAGATTTTTTGCCAGTCGCCTTGGTTGACAGAAATTTCGGCATAACCAGTGGCGGGGTTGGATAAGGCTTGGAGAATGGCGAGGTTTCCAGAATCGGGGCCAGCGACGATCGGTTCGCCATGCAAAGGAGGCGAGGAGGAATGAAGAGCGGCAGGAGGCACAGCCTGACTCTGAGCGGTGCTGGCGATGCCGCTTGCGATCAGACTGCCGCAAAGGAATTGTCTGCGTTTCATCATAGGGCGGATATTTCTTGGCTAGGACGGTTTGCGCACCAAATTTCGCTCGCCCAGCATTCGGATGCTTTTGGGAGCAATTTTCCGGCGCAAGGCGAACTGCCGGACAGCATGACGTTGGATGTGTGATGCCGCCTCCTCGACATCATCGGTAAAGAAAATCAGGTCCGGGTCTTCCGGGCTGATCATGCCCTCGTCGACCATCCGGTAAATCATTTCCATCAGCGGTGCCCAGTATTCCTTTCCCATCAACACGATGGGGAAATTCCTTAACTTACCAGTCTGGATCAGCGTCATGGTCTCGAACATTTCATCGAGAGTACCTGCACCACCCGGCATCACGATGAACGCATACGAGTATTTCACCAAAACGGTTTTGCGGGTGAAAAAGTAGCGCATGGTCACTTCGCGATCGACATATGGGTTGCCTTTTTGCTCGAAGGGCAACTGGATGTTCACCCCCACACTGCGGCCGCCGCTTTCAAACGCTCCGCGATTTCCCGCTTCCATGATACCGGGGCCGCCACCAGTCATCACGGTAAAACCCATCTGCGCCATGCGGGCTCCCATGGCACGTGCCATTTCGTAATACGTCGTCCCCTCGGGAGTGCGGGCCGAGCCGAATATCGTCACGCAGGGCCCCACGAAATGCAATACGCGGAAGGCTCGGATGAAATCCAGTGAGACGTTGAACAATGTCGCCAGATCGGAGAGGCGGGACTTAGGGCCAGATAGAAAAGAGCGCTCCGGCAATTCCAGTTCGTAACGCAATTGCTCTTCGATAGCCTGTTGATCGACATCTTGTTCAGGACTTACTTTGGGACAATCGGGGCATTCAGGTGCGGTCATCAAAAGAATGATAGCAGAACATGGCATTTTACCAATCGCAAATGCAACCCATCCAGGCGATTCAGCAAATCAGTTCCTGCACGATTTAGCGGAATTCTGCGGTTTACTCATCGTCACTTTTGCTTTACCTAGGGGGCGCCGCAAGTAGCATGAAAAAATCATTCAGTCTGATGCTCGCCTGGCGGTATCTCAATCCGCGCAGGGCTTGGATTTCCTCGATCACCATGATTTCGGTGCTAGGAGTGTTGTTGGGCGTGCTGGTTCTCGTCGTCGTGATGGCGGTTTTTGCCGGCCTTGAAATGGAGCAAAAAAAACGATTGCTCGGTTTTTCTCCCCATTTGCTGCTACAATACACCGAAACTGGCGAGCGATTTAACGAAATCGAGGATTGGGGCGCGGTAGTCGAGCGCATGCAACGCGTGCCCGGAGTGGTGGCATGCTATCCCCACATCGAGGATAATGCCGTCTTGGATTCTTCCGACATGCAGCGTCCTGTCAACTATCAGGCTGTCGATACCCAGGACCTTGCGCAGATGAGAGGTGTGGAGGAAATTCTTGATCAGGAAAATTTCCCCGGCTCCTCGGCGGACCTGGGGCTCGATGCAAGAGTGGTGGTATCTTCCCTCATGGCCGACCAGTTTCACTGGCAGCTCGGGGATAAAATCAATCTTTATTCAACACGGAATTTCCAGGAAGTTCTAAAAGCATACAAAAGCACGGAGCAAGAGCTTGTTCGGATCCGGTTCGCTGAGGTCATCGTCCCACTGCAGAGGCTGATCGTCGATGAATGGAAAGAAGAAACGAACGGTTTTGTGATGGCTCGTGCGCAGGCCGATGTGCTCAACGGCTTGTATCCGGTTTACGAAGTCGAGGACCTTCGCGATCCAGAACGCAAAGCGATCGAGGGCATTCTGGAGGTTTTCGATCGCGCGCAACATCGCCCCGAAAACGACACCTTTGTTTTTGCCAAAGGGGCACGTGGGGAGTGCCTTGCGCACCTCGACACATTGATGACTGCCGACAAGGACAAACTTGATGCTGACGTGTTGAAAAACATCAAGAGCATCATCCTGCCGCGAGAGGTGGAAATCGTGGGGGTGTATCAGGCCTCACAGATGGTCAAGATGCCGGACTTGTTCGTGCCCTTGCCTCTGGCTCAGGGTTTGTCGGGTCTCGGCGATGGGGTGCAGGGTGTGGCGTTGCGCATCGCTGACGCCTATCAGGCGGACGCATTCATTCCCCGCATTTTGCCTGAGTTGGAACCCGGGTGGGTGGTCTTAACCTGGGCGGATCAATATGCCCAGTTCTTCTCACTCATCAGTCAACAACGTGTGATGATGTATTTTGTTCTCAGTTTCATTGTGCTGATTTCAGCGTTTTCGATGATGGCGGTGATGTTTACCGTGACGATTCAGAAGAAAAAGGAAATCGGTGTCATGAAGGCGCTAGGCGCCACTCCGGGCCAGATCATGCGTGTCTTTTTCTATCAAGGCACCATTCTCGGTGTGGCAGGCTCGCTGCTTGGGGTCATTCTGGGTCGACTCGTGATTCATGGCAGGGGAGGGCTTCAGGAAGCGCTGCGGCATCTGGGCTTTGATCCTTTTTCATCGCGACTCACGGGTTTCAAGGTTTTGCCTGCGTTCATGGATGCTCGTGAGCAACTGCTCATCGGATGCATGGGACTGATTCTCTGCATGATTGCTTCGTTGGTTCCCGCGTTCTTTGCCTCACGCCACGATGCCGCCAAATCCCTTCGCAACCTTTGATACATGAAAGCCTGGATCATCAAAAACGGTGAAAAAACTGGTCCCTTCGAGATCTCCCAAGTCGTGAGAAAACTGGAGTCGGGCGAATGCGATGGCGAAACCTACGGATGGCTGGAGGGGATGAAAGATTGGCAACCTTTGTCGACTATCCCTGAGTTTTCTCGGGTCAATGATGATTCTCCACTCGATGAGCAGTCCACTGCACCCACTATACCAGTGCCGATGGATCCACAGTCCGTGTCTGGTGCTTTGCCGATAAGCCAGAGTGGGGGATCGCTGCTGATTCGTCGGTTCTTCGCGCGATGGTTCGATCTTTTGTTGTGGTCCAGCATCTACATGTGCGCGATGCATCTTTCTGGCGCTAATCTCAAGCAGATGATGATGAATTTCTGGTTCAATTATCTCATGATGATCGTCTGGATCCTCGCGGAAGCGGCCATGCTGCATGTATGGGGCGCTACTCCGGGTAAATGGTTGTTAGGCCTGCGTGTTGGGCGCGTCGATGGCTCGTTGCTGCCGGTGGGCTTGAGTTTGTTGCGCTCGATCCGTGTATATTTGATGGGCATGGGCATGAGTCACCCAGTTCTTCTGCCGCTCTGTCATGGATTTTCCTGGTGGTTCGTGCGTAAACACGGTTCTACTTTATGGGACGGATCCAGCGGTATACTGGTCTCATTGAGATCCATCACCCCTTGGCGTTGGCTGGCATTTTCCTTCGCGGCATTTCTGGTCATGAATGTCAGCGGTATGATTCTCGAACCCGTTTCGCGGGAATTGTTTCGCGAATTGTTCCCGCAGCAGGCGCAATGGCTTGACGCCCAACAACCACCCGCAACGCCCAAGAAATGAAAAGCCTCATTTTGTCAATTTGTCTGATTTCCCCCTGCCTCGCGCAAGATGTTGGGCTGAGCCGCACAGCAGCTGAAACACTGATCCGCCAGACATGGCAGCGGAAAGTCGAGTCTTTGCGCAAGGAGCGTGCCGCGGAAATGAAGGAGAAGCAGATCACCATCGGTGATAAAACCATGCGCTTTATGCAGCGCGAAATCGGAGTCGCGCCAGCCAACGGTAGACCACTCGTGATTTCTCTGCACGGTGGAGGAGGCGCTCCACCAGCGGTGAATGACTCCCAATGGCAGAATCAAATCCGCCTGTATGATCCCGAGGGCTCTCTGTATATCGCACCCCGCGCTCCCACCAATGCATGGAACCTCTGGCATGAAGGACATATCGATGGCCTCTTCGATCGCCTGATCGAAAACAGCATTGCCATTCACGGCGTCAATCCCGATCGCGTCTATGTGATGGGCTATTCCGCAGGTGGCGATGGCGTCTATCAGATCGGGCCGCGCATGGCCGATCGATGGGCCGCCGCCGCGATGATGGCGGGTCATCCGAATGAGGCGACGCCCGATAACCTTCGTAACCTGCCCTTCGCACTCCAGGTCGGAGGCAAAGACGCAGCCTTCAAGCGCAACGAAGTTTGCCAGCAATGGGCGGACCAGTTGGCGGCGCTGGCAAAAGCCAACGAGGGTTGTTATACGCATTTTTTCAAGTCCTACCCTCAATACGGTCACTGGATGAATCGCGAGGATGCGGTCGCCGTGCCCTGGATGTTGAAATTCATCCGTCAGGCATGGCCCAAATCCATCACGTGGGTGCAGGATGATGTCATTGGCACACGAATGTATTGGTTGGCCGTCGATGCCGCCACGGCACAGAAAGGTCAAAGGATTGATGCGCGCTGCCAAGGCCAGACGATTACGCTGCAAAGTCAGGATCCTCACGCCGTCACCCTGCGACTGTCGGATTCCTTGATCGACCTAGATCAGGAGGTGAAGGTGATTTGGAATGCCAAACAAGTCTTCTGCGGATTGGTGAAACGCAGTGCCGCGGCGATCGAAAAGTCACTGGCCGAGCGAGCAGATCCATCCACCATTGCTACGGCTTTGTTGGAAGTGAAAATGGTGCCTTGAGCATTTCTCAAGTTCCGGCATCGCGATAGAGAAGACCCATACGGGATAGTCCATTTTCTTCACTTCCGAACAGGCTGTGAGGTTTCCCTTTGCCCGGTTCGAAGTAGGCGTAGCGTTCGATGGATTTATCGCGCTCCAGAAAGCGCAAGGCTTGTTTGAGAAAATCGTGGTTGTCGCGTTCGGATCCGCTCCAGCCATTGAACTCGGTGAGCCAGACCGGCAGGCGATGGGATCGTGACAAACCTTTGAGAAAGTTTTCGAAATCAGTGGCGTCCCGACTGCGATACCAGTGGACCGCGATGAAGTCGACGCGCAGTTTTTCTTTTTTGATCCGTCTCATGAATTCCTCCAACCATTTGACACCTTTGTCATCGGAGGATGGAGCAGGGCTGCCCAAAGGAATGTTTTTCGCTTCCGCGATTGCTTGAAGTTTCGGCCAATGTTTGATTGCATCGTCCACTGTCAGGTTGCCTTGATCACCTCGCTCCGGTTCGTTGTATCCCAAGAGGTGGCGTATGCCGTTCATCGCCTTGACTTTGACCAGTGCGTCGCCCCCTTCGACATCCTTGCGTCTCTTGATCATGGGTACGAACTCGATGTCAGTGTTGTGATACTCTCCATGCCACCAGGTGTAATACCAATGGGCACCAAAAAGATGATGTGCGTTGCGGTCCGCTCCAGCCCAGCCTTTTTTTCTTGAGGTCGACTGTTGCTGGGCGGCCCATGTCTTGGAGAAAAGCAGCGATGTGCTGAGTGCGCGGAGCAGATGGCGTCGATTCATAGTGTAGGATCATTCAGAGATGGAAAACCACAGCGATGCGCTGTCGTAGGCTCATTCACTCGGATGCAGCGAGTGGGCTGAGGCAGGTTGGCGTTGCAAAATAAGTATGGCGATCGTGATGAGGGTTCCTCCGCCGATCAGTGAAAAAGTCAGCGGCTCGTTGTGAATTTCCCTACCCATCCACAAGCCCATCCATGCCGGAACAAAAAGCGCGATGATGCTGGTGAATACGGGCTCGGCGCAGTAGATCAGACCGGCTTCGACCGAGCTAACGCATCCTTGCCAGCGGTTCATCAGCCCATAAGCGCCTATGCTGCACAGCACGGCCATGGCTGCTACGAGTCCGAGCGCGCTGGGCGAAGCCATCGCTGTCACTATTTCGGCAGGCTGCTCCGCTACGATCATGGCACAGGGAATCGCAAAAAGACTGATGCCCAGAAACATGATCCATGTGATCGGCAAGCTGCGATTGTTGGTGAAACGAGGATGCTCCAGACAAAGAATCTGCATGGTGAACATGACGGCGGCGAGCAAGGTTTCCCATTCACCGCGCCCTAAGCTGAGTTCGCTCGGTTTCACACCGGATAACCAGGCCACGCCCACAACCACCATGATCACGGACACGATGGTATGGATTCCGGGCAATTTCCGGTTGCGACCCATGTGATACAGCGGGAGAAAGACGCAATATCCCTGGGTGATGAAGGCACAGGTCGATGCCTTGGTGTATGCGAGGGCATCTGCCTGCAACCACATACCAGCTCCTCCAAACAGGGCCAACCAAAGACCTTGACGCCACTCGGCTCGCGTGAAAGAACGAATGTGCGGAATGACCCATGGCAACAAAATCAGCCACGCCATGGTGAAACGTGATGCCATCAATAGCGTGGAGAGAAACAAAATACCCGCTCCGGGCAGCAGCGCCCGTTGTTCAATGTAAAGAATCTGCACGAACGGGAAGCTCACGGCCCACAGGAAGGTCGCAAAAAGAAGCCATGCGATGGCGCGATGGTGCTGAGGATGAGTCATCGGGTGACGCAATCTGTCAGGTAGCACGCTTCATGGCAAGCTCCGCGCTTTTCATTTGATCTGCGCGCTTGCTCGTCGATACTTCCCGCGATGTTGCGTGTGCCGACACCTCCCAAACTCATGGAACAATTCGAAAGCGGTTTGATCGATCGCGACGAGTTGCACGCCATGATGGCCATCCACGCCCGCACACTGATTGCGGAAATACAACTAGAGTGGGAGTTTCCTCTGGAAACCAGGTTGGAGCAGTGGCGGAACCGACATCATGCATCCCGCCTCGCCTCTAGGCATGGCGAACGAAGAGTTCGCGAAGTGTTCCACGCACTAGCCGAGTTGGAGAATTTTCCTCCCGCTGCGTTGCTATGGAACGCCTCACATACGCATGTGCCACTGCATTGCTTTATACGCACCAAGCGCGCTCCACTGTTTCGCGTGAAAAAAATGAACACCACGGCGGTCAGCGCAACGATCTGGGTGGAATACAACGAGGGCGGGGCGAGTGAGTTGGTGCGAGAAAAAATCCACCTCATCCGCAATCGTCGATGGGTCCTCGAGGTCGTGAAGCGCGAATAAGAGGGAGGCGTTTTATTTTCATCGATTCAACATGAATCACGTTTTTGTGAGCTTGAGAGTCCTCTCATGCATGTGCTCTGAAGGTTACATCCGCTGTGGCACCGCGATGCCTAACAGCGCCAAACCTTTTTCCAGTGTTTTCGCTGTGACGTCACATAGCGTGAGACGGCTATACCGGGTGATGCCCTCCGCCTTGAGCACCGGACAGGCTTCGAAAAAGCTGTGGAACGCACGCGCCACTTCCAGCAGGTAGCTGGTCAGAATGTTCGGCCTACAGTCGTCGAGCACAGTGGGCACCACTTCCGCAAAGCGGGCTAGAAGGCGGGCGAGGTGGATTTCGGCCTCTTCTTCGAGAGCGATCTCGTCTCCCGGTTGGTAGGATTCCTCCAGCTTGCGGAAAATCGAGCGCGAACGCACGAAGCTGTAAAACAGATAGGGTGCGGTATCGCCCTCCAGCGCCACCATTTTATCAAGATCGAAGACGTAGTCGGACAAACGATGATGGGCGAGCTCGGTGAATTTTACCGCACTGATGCCGATCAGTTCCGCCAACTGAGCACGCTCATCGTCGGTCTCCAAACGGCTCCGCTCTTCCACGGTCTTGCGTGAGGCAGCTACGGCATCATCCAGCACATCGGCGAGCTGAGGCAGGTCGCCGGCACGAGTTTTGAGCGGCTTGCCATCGGTGCCGAGGATGGTGCCGAAGGCGATGTGACGCAGGTCCATCGAATCCAGACCCAGTCGCGCCGCTACGGCGAAGAGTTGCTGAAAGTGCGAGGATTGACGGTGGTCCACCACATACCAGACCGAGTCAGCCTGCCATTCGTTTTTGCGGAATTCCAGCGTGGCGATGTCCGTCGTGGCGTAGTTGAAGCCGCCATCGCTCTTGCGGATCATCATGGGAAAATCCGTCCACTCACCGTCGCGTCGGATCAAAAACGGATCTTTGGTAGGATCCTCCACCGCGCCGTCGGAGAAAATGCACACCGCACCATCGCTCTCGCGCGCCAGTTGTTTGTCTAACAATGTCGCCACCAGCGGTGCGAGTTGTTCATTGTAGGCACTTTCACCCAGCCAATGATCAAAGGCAACATCGAGGCGGCGGTAGATCTGCTGCAAGCCCTGCTTCGAGAGCTCTAGACAGCGCGTCCAGATGGCAAGGTTTTCGGCATCGCCTTGTTGGAGTTTCACCAATTCCAATCGGCAGGCCTCGCGGATACTGTCATCGGCTTTGGAGGCATCGCTGGCATGACGATACAGACGCAGCAGTTCAGCGAGCGGATCAGCCAGCAGGGCTGCTTCATCGAGAATGTTTTTCCACGCCCAGGTGACCATGCCGAATTGCGTGCCCCAGTCACCGATGTGGTTGTCGGTAATAACCCGATGCCCCAGAAAGCGGGCGATGCGCGAGAGACTGTCGCCGAGAATTGTCGAGCGGATGTGGCCGATATGCATGGGCTTGGCCACATTCGGCGCGGAAAAATCCAGCACGATGGTGCGCGGTTCGGCAACCGCGGCCACGCCGAGACGGTCATCCTTCGCCGCGGTTTGCGTGCGGCGGGCATAAACCTCGGCGCGAATGCGGAAGTTGATAAAGCCAGGACCGGCGATTTCAGCGGTAGCGATCGCATCAGACGGCCATTCGGCCATAATCTGTTCCGCCAGCGCGCGGGGATTCATCTTGTTCGCTTTGGCCAGAACCATCGCCGCGTTCGATTGGTAGTCACCAAAGCGCAGGTCATTCGCAGGAGTGACGACGGATGTTGGCGCGCTTTCCAGGATCCGGGCAAGCACCGAGGTCAGGGTCGATTCAAGTTGTTGGCTGAGAGTCATCATCGGGTAATACGGCAGGCCATCTGTAGAGCCAGTAGTTCGGAAATTCCACTAAAATGCATGCAGACCATCTTTTTCCCTCTCGGCACAGCACAGGCCTCAATACAGACTAGCTTCGGAAAAATCCATTTCGGTGAAAAAAATTCATACTTCACGAGAAACTTGGCGCGAATTGTGCTAAACTCAGGATCGAGATACTGACATTTCGCAAATTTCACTCGTAAGTTTGTCCGTTTTGTCCAATATCCGCTCGCCTCGAAATCAATACACATAACTACCATGACCAAATTCAAATTGGAATACATCTGGCTGGACGGTTACACGCCCGTTCCTAATCTCCGCAGCAAAACTCAGATCAAAGCATTTGAGTCGTTTCCCACCCTTGAGCAGCTTCCGAACTGGGGCTTTGATGGCAGCTCGACCCAACAGGCCGAGGGCCGCAGTTCCGACTGCGTGCTGAAGCCCGTGGCCATCTACCCAGACTCCACCCGCCTCAACGGCGCTTTGGTGATGTGCGAGGTCATGATGCCAGATGGCGTGACTCCTCACCCAACCAACACGCGTGCCACGATCCTTGACGATCCCGGCACTTGGTTCGGCTTCGAGCAGGAGTATTTCCTCTATCAAAACGGTCGTCCGCTCGGTTTCCCGAAAGACGGTTATCCCGCTCCTCAAGGCCCCTACTATTGCGGCGTGGGCTACAAAAACGTCGGCGATATCGCCCGTCAAATCGTCGAGGAACACCTCGATCTCTGCCTCGAAGCCGGTATCAACCACGAGGGCATCAATGCCGAGGTTGCGAAAGGCCAGTGGGAATTCCAAATCTTCGGCAAAGGCTCCAAGAAAGCCGCTGACGAGATCTGGGTGGCTCGCTACATGCTCAACCGCGTTTGCGAAAGCTACGGCGTGGATGTGGAATATCACTGCAAACCCCTCGGCGCGACCGACTGGAACGGCTCTGGCATGCACTGCAACTTCTCCACCGAATACATGCGCGAGACCGGTGGCAAAGAGTATTTCGAAAAACTCATGTCTGCTTTCGAGAAAAACCGCAACGAGCACATCGCTGTTTACGGCCCCGATAACCACATGCGTTTGACCGGTCTGCATGAAACGCAGTCCATCGATATGTTCAGCTATGGTGTGGCCGACCGCGGTGCTTCGATCCGCGTTCCTCACAGCTTCGTGAATAACGGTTACAAGGGTTACCTTGAAGACCGTCGTCCGAATAGCCAAGGCGATCCATACGCCATCGCCGGCCGCGTGCTCAAGACGATTGCCGAAGTGGCGATCTGATCATTACCGCGCTGATTGTTTCCACGGTCGCTCCCACGGGGGCGACCGTTTTTTTGTGTGCTAGCACTTGTCAAAACGTCTTGCAGGCACTATGGATAGCGCATGTCTCTCCTTTCTGAAGATTCCGCTGTCATGACCAAAACCCGCGAGCTCTGTGCAACCATCGCGGCTGATGCCACTTTCCTCAAGCTCACCGAGCGTGTCGAAGCCTTTCTCGATGACGATGCCGCACGCTTGCAATACCAGAGCGTCAATGAGCGCGGCGAAGAATTGCACCACAAGCAAAGCTCCGGTATCGAGCTTTCAAACCGTGAGATCAAGGAGTTCGAGGAAGCTCGTGATGCACTCCTCGCTAACGATGTGGCCCGTGGTTTCCTGGAAGCCCAGCGCGAGCTGGAGACCTTGCAACGTTCGATCGGCAAATACGTTGGCATGACCCTCGAACTGGGACGCGTCCCCACCG
>JBJOMZ010000069.1:0-15613 GCA_046052105.1 Verrucomicrobiota bacterium | reverse complement strand
CGGGAAATTTATGATTTCACCGCATACCTGCTCACAACCTATGCAGGGACGGGGAAATCGTTTTATCTCGGAAACTGGGAAGGCGACTGGCACACGGTGAAAGGATATGATCAGGCGACCGATCCCGCTCCCGACACATTGGCCAACATGCGGGACTGGCTTCTTCTGCGGGAAAAAGCGGTGAGCGACGCACGGCGGGACACACCTCACCGCGGCGTGAACGTGTTTTTCTACGTGGAAATCAATCACGTCAGGAAAGCCATGAAGGAAGGGCGTCCTGCCATCGTGAATCGCGTGCTGCCCCTCATCAAAACCGACTTCGTGTCCTATTCGAGCTATGATGTCAGCAAGAGTGCGATGAGAAAAGGCGGTGACGCGGGCCGGAGCGAATTATTCGAGGCGCTGGATTACATTGAGAAACATCTGCCGCCCTCGGACATTCCCGGCAAGCGCGTGATGATCGGTGAGTATGGAGTGACGCTGGAGTCCGTGCGTGACCCGGCGATCCAAGCGAAGCAAGTGGCGCAACTCATGTCATGGGCGCTCGAATGGGGCTGTCCGTTTGTCCTGTATTGGCAATTGTATTGCAACGAAATCAACGAGAAAACTGGCAAGCATCGGGGGTATTGGCTGATTGATGATGAGGGGAGAAAGCAACCCGTCTGGTATCTTCATCACGAATTTCTACAAAAATCCACAGCCTGGATCGCGGCCTATAAAAAACAGCACGGGCAGCCTCCCAGTCAAATCGAATACAACAAGGCAGCAATCGAATGGATCGGAGGGTAACGTTCGCGAAACAAAATCGATTTTGTTAGGGTCGGCGCGGGAAATGCCGATCACAAAAATCACAATACGCTTTCCAGTCTTCCAGGGTCACATCATGGCGTCCTTGTCGGAGAAAGTAGCCGATGCGGTCATTGACGAGTTTGCCGGGTGCAGGCATTTCTGTGGCGGTGAGTCCGGTGTGGCTGAAAAGTTGATAGACAGGATTGGTGGCGCGCGCGGCGAGAAACTCTCCGTGAGGATCCGCCCAGCGGTCTTCGGTCGCGCTGGTGATGAGCAGAGGGCGCGGTGCGCAGAGCGAAAGTAGAAAATGCGAATCGAATTCCATCGCGGATTCATTTTCCGAATATCGATGGAAATTGTGGCAGAACCAATGCGGGAACGAACGGTTGAGCCGACCAACGGTTTCCCCAAAAATGCGTTTGTTCAAGGCCGCGCCACCGGCTCCGCTGTTTTGCGATATGACAATTGCGAAACGAGGATCGCAGGCGGCGGCCCATAGTGTGGCTTTGCCCAGGCGGGAAAATCCTTGCACGGCGACCCTCTTGCCATCGAGGGATGGTTCCTGCACAATCCAGTCCATGGCCACGCTCATCCCCCACGCCCACGCCGCAAGGCTGCCCCAGGTTTCACCGTTTCGGTTCGTTTCGATTCCAGGAAACAAGGAATGCACGCCGTTTTTCCAACCATCGTCGTAATCCGGATCGATATCGCCGTAGTAGCCAGTGACCACCGCGTAGCCGCGCTGAATCGCATACGCCAGCGGCCATTTGCCGGCATCCATGCCGCGCGATTCCTCGAGGGCGTGATGAATCTCGGGTTTCTTGAGTTCCTGATTGTTGAGCCACGATCGGCACATCCGTATGGCGGGATCCGCATGCACCGATTGGTTTCCCTTGAAGTTGAGACCGAAAATGACGGGAGGCGGTGTCGCGGGTTGGATCGGTCGATAGACCAATAGGTCGAGCGCGGGTTCTTCCTTCTCAGAAAAGTAGACCCTCACCTGTTGCCGCATTGCGGTTCCTCCGAGCGCGCTGGTGGCGGATTCCATGACGCGGAAACGCAAACCCGGTTTCGGTGGACTTTGGCCGAACATTGCCTTTTCCAACTGGCAGAAAATTTCCGAACGCCTTGCCCGTTGCCATTCTTCGGCCGTTTTTGTTGCGGAGCCCTCCACCCCGCTCAGCAAAAAAGGAAGACTGTAAGGGGGCACCTTCGATTCCTCGTAATGGAAATCTTCCGCAACCAACGAAGAAAGAAGTGCCACAAAAATCATCCACAGCTTCATAACCGTGATGATGACAACTTTGCTTTCCCGAGCAAAGTAGCTTCTATGACATGGTCGACGCTCAGTTGTGGCCGGAGATTTTGTATCAGTTGTGATTGCCAGTTACGGGGAGCTTTGCTATGTTGTGACCATGACTGACGAACAGGGCACTCGTGATTGGACTGACAATACGGCCATGGCGGCACCAGCTCTTCTGGGAACCGCTGCCGGAATGCTGTTGGGAGAATTGATGCACCGCGGGGCACGCCGTGGGATTGCCTTTGGTCTCCTTGCTCTGGGCATCGCGGCACTGGCTCCTTACACGGTCGGTGAAATCAAACAGCGCATCAATTCGCCCGCCACCAAACGCGGCGCGCAACGCCGTCTCCGCTCGATTCGTGAGGCAGGCGCCTATGGTTTTGATGATGTGGACGAGCAATTGCGCGAGCAAGGCCTGCTGTGAAAATCGCGATCACGGGCAGCAATGGTCGCGTGGGCGGGGCCTTGGCGAATTTCTTTCGGAGGGCCGGACATGATGTCGTCGCGTTGACACGCAACGATGTTCCCCTTGATCAGCCCGCGCTGCTGCGTGAAGCGGTAAGATCTCTCGATGTCGATGCATGGATCAACCCCGCGGCGGTAAGTTCACCGGATGCCTGTGAGCGCGATCCGATCACTAGTCATGCCGTAAATGCAGTCGCTCCTGCGATCATGGCGGATGCATGTCGTCAATCCGATCGGTATATGCTACACTTCAGCACCGATTATGTTTTTTCTGGTAATGAGCCGGGCAAACGGGAGGAGCAAGATATCGCCGAACCGATCAATGCCTATGGTGCTCACAAACGCGAAGGTGAATTGGCGGTGCTTGCCAGCGGCGCGCGCGCGACCGTGCTCCGTGTCTCGTGGGTTTACGGCGCAAATATCCCCGCTTTCGTCGAACAATGCCTGCAGCGTCTCTCGGCAGGAGCGGACATTGATGCCATTGACGACAAATGGTCCATTCCCACCGCCATGCCGGATCTCTGCGAGTGGACTGATCAGCTTCTCCAACAACAACCGAGCGCGGTGCTGCATGGTTGCCATGGTGGCGCGCCCGTGAGCTGGCACGGCATCGCCACGCATCTGCGCGATGTTCACATGCCTGACAGCACGAGTGACATACAGGCCACGAGTCTGGCTGGCGCGGCTCACTTCATCGCGAGGCGCCCCGTTCACACGGCTATGGATCATCAGGTTCTATGCTCCATGTTACCCCGCCCCATCGAAGATTGGCGGACGGCGATGGCGCGTATCATCAACAGCCGCTGATCATTCACTCAAAGTTTCATCGGAACAGGCTTGGGAATCGATGCCTCGGATTCGACGATGGCATGACGCTGTGTGGCGCGGTTCACACAGAGCAATAAAGCCACCGAACACAGGGAAAACATCAAATTGGTGCCGCCATAACTCACAAAAGGCAGGGGTAATCCGGCATTCGGCAAGGACCCGATCGTAACGCCGATATTGATCAATGCCGGAAGCAGCAACATCATGGTCAATCCCAAAGCCAAGGCACGGCCAAATACATCGATCGCATTCAGTGCGACCAGAAATCCGCCAATCGCCAGCGCGACATAACACAGCAGAACGCCCAGCGTGTAGTAGAGACCAAGCTCCTCGCCGATCACCGGATAGATGAAATCCGTATGCGCTTCCGGCAAATAGCCGTGTTTTTCAACTCCATTCCCCAATCCCACACCCTCAGGACCGCCGTTGCCGAAAGCCAGCAGGGAACGCCATTGCTGACGATTGGTGTCCTGATATTCCTTTAGATTTTCTTCCAGATGAGACCATGCGTCGATACGCGCGCGCCGAGTTTCATCCAACATCACCATTTTGTAAGCCAGGAATCCTCCCAACAAAATCACCGGCACCATGTAACGGAACTTCACACCGATGCAATACAAGACCGTGCCGCATGACAGTCCCAGGGCCAATGCGGTATCCATATCCTTCTCAAAGAGAATCAACAGCACAGGAAACGAGAGGATGATGCCTGGGATCACAAATCCCTTCCAAAATGTGCGGAGCTCGGTGATGTATCGGGCGTAATACGCGGCTATGCCGAGAAGCGTGGTGATCTTGCCAATTTCCGATGGTTGGAACTGCGGCAGACCCGGAATTCTCACCCAGCGCTTGGCACCATTCACCTCCACCCCAACGCGTGGGATGTAACAAAGAATCAACATCGCCACCCCGAACAGGAATATCCATGGCGCCAATTTGCGTAGCAATTCTGGCTTGAGCCGATGAATCACCATTCCGGCAACAATCGAACTGATGAGAATTTTCGCTTGCTTACCGACCAACAAATGCGGCTGTTCGATTCCGTTCGCCCAATAACTCGTGCTCGCCAGCATCACCATTCCCATGGCGACCAGCAGGCCGACGGAGATCAAGATCATGCATGAAGCGAGACGGGTCATCAATGTTGCATTGTCGGGATTTTCAATACCTGACCAACCTTCAACCCTTTCTCATTGGCGATGCCATTGCTGCTCATCAAGGTAGATACGGAAACTTTGTAGTCACGAGCGATTTTATAGAAGGTATCTCCCTTGCGCACGGTATAGGTCTTACCAGCGTTGCCATGCTGGTCGGACACAGGCGTCGCGCGCGGGGCGCTTTCCAAATCGAAATTCGGACGAACAAGGATGGCGCGCGGCGAAGGTCCTTCGACCTTTCCGCCGTTGCGCAAGCGCTGCATTTCCTCCGGCTCCAGAGCAACGATTTCCCTTGGTGGCACACGCAGAACCAATCCGGAACAAAGATTTACATTATTGTTGGCGTTGCGCAAGGCCTGCTCGCTGATGTTCCATTTGCGTGCGACGGAAAGATACGTGTCTCCGGCGAGCACCATATGACGGTCATCACCACGCTGGATTTGCGGCAGATCCGTCATGCTGCTCAGCGCGATGGAACCATAATTGGGTCGATCACTTGCGACCGCGGCAGCAGCGGCAGCCAAAGGTTTTTGAGAGGGTGATGGACCTCCCGTGCCCTGCGTTAGATGCTTGTTTTCATTGTAACGATGGGCGAAAAAACCCAACACGCCGATGACATGAACCAGCGCAATGACGATGAGAACTCGACCCACGTTCATTCGCGGAATGTCTCCGTCCAGTTCTCCGGGATTCGCTGCAGCGGCGGCGACAGGACGTTTGATTTTCGCATGCAGCGTGCGAAATAGCCCTTTTTTGATCGGCTGGCGTTTGACGGGTAATTCTCGTGGTTTCATAGTGAGATGCGGATTTATGCGAGTTGATGAACAAGTTGTCGGAACATGTCGCCGCGGTGTTCATAGCCGCGAAACATATCGAAAGAGGAAGTGCCGGGGGAAAACAGGACAGTGGAGCCGCGGGTGGCAAGTTTTCTCGCCGTATGAACCGCCTCCTCGAGCGTGTGAACCACATGGGTGGGCACAGCATCTCGCATCACCTCACCCAGCGGCGCGGCGATCTGCCCGAAGGTCACTGCCGCCACGGCTTTCTGCTGCAAAAGCGGCAAGACGGGTCGGTAATCCAGGCCTTTTTCCTTGCCGCCGGCGATCAGCACCACAGGGCGAGTTTGCGAGCGCAGGGCGCTTTCCAGAGCATGCAGATTGGTGGCTTTGGAATCATTCAGATATTCCACTCCATCGAGAGTGCGCACCAATTCACAACGGTGCGGCGGCGGCACGTAGTCCGCGAAAGCGGCCTTAAGATCCAGTGGGCGACCCAGCACCTGACAAGCAGCGATAGCCGCCATGATGTTTTCCGCATTATGCAAACCTCGCAGGCAGGTGTCTTTCTCGACATGCAAGACCTGCTCGCCCGCATGCTCGATCGTGATGCCGTTCGACGTCCAGTCGCTGACCTCATCCATGCTCGAAAACGTAACCGTCTTGGCAAGAAGAGCCGGAAGGCTCTCCCCCTTGCGAATCACCGCCGTGCAGCCCGCGTCCTGATTTTCAAAAATGCGTAACTTCGCCCGATGATAGCTTTCCAGTGTGGGATAGCGATCCATGTGATCCGGTGCGAAGTTTAGCCACACCGCGACATGCGGTTTGAATGCCGCAATCGTTTCCAATTGGAACGAACTTGCCTCCAACGAAATGACCTCGGGCATCGGACACTCCATCACCACCTCGGCAAGAGGCTTGCCATAGTTTCCACAAGGCACGCAGGAAATACCGCTTTTGTTCAGGATCTGGCTGATGATCTCGGTGGTGGTGGTTTTGCCATTGGTTCCCGTGATGGCAATGGTGAAACCCGGGTAGTAATGCCAGGCGAATTCCATCTCGCCAACCACACGTTTGGCGCATCGGGAAAACGCCTCGACCAGCGGGCCAAAAGTATCGATGCCGGGACTCACGATCAACAGATCGCTTTGCACGTTCGCGCCAATTTCCGCCGTGGCGGACGGATGCAGGGAAACCACCTCCGCAAAACCCGTGATGGCATCCGCCTCGTCATACACGCTCACTCGCGCACCTTCACGCAATGCCAAGGCGGCGGCCGCGCGACCACTGCGTCCCGCACCCAATACAACAACGTTTTGTCCCTGAAGTGTCATCGGATTTTCAATAAGGCCAGCCCGAACAAAGCCAGCATGATAGAGAGCAACCAGAAGCGGATGATGACCTGGCTTTCATGCCATCCTCCCAGCTCGAAATGATGATGGATGGGCGACATCCGGAAGATCCGCTTTTTCCTCAATTTGAAACTGCCCACCTGCAGGATCACCGACAGGGCTTCCATGACAAAAACACCGCCGATGATGACCAACAACAATTCCTGTTTGGTGGCAATGGCTGCGGATCCCAGTGCCCCGCCGATCGCCAATGATCCGGTATCTCCCATGAACACCTTCGCCGGATGACAATTGAACCAGAGGAATCCCAGACCCGCCCCGACCAATGCCATCAGGAAAACCGCAAGCTCACCCATGTATTGATTGTGTGGAATCACCAAATAGTCGGTGGCGAGGAAAAAATGCCCGGCGAGATACGCCAATACCGAGTAGGCCAGCGCCGTCGTGATCGTGCAACCCGTCGCCAACCCATCGAGTCCATCGGTAAGATTCACCGCATTCGAGCAGCCCATGATGATCAGCGCGAAAAATGGGATCACCAGCCATCCCAAATGCACGATCGGTTTTTTCCACAGCGGGAAACAGATCGCATCGATGCCCATCGGTTCCTTTCCTAACAGAAATCCGTGACCTGGTTGACCACAGCCTGAAATTTCTGGTTTGCAGTAAATGAAGGCCGCGGCAATAAGCGCAATGACCAATTGCCAGAAGAGTTTCTGGCGGCTGCTGAGACCATCGGACTTCTTCTCTTTGACCTTTTTGTAATCATCGCAATAACCCAGCAATCCGCAGGCGCCCATGGTGCAGGCGCACACCGCGACAAAAGGATTGAGCGGATTGGCGCAAAGCAAGGTGGCGATCAAGACCGCGCTGAGGATCATCACGCCGCCCATGGTAGGCGTGCCGATTTTCCCGCCGTGCAATTCCGCCAGCTTGTGCACCTCATCCGCCGTGCGAATCGGCTGCCCCAGTTTCAGGGAAATCAGTTTGCGAATAACGCGTGGTCCTATGATGAGACTGATGCTGAACGCCATCAGGCAAGCCACCGCCGCACGAAACGTGATGTATCGGAACAAATTCAACGCATCAAAGGTGTGAGCCCAAGCCGGCATACCGCTGGCTTTCTCCGCCTCGAATGCATCCTTCCAAAATTGATAGATCCAGTATAACATCAGTCGTTAGGGAAAATTTGTTTCATCACACGCTCCATCGCGGCTGCGCGGCTGCCTTTGAAAAGAACCACATCGCCGGCACGCAGCTCACCGGTGAGAAAGGTCACGGCGTCATCACAACAGGCAAAATGGATCGCGGTGGCACCTGCATGCCGCGAAATCAAATCCGCTTCATCTCCCACCGTGACTGTGGCCAGGCCAAGCTCTGCGGCGCGAAGCCCCACGCGCATGCCGCCATTCTCCGCGTGTTCACCCAGCTCACCCATGCGGCCCAATACGGCAAAGCGGCGACCAACCGCATGCTCGCGCGCCAGCGTTTCCAGTCCAGCGATCATCGACTCGGGATTCGCATTGTAAGTGTCATCGAACACTGTGATGCCGCGACTGACAAAACGCCGCAAGCGCCCACTGTTCAGGTTGGCTTGTCCGAGTCCGCTTGCGATTTGTTCAACGGAAACCCCGCACAAGTGACCCGCGGCCGCGGCCAGCAGCGCATTCGCGACCATATGTCGGCCAGCGACCGGTAATTCGACATGGGCCGACTCAGGACCGCAAACCAGAAGAAATTTCATGTGCCCCTCATCTTCGCGAACATCCACGGCGCGCACTGCGTCGTTGTCCCCACCGGTGCTCATCAGCCGCGCACGGGTGAGACTGCGAATCAGCGGCAGGAAATCGCAATCATGGGGCACGATCAAGGTCTCGTGTTCCGTGAGATTGCTGGCGATGGACGCCTTTTCCCTCGCGATATTTTCGCGTGTGCCCAAAAACTCGATGTGACTGGATCCGATGTTGGTGATGATGCAGATTTGCGGCCGGGCTATGGTGGCGAGTGGTGCGATTTCTCCGGCATGGTTCATTCCCATCTCATAGACAGCAGCCTCATGAGACGCGCTTGTTGCCAGCACCGTGAGCGGCAGACCGATGTGATTGTTCAGGTTCCCGCGCGTGGCGCAGGTGGAGAACTTCCGCGCAAGCACTGCCGCGGTAAAATCCTTGGTGCTAGTTTTTCCGTTAGATCCCGTTAAGCCGATCACATGCAAATCGAGCTGAGCGCGCCACCATGCAGCCAGCTGTTGCAGCGCGGCGAGAGTGTCATCGACCAACAACACCGCCCCACCATGTGCCGATGTTCCCAACCACCGCGAAACGACAACCACGGCTGAACCCTGTCGCAAGGCCTGTTCGGCAAACGCATTGGCGTCGAAATTTTCTCCTTTGAGCGCGAAAAACACGGAACCAGCCGCCAACTTGCGTGTGTCCGTGCACACACCCGCATGAGCCCAGGCAGCGGCGTCGCCAGCGACGATGGTCGCGCCGATGACTGATGCCAGTTCCTGTGCGGTGAGTGCTTTCACTTGTTAGAATCCTTACGGCGGGGTTGATGGGTTTTCCGAGGAGGCAACGATTCGCGAAACTTCGCGGCGGCGACCACTCTCTCTCGTAATGCGATTGTGGCCTCCCTGCGATCGTCAAAGTCGATCGTGCGATCGGCAAACTGCTGATAGGTCTCGTGTCCTTTGCCGGCAATCAAGACGACGTCGCCAGCGCGGGTCGCGGCGATGGTGTCATGAATCGCTTGAGCACGATCGAGAATCGTCACATGCTTTGAACCTCCCATGCCGGCAATAATGTCACGAATGATGGTTTCGGGGTTTTCACTGCGCGGATTGTCGGATGTTACCACGCAGTAATCGCTAAGTCGTGCAGCGACCTCTCCCATCAGCGGACGCTTGCGAGTATCGCGGTCACCGCCACAACCGAAGATCGTCAACAAACGCCCGGGCTCCAGTTCGAGCAGAGTGCGGCAGGCGTTTTCCAAGGCATCGGGCGTATGCGCGTAGTCGACAAAGACCGTCGCGCCCCCGGCATTACCCACATTTTCCATGCGCCCAGGGACTTGTGGAGCCTCGGCTATCAGAGGCACGGAATCGCGTAAGGGAATGCCGCAGGCCGCCGCCGCCGCCAACGAGCCGACGATGTTGTAAGCATTGAACCGACCGATCAATGGAGCGCGCACAAGGAACTGGCGCCCTTTGTGATTCAATTCAAATTCCATGCCACGCGCGCTCTGGCGCAGGTTATTGATACGGAAATCACAATGAACTCCGAAGCCGAAGGTCCACACCGGCATTTTCCCATTTAGGGATTCCGCCAACTCGGCGCCATAGGCGTCGTCGAGGTTGATAACGGCAACGGGCTTCTTACCTAACGGATCATCCGCCAACGCATCAAACCAAGCTTTTTTCGCGGCAAAATAGCGTTCCATGGTGCCGTGATAGTCGAGATGATCCTGCGTGAGATTGGTGAAAATGCAGGCATCAAAGCCGATTCCTGTCACCCGGTGCTGGTGGATTCCGTGGGAGGAAACTTCCATGGCTACACCCCGGCAGGCGTGATCGGCCATGCGCCGCAGAATCGCCTGCAACTCGACGGCGCCCGGAGTGGTGCTGTTAGCCGTCTGCACCGATTCACCGTCATCGATGCGCACCGTGCCCAGCATGCCGGCGCGGTGCCAGCACTTTTTCATCAAATGATGGACAAGAAACGCGGTGGTGGTTTTACCGTTCGTGCCGGTCACGCCGCAAAGTTTCATCGAACCCGCAGGATTTCCTTGCAAGGCAACGGCGCATTTCGCCAGAGCATGACGGGCATCGGAAACCTGCACCCAAGTTTGCGCTTGGCTCAGTCCGGAGGGCGGAGCTTTCTCCGAAATGATCGCGACCGCTCCAGCGGCAAGCGCCTGTTTCACGTAATCATTGCCATCCGCGCTCTCGCCCTTGAAAGCGGCGAAAATCACACCGGGTCCCGACTTACGGGAATCATCGGTCACCCCGTGAACATCAAGATCCGTGGGACCCGAGGTGATGGGGCGGTGCAGAAGAGAGAATAAATCGGAAAGTTTCATTGATTGGCAACGGAAGTTTGAACCGCTTCGGTGGGTTTGAGATGCATGTGGCGCGCGATTCGTTCGGCCGCCTTGGCGAAGATGGGGCCGGCAATCGTGCCGCCGTAGCGGGCGACTTTTTCGGTTTGGGGGTCGTCGACGACCACGACGCAGACGAACGCGGGGTTTTGCGCGGGCAACATTCCGGCAAAAGACACGGTGTAGCGGTTTTTGAAATATTTTTTCGTTTCGACGTTGTATTTCTGCGCGGTTCCGGTTTTTCCGGCCACCTGATAGCCGGGCACAGCGGCCTGAAATGCGGTGCCGTCTTTGCTGACCACCGCTACCATGCAGTCGCGAAGTTTCGCCGCAGCATCGGCGTTGATTACTTGGCGCACCACTTCGGGTTGCATGCGCTCGATCGGAGTGCCGTCATTCGCGATCACGGCCTGCAACAACTGTGGCTTGAGCAACTTGCCGCCGTTGGCGATCGCCGAGTATGCACATGCCACCTGGAGCGGTGTAACGTTGACGGCATAGCCGAAGGTCATGCTGGAAAAAGTCGTGGGATTGTCGCTCTCACGGAAATATCCTTTGACCTCGCCACTGAGAGCGACATCCGTCTTCGCACCAAATCCAAAATCACGAGTGTATTGATAAAAACGCTGCATTCCGAGCTGTGAGGCAATTTTGTAGATGCCGATGTTGCTGGATTTTGCGATCACCATCTTCATCGGTATTGTCGGATAAGGATGATGATCCTTGAGCTCCAACGATCCCTGTTTGTAAAAACCGTTTTGGCAATTGATCGGGCTTTCGGGTTTTATCAACTTCTCGTTCAAGGCGCCGGCCGCTGCGATGGCCTTGAAGGTAGAGCCCGGCTCATACACCATCTGCGTCGCGAAATTGATGCCGTTGGTCGCGATATTGTCGAGCGTGTTGAGGTGGAAGGAAGGATAGTTCGCCATGCCGAGGATACCACCTGTATGGGGATCCATGACAATCACACAGCCCCGTGGTGCTTGATGTTCCTTGATTCCTGCAAGCAATTCTTCCTGGATGATGGACTGAATCTCCATGTCCAAGGTCAACTGCACATTCATGCCGGAACGGGGTGGCATCGTTACGCTCGGTTCGGGAGTGATCAGCAACCCGCGCGCGTTCGTCATGCTGGTGCGATGACCGTCTTTCCCAGCGAGAATCGGTTCCAGCACTTTTTCCACTCCGAAAGCACCCACCTCCTTTTCGTAGGTGTAATTGCCTTGCTTGACGTCCTTGATGATGGTGTAGCCGACAACATGACTGGCGAGTTCCGGTGAGGCGTAGCGGCGCCGCGCGGATTTTTCCAAACTAAAACCCTGGATCTTCCGTTCATCGATCACCGCTTGGACGCGATCAAACATCTCTTCCTCCATGTTGCGCTCTATCACGAACCACATGTTTTTCGGATTGGCCTCGATGCGCGCGAGAAGATCCTCGCGCTTCATGCGCAGGATTGGAGCCAAATGGCCGACTGCATAGGCAAGATGTTTCTGCAACAACAGCTTCTCATCCTCATTGCGTAGCATTTTTTTCACCAGCGGCCTGAGTTTATACCGCTTGGCTTGCTCCGTAAGATTGCTCCATCCCGGCTGTGCGCTCAATTCGTCCCATGCCAATCCGAAGGCCGCCAATTCAGGATTATTCAGGTCGTAACGATCCACACGCAGCTTGGCCAGAGTGACACTGCGCGCGATCAGTTCATCGTGACAATCGAGAATGTGGCCACGACCTCCCGGAAGATGGGTCATGGTGGTTTTGAAACTTTTGGCTGCCTGTTGGTAGTGCTTGCGATTGAAATACTGAATATCGATCAAACGCGATGCAAGCGAGCTGAATCCCGCAGCGATCAGCAGGAACAAAAAAGTGCAACGGCGTTGATACGAATACTTCATCGGTCAGGGTCGATGCGACTGCAGGGAAATGCTCGGCGGTTTTGTTGGGATCAGTTCCATGCAGTTGGCTGGGGTAGAAATCAGTTTGCTGCCATTGCGTTGCAATTTTTCCCGCAAATCATAGCGCGCCAGGTGCCGATCGATTTCCGCATGGATGCTGGGAATATCATCCTGCACCAGTGAGGCGATTCGCTTTTCCGTTGCTTCGATTTCGCGGGCGGTCTGAATCTGCAAATTCCGATAGGTCACGTAACTGATGGCACCGCTGGTGGAGATCGCCATCGCGACGAAGACGACAAACCATAGAAACAGATTCGAACGATGTTGATGGGAAGAACTCATGATGACAAGGCATTGTGGTGATGGCGCACGGCGACCCGCAGTTTGGCACTGCGGGCCCGAGGGTTTGATTGCAGTTCGGCGGTTCCCGCAGAGATCGCTTTTCGGCTCGGCAGGGTAAAAACAAAATCGGGATTCTCTCGTGGCGCTGGCCATGTCGGATCGTCCATGAAAGGCTTCGACCGATGTTGCAAAAACTGTTTGACCATCCTGTCTTCAAGGCTGTGAAACGTGATCACCAACAAGCGCCCACCGGGCGCTAGGCAGTCTATCGCGGCGTGCAGCGCCTGCTGCAGAAGATGCAACTCTTCGTTGATACGCATACGAATCGCCTGAAACGTGCGAGTAGCCGGATGCGTGCGACCGTGCCGCCCCAAGGCTTTTTCGATGCAATTCGCGAGGTCGGACGTGCGGGTAAAAGGCAACTTGCGGCGACGCTCGACGATCAACTGGGCGATGCGTCGTGCCTGCGGTTCCTCACCCCACTCGCGCAGCACTTGAAGAATTTCTGACTCAGGCGCCTGATTGACAAATTCCTCAGCCGTCATGATCGCGTTAGGCCCCATGCGCATATCCAAGGGACCATCATGCTGGAAGGAAAAACCTCGTTCAGCACAATCAAGCTGGTGGGACGATACACCCAAATCGAGCAAAATACCCTGAACTTTGCCCGAAGGCGGCATGCCCGGATGATCGGCCATTTGCGAGTAGTTCGCCTGAAAAGGAACCAACATGTCACCGTATTCGGCAAGGCGGCGCACGGCGTGATCGATGGCTTGCGGATCTCGATCGATGCCAAGAACTTTTGCACCTTTTTGCAAAAACAAGGAAGTGTGACCGCCGCCACCTAGGGTGCCATCGATGATCACATCACCCGGCTTGGCATCCATCCATTGATCGATCTCGGCTGGGAGAACGGGCTGATGATATGGCGGGAGAGGAGCCGTCCCTTGCTCCTCATCCCGCCCAGCCATAAGAAATTCAGCACTTGCTCGTTGCGGCAGGAGAGATGGTATGCGTGCAGCGGATAACGAAGCGCCCGCTGCGGCGCAGCATGGTGCCATCAGCGAAAATAGTGGCGGGAGAGGAGCCGTCCCTTGCTCCTCCACCCGCCCAGCCATAAGAAATCCTGGGGCGACGTGAGACTTTTTTTTTGTCCTCACGTTGCTCGATGCCCCCAACCCCATGCGCACGAAAAACCTCGCCCACTGCAATCGCAACAGGGAAATTTTCAGACATGGCAGGAATGGAAACATAAAAAATTTCAGAAAATACCAAGATCGCCAAAGCTCTCGCTCACGCGAGCTTTCTGGATCTCATTCACCTTCGCATAGTCGGCGCTGTTGTAGATGTCGAAATACTTGCCGCGACCGACCATCATCACATTCGATTCGGCCTCGATGTTGGCACGCAAACTCCACTCTTTGGGAATCAGGAGTTTGCCTTGATTGTTGACGTTCACTGGAAGGATACCAGCGTGCAGCAACTCCAGTGCCTCGCGAATCTGTCCCGTGGTGCGGCCCGGATATTCACGGATGTCACGCTCCATATCGGCAAAGGCCGCCAGCGTCAGCACGCGAACACAGGGAATGCCGTAACGCTTGGACTCTTGCAAAATCAATTGCTGCCCCTCCTCTGGACGCCAAGCCACAGGAATGGAAACCCGAAATTTCGGGTCCATCTTGTGCTCTTGAAAGCCATTGAATTGGGACAGGACAAACGACATAATCACAAATACGCCTAGGTGCAGCTGAGTACACTTGAAAAATTTTCAGAGGTCAAACTTTTTTTCTCAGTACACTCGATTTTTTTCAGCACCATCGAGCATCGCGTCAGACCCCGAATAAACCCTTGATAATCAAGGATTTATTTCGCTTCACGAGGCGTAGATAAATTTAAAGAATTGTCGATATTTTAGCAATCTTAATAAATTATTCTTGCCAAGACCGAAATTTTTCTCGTCGCGAGGTTCCCGTTTGCCGATTCGCGATCTGGCAGTCGTTTTCTAGCGCGACGATATTGCTGCATTATGCATCGTTTTTTTAAAATCATTTTTGAGCGTTAGTATAAGGCTGTGAGCGCTTCAGGTGAAACATGCCACCACGAGTGCTGGGACGAATGGCGTGGCAAATGCTTGATGGATTTACCTCACGCACCGCTATGGCATTGACGGCGCGATCATCGCGTGGAATCTTACTGCCGATGATCGCTCGCATCCGTGGCAAGGTATGGGAAGCCTACCCCAATCGTCTGATCCTGGACGTGCAGGGTGTGGGGTATGAAATCCTTGTGCCGCTCAGCACCTTCGATCACCTGCATCCCCACGAAGGCGTTCAGGTGGAACTGCGCACCTACCTTCACATCCGCGAGACCGCGCACACGCTCTACGGCTTCGCCACCGAGGAGGAGCGCGATGTGTTTCTTCTGCTCATCGAACGCGTCAGCGGCATCGGCCCAGCGACGGCGATGTCGGTGCTCAGCGGGATGAGGGTCGCACGTTTCAAGGAAGCCGTGGTGCGCGCCGATGTGGCCGAACTTTCGCGCATCAAGGGTCTGGGCAAAAAAACTGCGGAGCGCATTGTGCTGGAACTGAAAGACAAGGTCGGCGTTA
>JBJOMZ010000068.1:0-15813 GCA_046052105.1 Verrucomicrobiota bacterium | reverse complement strand
GAAGCCCTAAAACAAGCCAGCACCGTCGAATTTTGGGCGGAACGATGGACCCGGGCGGAACCTTTCCTCTTTCATCTGGAAGCGCGGAGCGGACAAACTTGGGAAAAAATCGCGGAGAAAAACGACATTGTCATCGGCGGCTTCCTAACCAAGGCGCGTTTTCGTCTTCCCGCCGGTATTTCCGCCCTGCGTCTGGTCTGCACGAGCAAGGCGGGATTGCTCGTGGATGATCTGAGCTGGCATTCCGATGTCCCGATGCGCGTGACCGAAGTCAAGGGCCTGGCCCCTGTGACACCTGTGATGAAGCGCAGCAAGGATCAACCAGTCATCGGATTTTCCGTGCTAAGTGAGGGAAATCTCCATCCACCCATAATAGAATCGGTCAGCCTGACATGGGAGCAAACAACGCAGATCGAGAAAATCGATTCCATCGCTCTCGTTCGGGGTGGTGCTGAACCTGATGGCCGCTGGCAGGAAACGCTAGCAACCAGTCGTAAAATCAAACGGCAGATGACCCTGCCCCTGCGCCACGAGCTCATTCCGGAAGAAGGACATTTCTGGTTGGTGGTCGATCTCAAACATCAAGCCTCCCTCGACGATCGTATCGGGCTCAGCATCGGAGCAATCATGATCGGCGGAAAGAAGTTTCCCATCACAGGCAACACCTCGGCACAGCAGCGGATCGGTGTCGCGGTTCGCCAACGGGGTGATGACGGATCGAAATTCTATCGCATTCCGGGTCTGGTGCGCAGCAAACGCGGCACCTTGCTGGCAGTGTATGATGTCCGCTACGATCAGGCGGGAGATCTGCCGGCAAATATCGACATCGGGATTTCCCGCAGCTCCGATGGGGGGCAAACCTGGGGGCCCATGATCATCGCGATCGATCAAGGGAAAGATCCCAAGCATGGCTATAGCGGCGTGGGTGATCCGGCAATCTTGTGCGACGAACGCACCGGCCGACTGTGGGTCGCGGGCTTGTGGAGTCACGGCAACCGCGCTTGGAACGGCTCGGGGCCCGGTCTGAAACCGGAGGAAACCGGACAGCTCTTGTTGGCCTCCAGCGATGACGATGGAGCCACTTGGTCGAAGCCCCGCAACATCACTGGCGATGTCAAACAACCGGAGTGGCGGCTACTCCTCAACGGCCCCGGTGCCGGTATCTGCCTACGCGATGGCACATTGGTTTTTGCCGCACAATATCGTGCCGCCAATGGCACTCCGCATCAAGGCAAACCTTTCTCGACCATTCTGTGGAGCAAAGACCAGGGAGTCACTTGGCATTTGGGCACGGGAGTGAAAATCGACACCACCGAAGCGCAAGTCGCCGAGCTCCCTGATGGCAGCCTGATGCTCAATTGCCGCGACAACCGCGGCGGATCCCGCACCATCATGGTCACCAAGGATCTCGGTCGCACCTGGCAGTCCCATCCCACCGATCGAAACGCGCTTCGCGAGCCGGTGTGCATGGCCAGCTTGCTGCGTTGGCAGCATGAACCGAACAGCAGCCTCTACTTCTTCAGCAATCCCGACAGCACCAAAACGCGCCACCGCATGACCATCAAGGTCTCTGACGATGCCGCCATGACCTGGCCCGAAAAACGGCATACACTCTACGACGAAAGAACCGGCTTCGGCTACTCATGCCTGGCACCCGTTGATGATAAACACATCGGTGTCCTCTACGAGTCCGCGGGCGGTCTCAACTTCCTGCGATTCCCCATTGCCGAACTACTACATCCATAGTATCTTACAAAGCGTCGGCGATTTTCAATCCGTCCAGCGCGGCACTGACGATGCCTCCGGCGTATCCAGCGCCCTCGCCGCAGGGGAACAGCCGCTCGACCTGCGGGTGTTGCAATGTCGATTCCTCACGCGGAACTCTCACAGGCGAGCTGGTGCGCGTTTCAAAGCCTAACAGCAAGCCGTCCTGCCCGGTGTAGCCGCGGATCTGGTTGCCGAACAACCGCAGCCCGGTGCGCATGCGTTTCATCATGAAAGCTGGCATCAGCTCATGCAGCGGGGCAGATGTGGCGCCGGGGAAGTAGCTCATGGCCGGCAGCGAGGAGGAGATTTTCCCTGCAAGGAAATCCGCCACGCGTTGTCCCGGTGCTTTCTGGCCACCACCACCCGCACCTTTGGCGACTTGCTCCAGGTTTTTCTGAAAGGCAATGCCTGACAGCACACCATGTTCGGCAGCAAAATCCTCCGTATCCTCGGGCTCCACAGTCACCACCATACCGCTGTTGGCGAAGGGTGAATCACGCCGCGCGAGACTCATGCCGTTGACCACCACCTCATCATTCTCCGTCGCCGCCGGAACAATCCATCCGCCGGGGCACATGCAGAAACTGTGCACACCGCGATCGTCGATTTTCGTCGCCAGACGATAGCGCGCCGCCGGCAACTGTCGCGGCCGAGGTTCGCCGCGCGGAATGTGATACTGTATTTGATCGATCAGAGCCTGCGGATGCTCGATACGGACCCCCACGGCAAAAGGTTTTTTTTCTAACAAAAGATTGCGCCGCTGGAGCAGTTGATAAATATCGCGGGCCGAATGACCGCTGGCGAGCACCACGGAATCCGCCTCGAAACTGTTGCCATCCGCGCACACCACTCCGCGGATGCGGCTTTGCTCGATGATGAAGTCGGTCACTTTGGTCTGAAAATGCACTTCGCCTCCCGCAGCGATAACGGAGTGACGGATCGCTTTGACGACATTCGGCAACAGGTTTGAGCCGATGTGCGGATGAGCATCCGTGAGGATTTTTTCGGGCGCGCCGTGTGCAACGAGAACTTCATACACCGTGGCGACAGGACCGCGTTTCGTTGCGCGGGTGTAGAGCTTGCCATCGGAAAATGTTCCCGCGCCTCCTTCGCCGAAGCAATAGTTCGAGTCCTCGATGACGCGGCCTTCGCGCAAAATCGGCGCGAGGTCGAAACGCCGGGCACTGGCATCCTTACCACGCTCGAGAACCACTGGACGAATGCCCCGTTCCAAGCAACGCAGCGCGGCAAACATGCCTGCAGGTCCGAAGCCGATGATCAGCGCGCGGGGAGCCTGCGCCGACAAGGGCGCGCAGGACCAAGCCGGATGTTCGTCCGGGGGTAATGGCGCATCGATGCCCACTTCCAATCGGAGCTGCACCTTGATCTGCCGCTGACGGGCATCGATCGAATGCTTGCGCAAGGTCAGCGACTTCAGACGTGCGGGGGCCATGCCCAGTTTTTTCGCTGCCGCCTCACGCCAAGCCGACTCATCCTCCGACTGTGCGAGAGGAACGATGATGTCTACGGTTTCAACCTTGCAGGCCACGCCCGACTCAAGCATGCCTGATGCGGTTTGGAAAGGCGATTCGGTCCGTGGATTTGGACAGAACGAGCGGTTGACGGAGTGGCGCCTGCCTTGTAAATATCGAGTCTCATGCAGCCACCTTACGATGTTGCCCGACGTCTTGAAACCAGCATCCTATCGGTGATCCGCGGGCAGGCATCGGCCATCCGCCGCATTCTCGCCTGCATGTGTTCCGGAGGGCACGCACTGCTTGAAGATGTGCCTGGCACGGGCAAAACCACTCTCGCCAAGGCCTTGGCGCACTCGATCAGCGGTGCTTCATTCCAACGTGTGCAGTTCACTCCCGATCTTCTGCCCTCTGACATTCTAGGACTATCGGTGTTCGATCCTGCCAGCAGCAGTTTCCGTTTCCAAGCCGGACCAATTTTCACCGATATTTTACTAGCCGATGAAATCAACCGTGCCTCACCTCGCGTCCAGAGCGCGCTGTTGGAGTCGATGGCGGAAAGACAGGTCACGATCGACGGCAAACGCTATCCCTTCGAAGGAATGTTCTTCGTCATTGCCACACAGAATCCGGTGGAATTCCGTGGCACCTATCCTTTGCCCGAGGCCCAGATGGATCGCTTCGCGTTGCAATGTCGCTTGGGATATGTCAGCGAAGAAGAAGAGGTAGGAATCCTCGCGGATCAGCGGCACCAGCACCCGGTCGATCTAATGCAAGCAGTGGTTACACGCGAAGAAATCCTATCATTGATCGAAGCGGTGAAACACGTGCGCATGAGCGAGGAGCTTCAGCATTACACGGTACAGTTGGTCGCAGCCACGCGCGCGCGCAAGGACTTGCAACTTGCCGCCAGTCCCCGTGCATCTCTGGCGTTGATGAAAATGGCGCAGGCTCTGTCGATCTTCGAGGGTCGTGATTTCGTCGTGCCCGAAACGATTCAGGAACTGCTGGCCGATGTGGTGGCGCATCGGTTGGTGCTCAGTCCGGATGCCCGTTATGCCGGGGCCACGGGCCGCAGCGTGATGGCGGAAATATTGGAACAAATCCCGGTGCCGGCATAATCGGGACAGCGGTGTTCGTGCACCGTAATTGCTGTCAGGCTTGCGGTGCTTGTTCCTGGAGCCAGACTTTTTTGCGCAGCGCTTCCAGCGCGGCGCGGACCTCTGCTTCTTTTTTGCTTTTACCCCTGCCCTGGGCTAGGACCATCTCACGCCAGATGACCTGCGCATGAAATACCTTGCGATGATCAGGGCCGCTTTCTCCGGTGATGCGGTAGCGCGGTGCTTCATGGCTCAGGGATTGCAAAGTCTCCTGCAAGGTGCCCTTCGGATTGCTCTCGGTTGTGCTTTCCGCCACTAAACTGATGCCCTGCTCGAACAATCGCAACACCATCTCTTGTGCTGACTGATAACCGGAATCCAAATAAATGGCACCGATCAGGGCTTCCAGCGCATCCGCCAATGTGGAAGCGCGCTTGCGTCCGCCGCTGGCTTCCTCGCCTTTTCCTAACAAAATGTAGTGCCCCAATTGCAAGTGGATGGCAAATTGGGACAAGGCGTGACGCGAGACCAACTGGGCGCGCAACTTGGTCATGTGACCTTCCGGTGAATCGGGAAATTTGCGGAACAAATGTTCCGTCAATACCAACTGTAAGACGGAATCACCGAGAAACTCCAGTCGTTGGTTATCGAAGTGCGCTTTTTGCGACTCGTAAGCTAGGCTCGGGTGCGTCAGAGCTTCCGCCAGCAACAGAGGGTTGCGGAATTTGTAACCTAGTCTGACTTCGATGCTTTCCATGCCTTGCGGAGTTACCTTCTCTCCCGCCCGACTCACTTATGAAATCCGACAGGAAAGATGGGGTGATCGACGGGATTCGAACCCGCAACAACCAGAATCACAATCTGGGGCTCTACCATTGAACTACGACCACCATCTTTCGTAGGGGGAGGGAAAGAATGGACGAAAGTGTCGTCTTGGCAAGTCAAAAATACCAATTTTACCAGAAAATCTAAGGCAAGCCCCGACCAACCGCGGAGCCTCAACATCCGCATACTGCGGAGATGCGAACGCTGGATCGCGCAGTTGCTTTATGGGTTCCTCATATCCAGGCCCAAAAAACCAAAACCACGATTTTCTCCGAAGTCCATGAGCTCGCAGTGCCCAATGGCAAAAAAAGAACCCCGCCATGAGGCAGGGTTCTGGGAAAAGCAAAGAAGTTCGGTAAAAAACGCCGAGGCGCGCGGGGTCCGGTGTTAGGACTTGTAGCGCAGACGCTTTTTATGGCGATTCTGTTTCATGCGCTTCTTGCGCTTGTGCTTGTTGATTTTCGTCTTACGGCGTTTCTTGATGGAACCCATGGTTGTTTGTGTCGGTTGTTAAAAAAAGTGTTAGGGAACGATTTTGTTCAAAGGATACTCGATGATCCCCTCGGCGCCGAGGGCGATCAGCTCGGGGATGATGTCGCGAACGACGGTTTCGTCAATCACTGTTTCCACCGCAATCCAATTTTCATCGGTGAGCTGGGAAATGGTGGGACGGCGCAACGAGGGTAGTTTTTCACTGATGATCGCCAAATTCGCTTTTGGAAGGTTCATTTTCAGACCCACTTTGCCACGAGCGAGCAGGGCGGCCTTGAGCAGTAGGGCGATGCGCTCCATTTTCTGCTTTTTCCACGGATCGGCCGCGGCGGCAGGGCTTGCGTAAAAGTGCGGGAACGAGGTGAGCAGGGTATCGACGATACGAAGTTTGTTCGCCTTGATCGAGGAGCCGGTTTCGGTGACATCGACAATGGCATCGACGAGATCGGGCACTTTCACCTCGGTAGCGCCCCAGGAGAATTCCACATCGGCCTTGATGCCTTTTTCCTCAAGGTAACGGCGAGTGATGCCCACGCCCTCGGTGGCGATGCGTTTGCCCTCAAGATCCTCGGGTTTTTGAATGGGGGAATCCTCGGGCACTACCAGCACCCAACGAGTAGGTCGGGCCGTGGCGCGGGAGTAGGGAAGTTCGGCGAGATCGACGAGATCGGCCCCGTTTTCGTAGGCCCAATCGTAGCCCGTGATACCACAATCGAGGAATCCTTGATCGATGTAGCGGCCGACTTCCTGAGCGCGGATGAGGTAAATGTCCAGCTCGGGATCGTTCGATGCCGGGCGCAATCCGCGTGAGGAAACGTAGATCTCATAGCCAGCCTTGGCCAGAAGTTCCACGGTGGGAGCTTCCAGACTTCCTTTCGGAATGGCGATTTTGAGAGTGCGATCGGACATGTGCGGGGGGCGGGTTTTAGGGGCGAAATGGCGGGAAATCAAGAAAAAGACGTCATTTTTCGCATTTTTTCGCCATACGGCATGGTCAGGGTAGGCGGGATGCGGATTGACAGATGGGAAGTCCGCACACACCTTAGCCCCGCATGACGACAGTAAACTACAAAGTCGGCAACGAGACCTTAATCCGTGTGATGGATGCGGCATCGGCGCATTTGCGGGGGCTTTTGGAAAAACAAGGGCGCTCCGAGGGCGCGCTGCGCATTGCCGTCATCGGCGGCGGATGCAGTGGTTTGCAATACAAAATGGATCTCGTCGATGGTCCGCGCGATCGCGATATTCTCGTGGCTAGCAATGGGGTGAATGTGGTGATCGACCCGAAAAGCGCGTTATTTGTAACGGGCAGTGAGTTGGATTGGTCGGACGATCTGCAACAGGGAGGCTTCAAAGTCAGCAATCCGAACGCGCTGGTGACCTGCTCGTGCGGGGAAAGTTTTGCCGCTTGAGCATGACGGACGCTTTCTCCCAGTTTCAATGGCCCCGAAAGCTCATCATCGATGAGGCTTCCTTGCGCGAAGCCTATCGGATGGCAAGCAAAGAGGCGCAGAGCGAAGCGGCACAAGCGGCTCTCACCAAGGCATACGAGATCCTGCGCAGCCCGGCATCCCGTCTTCGCCACTGGTTGGAGCTGCATGGTCTTCAAGGAGAAACCCGTGGCGTCATTGATGGGGAATTGGTGGATTGGTTCGGTCAGGTCGGCGCGGTGATACAGGAGTCCGATGCATTGTTGCGCCGCCGCGATCAATGCCAAAGCGCGCTCGCCAGGGCAATGATGGAAAAGGAGATGCAGGGTGGGCGCGCGCGCATCGAGGAATGGCAGGGCCGATTGCGAGAGTGGCTGGCGCGAAAAACAGCCTTGTTTGCCGAAATCGAAGCGGGCCATCTCAACGCCGCGGAAGCCTGGGCTTGCGTGCGCGATCTGGGTTTCATCGAAAAATGGCAACAGCAACTGCGCGAACGCTATGGCAAATTTTTCTAAGAATCCTCTCATCGGCACGTAGAAAGATCCGCTTGGCTATCGATCAGAGCTCCCTCAGTTCACTCACGGCATCGCATGAACCCACTCACACCCATGGCATCGGATATCGAGGCAGTTCTTGCCATGACCGAGGCGCGGGATGTTGACGGGAGCACTCTCGGTTGCTCGGACCCCGATGTGCAATGCATGGCGAAGGTGGCAGCCGGCGATCTGACAGCCTTCGAGCACATTGTCACGCGCCATCAAAAATTGTTACTGAACTTTTTCGCGCGCATGGGCGCTCAATCGGAATGTGAGGATCTTGTGCAAAACACCTTCGTGCGTCTCTATCAATTCCGTGACCGCTACCAGCCGACGGCAAAATTCACGACATTCCTTCATGTGCTCGCCTATCGGGTATGGGCTGACATGGGGCGCAAGGCTCAACGCCGCGAGAAACTGGCCGTCGAACTGCGCGTGGTTGCGGAAACCGTGGAGACCGCTGCCGATGAGCCCACGCCGGGCATCGATGTGGAAGCCGCACTCGATAAGCTCTCTCCCAAACTTCGCGATGTGGTGGTCTTGCATTTTTACCAAGGCCTGCCCTATCAGGAAATCGCCGATGTTCTGCAAATCCCTCTCGGCACCGTGAAATCTCGCCTCCATCTTGCCATCAACGCTCTCCGCGACTTGCTTCATGAATGATCAAAATCCCCACAACCCGAACCTCACCGATACTCCCGCACCCGAGGACTTGCAGTGGCTTCGCGCGCGCCTGCACTCCGTTCCGGAAGTGACTCCCTCGGCGGATCTCACCCACCGTGTGATGTCGGCGGTGAAACGTGAGCAAATCCACGAATCCCGCATGCGCTGGTTCCAGCGCGCTGCCGTGGCGGTCGTGCTGGTTGGTCTCTCGGTATGGGGGATTTCCTCGTGGAACCCGCAACGCGACCCGGCGGTCATCACCTCGATCGAAACGAAAGAATCCGGTGTGCAAGAGGCGCTCGATTGGTTTTGCCGAAGCCAGGAGTCAAATGGCTCGTGGAATCCCGCCCGCTGGGGCGGCGATCCGCGTTTTGAAGTCGCTCTCACCGCCCTGCCACTGTTGGCCATGAGTTCCGCCGAGGGCGAAAGAAGCCCGCATCAGCAAGAAGCATCCGCGAAGGCCCGAGATTACTTGCTCGGTCACTGCGATGAACGCGGACGTTTCGGACCTGCGTTTTACGGCTCTTCCTACACCCAGGGCATCAGCACATTGGCACTGCTCTCCAGCTACCAGCGGCAGCCGGATGCCCAATTGAAGGGCGTGCTGCAACGAGCCTTGGATGTGATCATCAGCCAGCAGCAACCCTCGGGAGGTTGGTCGGTGGCAGAAGCCGCGCAACCTGATCTGACAGTCACATTGTGGCAACGGGAAGCACTCCAACTCGCCGCCCGACTCGGGTGGGAGGAAGTGCAGCCTCACATTTCCCTGGCCACCAAATGGCTGAATTCCCATATCAAAGAGCTGCCGGAGCGCGATACACTTACCCAAGCCAAACATGTTGACTTTTTCAGTCTCTATGTTGCCACGACCCGCCTGCGGGAGTCGACCAGCGACAGCGCTCACGATCAACTCACCTCGATCAAAACAATTCTGTTAGAAAAGCAGGTTCAGCAGGGCGAGGACTCGGGCAGTTGGTCGCCCGATGATCGTTGGGCCAGCGTGGGTGGCAGGCTTTACAGCACCGCCATGGCATCGCTGGCGTTGCGATAAAAAAGCGAAAAAATTTTTCCTTTTTACTGAACCTGATCGCCACAATCGACGATTCATTCCTTGAACAGCGATTGCACCGCTGTCCCGCTTGATAAAAACACACCCCATGAATTCGATCATGTCCCACCCACGTTTTTCCCTGTTGCGCACTACCGTTCTGATGACAGCCACGTTATCCGCCACCCTTCCTACACTTAGCGCACAGGATTTACTTGAACCGATTGTTGTTACCGCCACACGAGGAAAATCCAAGGAATCCGAAACAGCCTACTCCAGCACCTACGTGGGACAGGATTTTCTCCAGAACAATTTCCGCCGCAACATACCCGACGCGTTGAATTTCACCCCGGGTGTTCTCTCCCAAAAAACCACCTACGGTCACGGCTCGCCCTTCATCCGCGGGCAAACCGGGCGCAGCAACCTGCTCATGTATGATGGGATACGCATCAACAACTCGACTTGGCGCAGTGGTCCAGTTCAGTATTGGAACACTCTCGATTCCTACGCGATCGATCACATGGAGCTCATCAAAAGCCAGGGCAGTGTGCCCTATGGTTCAGATGCCATCGGCGGCACATTGAACGCCTTCGGTAAAACCACCGGCTTTCGTGATGAGGCGGCGGGTGAGTTTTTCAGCCATGGATCCGCTTACTATGAATATCGTAGCAATGGCGATGACTCGCACATCGGGCGCCTCGATGGGGCGATCGGACAAGGCGGGAAATGGGGCTTACGCGCCGGGATCACGGAAAAGGATTTCGGTGACATTCACTCATCGGCGATCGGCACCATGCGCAACACAGGATACGGCGAGCACGACTGGGATCTGCGTTTCGAATCCGCAATCAACCCCGATACCACTCTTACCGCCGCGTTTATGCGCGTGCGGCAGGACGATGTCTGGCGCTGGCACCGCACGGTTTACAATCCCGGATGGACAAACGATGGCTCCACGGCGACTGCGGGCACATGGTTGGCCAATACCTATGATCAGGATCGTATACTGGGATTCCTGCGCGTGGCATCGGACGACCCGCGCCAAGGCGCTTTCATCTCGCGTTGGTCTGCCACCTTGTCCTACCAGGACAATAGTGATTTGGAATTTCAAGACCGTAGGAATAATACGACTCAATCGTTTAATTCCACGCGTTATCGCCAATGGCAGCAAGCGAATGTGCAAACCTACGGCATCGATCTTGAATTTGAATCGCCGATGGGGCCGGGCAAATGGATCTATGGTTTGGATTACTACCAGGATCAGGTTGACAGCTATGCCAAGCGCGATGTAGGATCAGGAGCGCTGTCTAGACCCTCCGCCCGCCCCGTGGCGGATGATTCCCGCTATTCCCTTTTCGGCATGCACGGTCAGTATCATTGGCAGGTGCAGGAGAAACTTCGCGTGGAGTCTGGCGTGCGCCACACCTATGCCGAGGCTGACATCGGCAAGCGCTGGGACAACAATGCCGCCGCGGACATCGGCTCTCAACGAGACTGGAACAATACGGTTTTTTCACTGCGTGCTATTGAGGAATTGCCTTTTGATTGGTCGGTGTATGGCGGCGTGTCCCAAGCGTTCCGCGCGCCGAATCTCGCCGACTTGTCGGGCGTAACCACCAGCCGCTCCGGTGTGGAAACCGGCGGTTCCGTGAATGTGAATCCGGAGGACTTTCTTACCTACGAAATCGGGCTGCGGCAGAGTGGAAAATCCACCAGCATGCAAGCCGCATTTTTCTACACGGATATTGAAAACATCATCACCGATGTTCCGGTAATCGAAGATTCAACTACGACCCAAGCCGCGAACGGCAGGGATGGCTACATTTACGGATTCGAAGTCGAGGGCGCATGGCGCATCAGCGAACAATGGCTGCTTTCGGGATTTGTTGCATGGCAGAAGGGAGAAACTTCCACGGCCGCCTTCGTAGGTGGCCCGACACTGGAGGAGCCCTACAGCCGGGCTCTGCCATTGACGGGATCCGTGGCTCTGCGTTGGACGCACCCTTCTGCGAAATACTGGGTCGAAGGCCGTTTGGTAGGAGCGGAGACAGCGGATCGCCTGTCGGCCGCGGACAAGGGCGACACCCAACGCTTCCCCAACAAAGGCACACCCTCCTACGTCGTTCCCATGCTTTACAGCGGCTGGCAGGCCACAGACCATCTGTTGGTCACACTTGGCTTGGAAAACATCAGCAATGTGGATTTCCGTCATCACGGTTCCGGAAACAACGAACCCGGATTCAATGCCATACTCGGTGTGCGCACAACTTGGTGAGTAAAGGATTCGACTCGACGAATCCCCCCTCGTTGGGAGCCCACGCAGCAAATGCTGCCGTGGGCTCTTTCTGCTTGCAAGTGCCTTCATGGGCAGCAGCCAACGCATGGCATCCGTTTGCATGCCCGTGCAGGTTCTGATTACGTGTAAAGACAAACTTTCCTGATTGCCTAACGGAAAAATATCGGGGATGGTAGATCCCTCCCTTGGACTGGTGCCATAAGTCTCATTCCGCCCATCGATCCATGAAACGACCACTCTCCCTACTCACCCTTTGCTGTTCCGTTTTGTTGTCGCCCGCACTGGGCCAGACAGCTCCAGCGCAGGTAACTCTTGAATCCTTGCACAAGCAGATCACGACGACGCTGGAAAACGAGATCGCCAACAACAAGAAGCTGAACCCCAATGTAGCCTTGCAACTGAAAGCCATGAGCCCCGTCTGGCGTGACAACCAAGCACGCTCATCGATCGAAGGACGTTTGCAGAGTTTAAAGTCCGTTGTCAACCAGGACAACATTTCCCAGAAAACACGAGAAGCTACCAATGCCTGCATAACGCAAATCAGCGACTTGATGGAAAAACAGAGCAAGCAGATGGCTGAAGAGATCCGCAAAAGCACAGCCGACGCGTTGCGTCGCGTCATGAAAGCCACGGAGACTGAGGAAATTCGCAAGGTGATCTCCGCATACAAAGAGGATCGCTTGAAGGTGCCGAATGGTGGATTCCGCGATGACAACGCCACACCTGTCAACACTACCAGTGTTTCGGAATTCATGGAGCACTGGCTGAGTTTTCATCAGTATCGAGACTCGAACCAAATCCGCTACGCCGCCGGACAAATCACCCAGATGGAGAACCTTTCCTCTCGTGTCTCATCGTTTCTCACGGCCGATGAAGTCACACAATCGTTGCAAAACCTCCGCAAGAGCATCGGCATGCTGCCGCCCAAGGAACTGGAAGTTTTATGGCAACAGACCTTTCAGGAATTGATCGATGATGCCAATCAAGATCGCCTCGATGAACTCATCCAAAAAGTCAATAAGAACCACCAGATGAGCATGGCCTCCAATGCCACGGAAACGCAGGCCTCGCGCTGGCAGTGGCTTGATATGTTAGGTCGCAAGTTAAAGGAAAGCATCCAGCGCGGCAGAGAGGGCGGGACTCCCAACTTCACTGCGGAGGATTTCACGCGCCATGATTCCTCCTATGGCGTAGTGATCAAACCAGAGGAATTCACCAGCCGCATGAATCGTTATCTGATCCGCGGCAAAGACGGGAAAGGCCAAGAAATTTCCGTGCGTCTTTTCTACGATGTCGCCGAATTGAAAGCGGCTACCGATCAATTGCTAGCGCGCATTCTTGATGATGCCCATCAAGACCAGCTTGTCGGCTTGTTGGAGGAGATCAAAAGATTGCGCTCTTATGCCTCGTCGAACCGTCATTCCCATGCATTCAATCTCAGCTCGAAACTGGAACGTCTGTCGCTACTCGCACGGAGCATCAAGGACAGCGTCACAGCATTGAAAATGGGTGTTATCAACCAACTCAACCTACAGCAGCTGTATAACGATTACTCGGATGGCGAGGCCTTGTTGTCAAAAGAGGATTTGCTCGAAAAACTCAAGCGTTACCAAGTTCAAGTGCCGTCGAAGGACGGCGCTGCCGTCAAACGCGCTTTGCTTGTCGATGCCGAAGAGCTCTTGCTACAAGCCAAATCCTGCAGCGAATTGCCTGCCATCTTGCCCGAACTCACCCGCGCTTCATCGAATTCCGTGAGCGAGAATGGAACGAATGCCCTAACGGGACTGATGCCACGCATCAACCGTTGCGCGGACATCGCCCAGCAACTTTCAAGCGGAGAAGCCTTCATGATGCAAACCTCGTCTTCTTCGAGTTACTACATCGGTGATTCTTCGAGATCGACACCTACATCTGGGCCCTTGGTGGATCGCATCAAGCTTCTGGAAGCCGAAGTCGAGTGGTCGGCGCTCCTACGATTCTTCCCAGCGGAAACTTCTCATGATGCGAAAGATCACGAAAACAGGCTCAAGACCCTGATGGCAAAATTCCGTGAACAAAAAAATTACGAAGCCATGAGTCAACTGCACTCCGTTTCGCAGTGTTTCAAGGCATCGCGGCAGCTATTATCCCAGGCACAAGCGCAGACGATCCGCGATTACCTGAATGGCGTTCGCCAACAAGAAGTTTTCGATCAACCACGGTTGGCGGTTTTTTATCTGCAAAAAGCCGCGCTATCTTCCACAAATCTGATCGATACCCAGCAACTAAAAAACCGTTTGCAATCGTTGCGCACCCAATATCCCTCGGATTACGACAAAGGCATCGATGATGCGCTAAAAATGCCGACCACAGAAGCTTTTCCCCGGGAAATTGAAATTCCTGCGCGCGCAAAAGAATGACTGCTGTCGTATTCGGCTGGGTGGTGTATGACAAAGTCAAAAGATAAGATCCGTCGACGCCTCACGTAAAAAGCGTGCATGTTTCGCTCTCTGCTGTTTGTTAGTTTGTTGCATCTCCCTGCCATCGCGCAGGTGGAGTTTTCCGGTATTTATCCACACTTGGTCATGTCAAACCAAGAAGGCGAATGTGGCACGGGTGCAGTGGTGCCTTGGGCGGGAAAACTGTGGGCGATAACTTACGCGCCGCACCAGCCCAAGGGATCAACAGACAAACTTTACGAGATCACCACCGACTTGAAGCAAACCATTCGCTCGGAAAGCATAGGTGGCACACCAGCGAACCGCATGATTCATGAGGAATCCCAGCAGTTGTTTCTGGGTCCCTATATCATTGATGCCCAAGGAGGAGTGCGCACCATTCCCTATACCACGATGTTTGGTCGTCACACGGGTAATGCTCGCCACCTCACCGATCCGGCGGGCAAGATTCTTTATGCAAGCATGGAAGAAGGCATTTGCGAAGTGGATGTGAAAACCCTGGCGGTGAAATACCTTTGGATTGATGAACATCTGCAGCCTGGAGGCGCTAACAAAAAAACCACGAGCGAGGATAAGGAAGGACCAAAAGCAAATCTGCCCGGTTACCATGGCAAAGGCTTTTATTCGGCACAGGGCCGATACGTGTATGCAAACAATGGCGAACACGGTGGTGAGGCCAGAGTTAATCCGCGCATTCCCAGTGGCGTGCTGGCGGAATGGGATGGCAAGGCGGACAAATGGACAATCGTACGGCGCAACCAGTTCACCGAGGTCACCGGTCCAGGCGGCATCATGGGGCATGCGGATTCTCCGGACGCACCGCTGTGGGCGGTCGGATGGGATCATCGCTCGCTCATCCTGATGTGCCTGCATGACGGAAAATGGCATTCCTATCGTCTGCCGAAAGGATCCCATTCCTACGACGGTGCCCACGGCTGGAACACCGAGTGGCCGCGCATTCGCGACATCGGCGAAAAAGATTTCCTCATGACCATGCACGGAACATTTTGGAAATTTCCCAAGGATTTCACGCCACAAAAATCCGCCGGTATCACACCGCGCTCGAATTACCTCAAGGTCATCGGCGACTTTTGCGAGTGGCAGGGCAAGGTCGTTCTCGGTTGCGACGATACGGCAAAATCGGAATTCCTCAACAAACGCAAGGCCAAGGGGGAAATCGCGGCGCCGCGCTCGCAATCGAACCTATGGTTTGTGAAACACGAGCGTCTTGATCAACTCGGCGCGGTGCTGGGTCGCGGCGCACTGTGGTTGCATGATGACGTCAAGGCCGGAAAGGCCTCTGATCCCTATCTGTTCAGCGGTTATCAACAGCGCGTGATGCATGTCTCGCACACGGAGTCCACACCGCTTTCATTGTTGCTGGAAGTGGATCGCAAAGGCGATGGCAACTGGACCAAGCTGGACACCATCACCGCGGAATCTGGTGTTCTCACCACCAAAACCTTCTCTGTAGATGAGCAGGCCGCATGGATCCGCGTAACACCACAGTCCGATGCCAAAAAACTCAGTGTCTGCTTCAGCTATCGCAATGCCTCTCCGCACATCAAGCCAGATGAAACTTTGTTTGCCGGAGTGGCGGCGAGCGGATCGAAATCCGCCCGTGGTGGATCGATTCGCGCCGCGGATAACGATGCTCTGACATTGAGCATGATGGCCACAGACGCGGAAGGTAAAGAGACGGGCTACTACACCATGGGAGCCGAGATGAAACTCACGCCTCAG
>JBJOMZ010000067.1:0-15926 GCA_046052105.1 Verrucomicrobiota bacterium | reverse complement strand
TTCCACCCCGATTGTTGATGTGCTAATTCGATGGTATGAATAATTCGACGCATGATGATTCCATAACTCCATCAACCAATGATGAAAAACGGGAATGGTGGTATCACGACGATGAGGGTGAGAAGCAGGGCCCTGTTTCTCTGGAAGATTTACTCACATTGCATGAGGACTGTGATATCGATAACGAAACACTGATCATGCGAGAGGGAGCGTCTGAATGGCGATCTTTTCATGACTTGCTCAACAAGCGAGTTGTTGCCTGCAAGCATTTCAATTTCATTTGCGGCAAGCGGTGGAAAGAGTTGAAGGTAACGGAATCTTTCAATGTCCGTTACTGCAACGACTGCGCGAAGCAGGTGCATCTGTGTGAGTCGGTATTCGAACTCCAAGAGCACTCACGCCTGGGTCACTGTGTCGCATACCGCGTGCCAGACGAATATCCGGAATTTTTGCTCGGTGATCTCGTCGTGGTCATGAATGATGAGCCGAATCCAAGAGCAAAACAGTAGCGGGAGTTTAGGAAGAAAAAAGAGACGGACTGGTGAGTCAAAGCTAACAGGAGATTGATTGCGAGCCGGGGCAGACCATAACTTTCCAATTTCCAGAAACGGGATTGCTGGTTCAATTTCTAAACAAAAAACCCGAGGGAGCTCTTGCCTTCGATGCTCACTTTCTTTCATCGAATCTCAAGCAAAAGCACAACATAAAGAGGTAGACCATCGCATTTCTACCACCTGCTATGTCTATTGCGGCTTCCTCATGTAGACGGTATAACCGCAGTGATAGTCTGGCGTGATTACGGTGGCTTCGGCTTCGCCTTCCTTAGGGATGACGGGGGCGAAGTTGCCGTTTTCGATGACCATGAATTCGTAGCCGTCGATCATGCGGATTTCCATTTTGCAGGCTTCGCCGGTATTCACTCCGAAAACGGTATGGCCCGTCCAGTAGTATTGGCCTTTGTGCTTGCCGCCATAGAGGGAACTCTTTTGGACGGTGCCGTCTTCGCGGAATTCAACCGTGTCTTTGGCATCAAAGGGTGCGACATTGCCTTTGCGATCCTTGATCCACTTCTTGACGATGGTGTCGATGTCTCCTAGGCGGGGTGGGTGGGTGCTTGTGACCCATATCCATGTGCCGCCGACGTATTTTTTGTCGATTTCGAATTTTCCGCTAAAGCTGAACATATCGGAATCCTTGCCGCTGATGTAGGACTTCAGCGTGGTTTTGGGCATGAGCTTCATGAATTCCAGTCCTTCGGGGGTGAATGCGAGCGATTGCCCGATCGCTCTCCGCTTGGCGGTAGCTCCATCGGGGATGATGTAAATGCCCGTGTCGCTGCTCACAAGGTCTTTGGGTTGTTCCCCATAGAGGTTTTTGAGCTGTTTTAGTCCATATTCTTTGATCTCTGGACTGGCTTGTTCCATCGCCTTGCTGATCATGCCGGTAGCGGACATGGACACGGCGTAGGATGTGGCGGTGGAGATGGCCTTCATCATCGGGGGAAAAATGATCTGGTAACTTTCCGTGTCGGTTAGCAGTGGCATGCTGGCGTGAATTGCAGCTACTTGCGTGGGCTCTTTTCCCATCAATTCTGCAAGTAGCGGCCTGAAGGTGCGCAAGCGTTCCGTGTTGGCATGTTTGAGAAGTCCGGCCGCCCAGCCTCTGACGAAACCGGACTCATCGGGATTGCGGATTATTTGATCCACTGCCGACATGATCTCGGGGGTGGCTCGGCGTTTTTGTTCTTCGCTGCTGGCGCGCCACGTTCCCAGAAGCTCATGGACAGCCATAATGCCGACGTGTCGCAATCTCGCGTCTTTGGAACGCAGGAGTTCAAGGATCATATCGTCCTTCTTCAGTTTTAGCACGATGCCCATGGCATCGAAGCGGTGGGTAATCTCCGGATGGTGCAAGTAGGTGCGGATGGTTTCGTCGGTGACTTGATCGCTAGACAATTGAGCGCCAATTGAAGCTCCGCCATGTAGCATCAGGGTTTCCTTGAAGATATGCTCATCGCTCCACGGGCCTCCCGGGACAGGAAATGGTGAATTGAAATCATCATCAGCAGAGTTCGATCCGACGGGGCGTTCGGGCAGCTGACAGGATTTCGCCCACTTACTGAGGGGTGCGCCGAAGAGGTGTAGGTGCTTGCGCGGCAGAGTGTAATTGAGCGCATACAAGGTGCCCCAAGCGATCGGTTTTTCCCCAGAAGCCTGATCGTAATTGCCTTCTTCGCCGCCGGCGATGCCCATAGCTCCGTTGTGCCGCCGGGAAAGCTCGAGTGTCCACCTCCTGGCGTTCATATAATCACGGTATTGATTCTGGCGTTTTTCTGCCAGCAAGCCCACACCTGCGGACTTCCAGATTTCGCCGATGCCACCGCCGGTGTGGCCCATGTTATAGCTATGAGTGCCATAGTATGCTTTGATAGCATTGGTATGGGCGGCTTTCGCATAAACCGATTTTTCTCCGTTGGGAGTCAGTCGGGCGGCGGCAGCCATTGCAAGTGCCAAGCCGCCTGTCTTGCCATTGCAGTCGGAGAACCCGGGTTTGGGCACGTAGTCACCGTAGGGCACGCTGCCTTTGCCAGAGTAGTCGAAGAAATGCGAAAGGCTGGTTTGGAAGGTTTTCTCGTCGACGTTCACACCGCAGGTTTTCGCTAGCATCAGGAAGGTGACGCAGTGGACACCGGCGGCATTGAGGTGACCCCCGGATTGATAATTGAAAGAAGCAGCCCTGCCTGACCAACCGCCGTTATAAATTCGATCTCTTAGGTGATCCGCGCCTTTTTGGATGATGGGGAGCGCCGTGGCGTCTCCCGTTCTGAGGTAGTATTCACAAATCCCCATGCCCTCGATTCCGACAGACCAGTTATGCGCCCAAGTTGCCTTTCTCTCTTTCATCCAGCCACGCACCACATCGAGGTCTTTTTCCTCACCAGTGGAAAGCAGGAAAAGGATCGAACCCCATTCGGTTTTGCCCTGTTTTGCGATGAGGTCGGCAAGGTTGCGAACGATCTTGTCTGACTTGGGACAATTCAGGGGCCAGGTCTCGCTGTAGCGACCGAGGACGGGAATGATCACGGTGACGATACCCTTGTCTTTTAGCTGCAGGTTGATTTTGCCATCCGTAGCTTCGGCTTCCGTGATGAGGTCGCCGAGAACCAGGCGGGGATCGCGCTTGGTCTCGGTAAGCTTCACGCCATTGATGCTCTCGATGATGTCACCTTGCTTGAGATTGCCGGCTTTTTCTGCGGGTGAGCCGGCTTCGATGTTTTGGATTTTCATCACAGGGCCTTTTTCGAGCATGATGCCGATACCGACGGGGCCGAAGTTCCTGATGAGCCATGGCTTGCCTTTATCAAATGGGGCAGGTTTGAAAGTGTAGTCAGGTCTGCCATTTCCGAGCAGCGCGGTTTGATTGACCGGAATGCTGGTAGGTGGTTTGGCGGTTACTGCCTCGACGGGCTTGGGAGTATGGAGCGTTGGGGCTGAAGTATTTTTGAGAAAAGCGATGTCGCTTTCCGATAGCACATGCTCTTTGAAAGTGACTCGCTTTCCTGCACGATCCACTGTTACCTCATGTGTGGCGGCATTGTAAGCGATCAAATCCCCTACAAAGGTGCTTTTGCCATCGGCGCTCGTCCACGTGCGGGCGTGGGTGACTGGCGCAGTGAGCAGCACGAAGAAGAGAGCTTGGGAAAATACTTTTGTTAGATGATCACGGAGTTGCATGGTTCGTTGGTAATAGAAATCATATTGGTCTGAAAAAGTAGAGGTATCAGATAGCGGGAAAGGTGTTTCATTTCATGCCTTCGGCAAGCTTCCTAGCGATCTCACCGAGGCTCTTGGGCCATTCATCGAGAGGTAGGAATTTGGCATCGGGAATGTTGGGAGCGGTGATGCCCTCGACGAGTTGGGGGCTGGGCTGGACGAAGAGGAAAGGGACTTCCGCTTGGCCGTAGGTGCCGGGCAGGCTCTTGGCGTAGGCTTCTAGCTCGGCGGCGTAGTGGGCGGGGTTTTCGCCGATGCCGGCTTGGGATGGAATCCAGATGACGCCGGAGACGGCCATGGGTGTTAGCGGGCTGACACACCAGTTGTAGGCGTAGGTCGGAATTTTATCGACAGAAACGGCTTTGTTGGTGCCGGCTTCGGGGAAGCTGGGTGCAACGGCGCGGAAGGTGGTGAAGTCGGCACCAGAGGCGGCGTGTTGTTTGCCGAGTTTGATAAATTCGCGGATTGTCTCGAGGTGCTTGGCGATGGCTTTTTTCGAGATTTCGGATCCAGGGTATTGCAGGGAAACTTCATCGATACGCGCTTGGAAGGCGGGGTTTTTGATGTGTTTGATGCCTTGGTAGGATGTCCAGGCTAGTGGTGAGGAATATTGTCCTGCGGGTTGTCCCGGCTTTCCATCTCGTCCCGAGGACATGGTGATGAAGCCTTGAGGAATGCCTTGGCGGGCAAGGGTCTTGGCGAAGTGGTAGGCAAAGGTCGTGACGCCTTGGCCGGGCTTGGCGTAGTCGGCCGTTGCCCAGTAGGAGCGGTATTTTCCATCTCCAGTCTCAAAGGAACGTTTGCGTGGGACATGCGTGGAGTTGCCGTTGCTGCGCCGTTTGAACTCGCGCACGAGGGGCATGGCTTCGGGCATGACGGCGTCTTGGGCTTTCTCGTTGTAGGGCGATTCGTTGATGATGAGAGAATTCGTGCCGGTGATATACCAGACATCGCCGACGAGAATGTTGCTGACTTTTTTGCTGAAGCCATTGGTGGTTTTGACTTCGAGGGTGATGGGTTCCGCGGACGCTTTGAGGGCGGGGAATTCGACCGACCATTGAAGGAACTTGTTGGGCTGGACGGTTTGGGTGACTCCTCCTAGAATAACGGTGACGGTCTCACCCACATTGGCGTGGCCCCAGATCGGGATGGGTTTATCGCGCTGGATGATGGCTCCGTCACGAAAGTATTCGGCGACTTGGAGGATGGGGAGGTTCGGGTCGGTGAAGCGGGCGTATTGGGATTTGAGCTGGGCGGCGCGGGTGGCGGCATCGACGTGAATGAGCGCACCGTTCATCGCGGAAAACGGGGTGGCGGGTAGACCGGCTCGGTTGTAAAGATTGGCACCGGCGGGTGCGGCGGAGTAGGCGTATTGGACGCCGATGGGGGCAGTGACCTCCGGTGAGGTGACGACGACGGAATCGCCCTCGATTTTGGCCGCAGCGGTGTGCCATTTTTTGTCGGCACCGCAGAGGCGGAATTGCTTGAGTTCCGCGCCGGGAGTCGGTCTGGCGGGTTCGTAGTATTTTTCCGGATTTTTGATTTCCTTGCTAGAGCCTTTGCTGCCGCTCATGAGTCCACCAAAGAGGCTATCTTTTTCAAAGGATATGATGACGCGTTCACCGTCAACTTGATAGCCGCTGTAGATAGGACCGGTATGGGCGATGTTTTTTCCATATTGCTTGGCGAGGGCCCAGCGGGCCATGCGCTGACCAGGGTGGAGTTTGCTGAAGTAGTGGATGCCGCCAGCGTCGTCGGAGTTGACATCGAACTGGACGACCATGCCGACGTTTTTGCGGTTATCGATGAAGAATTGGTGCTGGGATTGGCGGATTTCCGCGAGGCCCATTTCGTCGGGGTTGGGGCTTTTGCCGTAGCTTTGAAGTTGGGTGAAGATGAAGGGCATTTCCGGCATGTTCCAAGCGGCGCGGTAGCCGTTGAGAAGGGCTTCCATGCGGGCGGCGTATAGGACTCCGTCGGATTCGTTGCTCTCACCCTGGCACCAGAGTGTGCCGCGGATGGCATAGGGCACGAGCGGGTGGATTTTGCCGTTGTAAAATTGCGAGGGTCCGCGCCACATGGCGGTGATGCCAGGGAGGTCAGGACGCTTCGGGATCCATGCGGCAGCGAGCGCGGCTTCGCCCGCCTCGGCTTGCCATTTCGGGATGTCTTCGAGGTATTTTTTGAAAGCATTCTGACCGCGTTCTGTTAGAATTTCGGCATCGTAAATGAGGTCGGCGTCGCTTTTGAGTTCGGGGTGTGCTTTGATGGCATCACCCTGGGTAAAGGCTTCGATACGGGTGTTGCTGTGGGCGCTGAGAAGGATGCCGACGGGGACGCCGAGTTCCTTGTAGAGATCGTAGGCGAAGGCGAGGGAGAGGGCGGAAAAGCCCGGTGCTGCTGTGGATTTTTTCCAACCGACATCGGAAGTGGCGCGGTCTTGCGGGTAGACGGAGGATTCGGTGTTGATGTTGATTTCGCGGATCGGGATCTCTTTTTCGGACGTGGCGATCGTTTCGGCGAGTTCCTTGACCGAGCTTTTGCTTGCTTCCCAGACCATGTTGGATTGGCCGGAGGAGAACCAGACTTCGCCAACGAGGACACCGCCGAGGGTGATGGCTTGGCCAGTGGAGGATGTGACTTTGAATTCACGTTCTTGAGCGGAGGCGGGGAGTGGGTCGAGCTTGAGAGTCCACTTGCCATTTTCCCCTGTCACGGCGGTTTTCTCCTGACCTGCGAAGTTGAGCGTAATTTTGCTACCCGGTGCATCGAATCCCCAAACCGGTAGGGGAGACTCGCGCTGGAGGATCATGTTTTGGGTAAAGGGCGTGGCGAGCTCGAGCTTTGTTTCCGTAGGCTGTGCACTGCTGGGAACAACACGCAATAGCAGGAGCGAGGTGATGATGGATAAGGGCTGTTTTATAGAAGTATACATCATTTTCCTGTGTTTTGATGCGTGGATCACTCTGAAAAATCAAACCATAAAGCGCTTGATCGGCCCCATTTGATCGAGCCTGCTGCGCTGCATGACCATATCTAGGTCACCATAGTGTTTGATCGGGTTGCCGTAGGCGTTGAGGAGGGTGGTATACCAGTTGCTCAGAGTCTTATGGCCTTCGCTGCCGTGGAATGGTAGACGGATGTAACGGCCGGCGAGATCGAGTTTTGAGTTCCTACCGGTCATGACAATCATGGGTGCCTCGGTGTCTGGGCTGTGGTGTCCCGCTCCGGTCTCAGGCAGGTAGATGATGGTAGTGTTATCAAATAGGGTGCCGGTTCCTTCGGGGATCGACTTTAGCTTGGTAACCATGGTCTCGATCTGCTTCATGTGGTGCGCCTGCATCGCGGCACGCATGGCGAGTGCACCATCATCGGCGGCGTGACCAATGGCGTGAATGCTGGTTTTGGCTTCATTTTCCGGCAGTGTGGCAATGTCGGTGCCGAGGTCGTCGATCGTGTAGGTGACGACGTTGGTGAGGCCGGAGGCGAGGGCGGCGATGATGATATCGGTGAAAGCAGCTTGCTTCTGCAGAAGGGTGGCATCGAGACCGCCGTTCTCATGAATGGGATCCATTTTGGGTAAGTGCTTTTTGATCGTATCACCCAGTGTGGCGACTTTTTGGTTGCGCTCGCGGATGGATTCGAGGGCTCGCACTTGGTTGTCGATCTTGAGGCGTTCTTCACCGTCGAGCTTGCCAAGTCGGGCGGATTCTTCATCGCGCAGGTAGTCGAGGAGAGAATTGTCGGACGCGACTGCGTTGGTATTGGTGACCGATTTGAAGAGTTCGTGGTAGGCGGTCATGGGATCGGCGTAACAGTAGTTGCGCTGCTGTGGACCCGGTGCGGACATGCCCGAGACGATGCCGCCACTGTTTGGCCTGCCGTGAGGTGCTGCAAGCGACATTTCCACATGGCCGAAGGGAGAGGGGAAAAGCGCTGCCAGTTCGAAGTCTACGGTGGCACGTTTGATGTTGCTGAGGATGTCGCGACCAGCTTTAAAGGCGCCCATGCAACCGGAGTAGGAGTAGTGGCCGCCGCCGGAAACGCACATGGAGATACCGTGGAGGATGGTCATGTTTTCCTTATGACTTTCCAATCCACGCAGCCATGCAGGGAGTTCGTGTTTGTCGAGATCCACATCGAACGCTTGTTTCTCTTTGTGCATTTTCTGCTGTTCCGTGGAAAACGAAGGCAGGCTGAATTGCTCAGGTAGATTGCCGTTGGATTTGCGGATGAAGATGAAGCGGTGGGGGAAATCACCAGTTGCGGCGGCACCGACGGGTGCGGCCATGAGGTGGCTGAAGGACGGGGTGAGGGCGAGTCCGGCGGCGCCGAGCGCGGTGGTTTTGAAAAATTCGCGACGGTTGAAGTTCATGACTTATTCTTTGCTGTTCGATTTGCGGTAGATGAAGGAATCGGAGGTGAGCAGGGAGACGATAACCTCGTCGAAGCTGCCTTTGGAATTCAGATAAGCTTTTTCTGCATCGATCAATGTTTTGGAATCGGAGAGGTTCTCATTTCGCCCCATGAAGAAGCGGAAGGCGTGGCGAATGATCGATTGGCGGACCTTTTGGGATTTCGCAAGGCGTTCGATAAGTTCGAAGCTGTCCTTGACCTCGCCGTCGAGTCCTGCGTCGCCGGTGCTGTCGAGGACTCCGCGGGGATTCACCGGCAGGGATTTGTAAACGGGGAGCATGGCGCCAAAGGTGAGCTCATGAATCGGGCCATGCGGTGCCGGCGCTTTCTTGATGAGATTTTCGGGATGCTCGAGAAATTCCTCGATGCGGTAGCGCCCGAAGTCATCGTAGATTTCGAATGGAAATCCGAGCGGATCCATTTTTTGGTGGCAGCGCCAGCATTTTTCGGCACCTGTGCGGTTTTCCATCCGCTGGCGCATGGTTTTGGTGTGATCGGGAGGGATGACGGCGTCCACCGTGATGGGCACGTCCGGAATAGTGCCGGCGAGGAGTTTTTCGCGTATCCATTTGCCGCGATGGATGGGATCAGATTCAAGGTTCTGAGCGTGGGCGAGCAACCACGCGGGGTGAGTGAGGATGCCTTTGCGATTGGGGATTGTCGCGGGCTGTTGGGCGGGATAGTCCCAGGTGCGCCAGTCGATGTTCCAATACGAGGTCACTTGTTCACCGCGCATTTGCTGACCGGTGCGTCCGAGGACGGGTCCTCCGGCCCAGAATCCATACCCTACAAACATGAAGGGCATAGGGTTTTTCTGTCCCGCACTGAATTGGTGCTCCGCCGTTTTCATGAAACGGACAAGGAGATCCAAGGTCTTTTTCTCGTTGCCGGGCCGGTATTCTTTCAGCTCTTTGAGACCCTTGGTGAGCATGAAATTTGCGTGCGGTGCGAGATCTTCGGGTTTGAAGTTTTTCCAGTCCAGCTTCCGGAAGTATTCGTAGTTCTCCTTGTAGGTTGCTGAGGCTGCCTCCATCACGGCATTGTCGCCATTGTGATAAACATAAAACTTGTCAGTGGCGAGTAGTGTCTCGAAGACGTTCTGATCGTTTTGCAGAATGTGTTCCACCAGCAGGTCCGCCTCATCCACAAGTCGACTGGCCGCTTGTTCGTTACTACCCGCGCCGAAGCGCGAGTCGTCTTTGAAGACTTCCGTTGCCTTGGGGTAGCCGAAGAAATCACGGAAGAAACGCAGCTTGCGGATCGGTTGGTTGGTGACGCTGGCGTTGAGGTTCAATGCCTGCACGCTCTCGTCGATAATGGTCCAGATGTCTCGCCGCGCAAGCATGCGGCGGACTTCGCGCTCGTAGTCGGCGCGGGTGTTGATCCGACCCTCCGCCGCAGCTTTTGCGAGTTCAGCATCCGGGCTGGAATCCGTTAGCGCGTAGGCGAGAGCGTAGCTGGCATCGATCGGTGACATCATGCGGCGGTCATGCTCGTCGGCATCGCCATGGCCGAATTCATTGCGATAAACGAACTCGGTGTTGAGAATCAGCGATTCGATGAACTTGGCGATGGCGGACTGGCGACCGAGCTTGTCCATGAAGGAAATGAGAACGGCAATGCTCTTCTCCAGTTCTGCTCCGGTCGGTTGCCGCTCGAAAATTTTCGCATAAAGTTGCTTCACCACTTCGGCTAGCAGCGCTTGATCAGGGGCGGGCATGGCGTCGCGCTCGGCCTTCATAGATGTCTGCCATTCTCCCATGCACTTATCGATGATGGCTTGGTAGCTATCGCCTTGCTGGCGGTGTTTTTTGATGGCCGCGACGATGACCTGCATCTCTGCTTCGTTGAGGGGGGTGTAGGCAGGACGGGCGTATCGCTTGTCTGCGGATTTCCGGATGATGCCTTGGATGTCCCAGGTGATTTTGAAGGCCTTCATCATCCCGATGCGATTGAGAATCCTGGATTCGACAACCCCCTCCATGACCCAATCTCGCTCGCTTTGCTCGATGACTTGGTCGAATTCCACACCTTCCTTTTGATAGGCATGAAGCCCTTGGAAAACGGCGTTAAGGTCAATGTTGTCGAGTCGGTCGAGAAGGCCGAGATTCGTCTCGATCCTAACCTGGCCGTTTCTCATCATGGGCTGCGGGTCGGGTATGCTGGTTCGCTTGAATTCGGGTAGCAATGCATCGTTATTCTCTGCGTAAATGTCCTTCAGAAGACGCTCCATGTAGGCATGGGTGGTAAGGAAGCGCTCGCGCGAGGCGAGGATATCGCGATGTTTGAATTCGGTTTCCATCAGCGCGAGCATTGCCGGGTAGTGCTTTTTGATCGTATCATCGGCAGTCATATAGCCAGCGATGCGCTTGGCATTGCCCAGCATGGTGAGTAGGTGCCCGGCTGTGAGAGCATCGCTCGCGGAGTAACGCACACCGACTTTTTTGGGCAGGAGGAATGGATTGGTGATGGTGCGGCGGAATTTGTTTCCATGTTCGGTCTTCGGGCTCCAATGGATGCCGCTGTCACCGCGGACGACGACTTGCTTGCCGTAGATGGTCCGGACTGGATGGTAATCGAGGAGGCGATTTACTTTTTCGTTGAAAATGAACTCGCTGATCAGCCAGCGGCGATCGGGCGTGGAAGCGGGAAGACCAGCGTGTTTGCCAGAAAAAAGATCGGCGTGATCGACGACGTTGCCATACTCGAAACGTTTGAGCTTTTCCGTCAAAGCCTTGGCGGCATCCCCACTGATCTGGGTGTCCAACCATTTCACGAGCAGCTCGCGTTCTTCCTTGCTGGGCTGGCTTTTCGCCTCCTCGGGCGGCATTTCACCGATTTGCAAGGCTTCCTTGGATTCGGCGAAAAGTTTTTGCAAATCGACAGGATCAATGGCCTCCAGATCATCGAAGCGGATTTCGCCCTTTTGTTTTTTTGCGCCGTGGCATGAAAAGCAGTGGTTTTCCATAACCTGCATCGCTTTTTCGCGAAGGATGGTGGGATCCATGTCAGGATCGACGACTTGGGTCGGCATGGAACCCCGTTGGCTGGTCTGGGCGGCGAGCAAGCCGACCGCCAGGCAAGTGGCGACGACCATGGATGATAGGGAGGAAGTCATGATTTCGCGTTACTAACTGCAAGGAATTTTCTTATAGCGGGAATCTTCATCACGGCGACTGACAGTAGAGTTGATGAAATTAGCTCGGAGTATGAGGTTGACTTGTCGTTAAAGTTAGGCTGACGCAGATACCGAATGAATTTATTATCTGCAATTTTTTTAACTAGGAAATTTTTTCCTCATTGCTAACTCATCCTGATTTACCCATGTTTTCCCCATGAAAAAACTGCACATCCGTTCCGCATCTCAGCAGTTGGCTGCATATCTGAAAGAGGAGATCCGATCCCGCAGGTGGACCGACACCATGCCTGGTGAGAGCTGGATCATGAATCATCTCCACGTGGGGCGCGACATCGTCAGGGCTGCTATGGCGCAACTGGAGGAAGAACGCGTCCTCATTTGTGATGGACAAGGCCGGCGACGGCGCATCATCATGAGAGAGGATGCGTTTGCAATCAGGAAAATGCGAGTGAGGATTTTCCCCTATGAGAAGCAGGACCGCGGGGACATTGATAGCTCAAGCCTCTTGGCAGAGCTTTTGGAAGCGGGGATGGACGCTGATTTCGCCGAAAAATCACTCAAGGAGCTGGGCATGCAGGTCGATCGGGTGGCCCGTTACGTGAATCACAATCCAGCCGATGCCTGGATTGTGAGTGCGGCGTCGCGAGAAGTTCTTGCTTGGTTCGCGGCGCAGACGTTCCCTGCGCTGGCGATGTATGGAAGGCACAAGGACCTGCCGATCGCAGCAGCTTTTCCAATGATGATTTCTGGTCAGACGGCTGCCGTGCAGCGTCTGATCGAGCTCGGACACAAGCGGATCGTGATGATCACTCGCGAGGAGCGCCGTAAGCCGGAATTGTCGCACCCAGAGCAGGTGTTCATCGATCAACTTGAGGCTGCCAGCATCACTTCAGGTGGTTATAACCTACCGGACTGGGAGGAAACCCGCGAGGGGTTGGGTCGACTGCTCGATGAGCTCTGGCGATTTAGCCCGCCGACGGCGATTTTATTCCAAGAGGCTCAACTCTTCATCGCTGCGCGCACGCATCTCGCTGACCGGGGTATCATCGCTCCCCGGGATGTCTCATTGGTGGTGTCTGACCATGATCCAAGTTTTGGTTGGTGCAGCCCGATTCCCTCACACATTTACTGGGATTACCGTCCAGTGGTGCGCCGTATCGTACGTTGGGTCAAGAATATTGCCGCAGGCAAAGACGACCGCCGAAAAATCTATACAGAGTCAAAGTTCGTCGAGGGCGGAACAATCGGTCCCGTGCCTTAGTGTCTTTGAGTGGAAATGAAGCAGGGCTACCAAGTTAGGGAAACCGGGTAGAGCGCAATAATCGAACATGAGCCCAATGACGGCGATAGGAATACGATGGATGAGAGGCATATACGGATGCATGCATCATGCGGCAACGTTCACCTGTCGCATCTGAGTCGGGAACGCCCTGAGCGTCTGAAGAAGGGAGGGATCTTGATTTTGCGGAAACTGCGTGCTGACATATGGAGTCCCGCGCACTTATAAAAAAAGGCGCATCACAGGAAGTGGATATTCGCTAGTCTAACGAGAGATTTTGAGGCGGATGAAGCGCTTTGTAGCGTTTGCAGAAGGTGTGTCAGTGACGGTTACCATCACACCCGCCGTGCCGGGGTTTGTGGCGATACTCGTCCATGTGATCAAATCATCCGAGCCTTCTACGGTGTATGTCAAATCGCCACGCGCACGCATGAAGGATAAGGCAAGGCGACCATCGGCATTCACTTGAGTATTCAAGTTGGCTTGATCGTTTGGTGCGTTGGCATTCATGCCGAGCGCATACTTCATGAGGTTGGGCATTTTATCGTTGTTCGGATTGGCGAGATCGGCGGCATGACCGGAATTCGCAATCGTGCCGAAGTTGGTGAATCTCCATTCCTCAAGGCTTGTCCATGTGGTGAGAATCGTAGCCACTTCACTTGAGCGATCGGTGCCGTTGAGCACGACAATGCGGAAGTTGTAAACGGTGCCGGGCAAAAGATCACCCACACTGTAGCTCGAGGCATCGGCATCGACGGTATTTTCCGTCCATGTCTCAGACGCGCTGGGTTTGTGCGAAATGAGGAAACCGGTGCAGACGGAGTTTTGCGTGCCGTCGGGAGCCCAGCTGAGATCGACAGTGAGATTGGTCGTTTGTGCTGCGAGGAAATTGGTGGGAGAGATCGGCACTTTTTCAATGATGAGATCGGAGCCGATGTAGCTGATTGCATAATTCGCACCCGCCGTGATGGAGCCCTGCAGGATGGAGTAGGATCCGGCATCTTCACCGGGTGCGCGATTCAGGCTTCCTGTGATCTCATCTTCGCCCACCAATCCGGAGCTTTGATAGGTGAGCACTGGATCTATTGCTCCGTAAAGTTTCGTCTTAGTTTCCGACGTGACCGTGATGGTCTTCGGCACGATGGCGAAGGGCAAGCTACTTGATCCCTTGAGGCTCGTATCTGTCGAGCGTGCCGTGACAAGGTAGTTTCCTGCATTCCTTGGCGCCTCGGTGCTGGGACCATAGGAAGTGCCACTGATCCCCGTGTAGGTATAGGCGAATGTGCACGGCACGGTCGAAGAGGCAGAGAAGACCTTGCCACTGCCATCGTATATCATGCTCTGTGGCGCAGTGAAGTTGACGCCGTCGTCGGGAGTGAAGACGAGCAAATGATCGGCCTGGTATTCGCCCGCGATCAACTGGCCTGTGCGATGGTTGCGAGTGAGCCAAGTGGGATTGTGGATCGTTCCCCCGTCGGCAGCCGACCAAAGGTTCCAACCCTCCCCGTTGTGCACAATTTCCCCCGATTCCAAATCGTAGACCTTGCATCCATCCAACATTGACATCCGGTAAAAATAAACACCGTCGCAGGCCATGCCGTGCTCATCGGTGGACCAGTTGTCGTTGATGACTTGATCACTGTCCCAAGTGAGTGTGAGACCATCGCTCGATACCTGGTAGAGCCTGACGGTGAATTGCCCATCAATGGTGGGGCCCATGACACCGAGCTTACCGTCTGGTGTATCAAAGAGGCTACCATACATCCACCAAGCACAGGTCAACAAGGGATGGGAGCTATCGACCGCGACCAATGTGCTCGACCAATCTGTCGTCGAGATCCGGTAGAGCGTATCGTCGTTCCGCGCGTAGAGGTATCCAACGGCGTATGCCATTTGATTGTTTCCCAAGGGGGGAAGGTTCTCAACGGCATGGCTCTCAAGCCATGTGCCATTCAAATCATAAACGCGTATTTCCGACGACGTGGAATTGACATAAATTCGTGTTCCATCGCAGGCGATGCCTTGGATGCTTGGATTATTTGTTAGGGTGATGACGGACGATGTCGTCTGGCCGAGAGGATCACCACCGATTCCGAAGAGGCGCGTCTGAGTGATGGTCAAAAGCTCGCTCTTTGTGCCGGTGAAGTTTGCATCGTCAATGGTGGCTACCACTTCATAGGTGCCCAGGTTACTTGGAGCCGTGCTTTCTCCGTTGTAGGTGAGGTTTGTCGTAAGTCCTTCCGGGGTCGTGCTGACCGATGCGGACTTGGCTGTTCCGTCGAAGCTGGCGTTGAGGTTGCCGAGTGTGATGCTTGCCAGGGCTTTGTGCACGGTGACGCTGACAGTGCCGCTCATGGCTTCGTAGTTTGTCGTATCATCCGGCGTAAAGGTGAATGCATGCGTCGCAGTGCCAGCATCTGGTTTAGTGGCGGGATTGGTCCACGCGAATGTGCCCGCCACCGATGCGATACCGCCATCGAGCGTCGAGTCGGAGACCGATTGGCCATAGGTAATGGCGGAGGCGATGGGCGGGCTCGTCACGGTGGGTGTGGCCTTGTTGACCGTGAGGCTTACCGTGCCGGTGGTGGAGGTGTAATTTGTCGTGTCGTTCGGTGTGAAAACAAAGTTTTGTGTGGTCGTGCCGGTATCGGGAACGGTATTGGAATTTTCCCAAGTGAAAGTGCCTTCGACCGAGGCTGCGCCACCGTTGAGCGTGGATGAGCTGAGCGTTTGACCTGCTACGATGGGCGTAGCAGTCGGACTGGTGAGGATGCTAGGCGTGGCTGGGGAGACAGTGATATCCAACTCCGCAGTGAGGGCATTGTAGTTTGTCGTGTCGTCCGGTGTGAAGGTGATCGTTTGCCTTGAGGTGCCTGCGGAAACAGTAGCAATAGAGTTGAAGGTAAAACTTCCCGGCACGCTGGCAAGGCCATTGGCGAGGGTTACCTCGGCGAGAGTTTGACCGTGGGTCGCTGCTGCGGCCGTGGGCAGTGCGACAAGTGAAGGGGTAGCCTTGCTCACCTGAACTTCCATTGCGACGGTGACTGGTTCATAGCGAACGATGTCGGTGGGCGTGTAAACCAAGTTTTGCATGCTATTTCCCGCACTTGGAATGGCGCTTGGATTTTCGAACGCAAAAGTGCCGGGCACGCTGGCTGTTCCTCCAAGAAGGGGATAGGAAGCAAGCGTATCACCATAGGTAATAGCAGCAGGGAAGGGGGTGCTCAAAATGTTGGGTCGGCCTTTTGTGATGGAGAACTCGATCGTCTTCGCAGCGGCGAAATCGGGATCCGTGCCGGTGACCGTGACAGTATAGTTG